>JBBSTU010000096.1:0-14554 GCA_038235595.1 Actinomycetales bacterium | reverse complement strand
ACGAGCTCGATGAGGTCATAGGCCGAGACCCCGGCCAGGGTCGACACCTGCACCGCGCCCTCGATCTGAGGCACCGGAACGACGTGCGGGATGGCGATGGTCGGTACCCCTGCCGCGGTGGCTGACCGCACCCCTGTCGGGGAGTCCTCGAGAGCGACGCAGTCGCGGGGGTCGACGTCGATCAACCGGGCTGCCGCCAGGTACGGCTCCGGGTGCGGCTTGCCGTGGCTGACCTCGTCGCCGGTGACCAGAGCCCGGAAGGTGCCTTCAGGAAGAGCCCCGACGACCCGGTCGGCGAGTGAACGCCACGACATGGTCACGAGCAGCGACGGCACCTCCAGCCGACCCAGCTCGAAGAGCAGCTCACGGGCCCCGGGGCGCCACGGCACCTGCGTCGCCACCTGCGCGACAACCCGTTCCAGCAGGCCTTCGACGATCTCGGTGATCGTCAGGTCGATCCCCGACTGCTCGATGATCAGCTGCGCCGACACCTCGAGGGCGTTACCCACGAGCTGGTGGGCGAACTCGTCGTTCCAGACCCCCCCGTGGGCGGCCACGAGCTCATGCTCGGCCCGGATCCAGTAGGGCTCCGTGTCGACGAGCGTGCCGTCCATGTCCCAGAGCACCGCGGCCGGCAGCGACGCCGTCGCAGAGCCGGACGACCCCGTCGCGCCAGAACGCGAGCTCTCGTTGGCCTCGCTCATCGCGGATCAGTCCTCCGGGTCGTAGGCGAGGTTCGCCGAAAGCCAACGCTCGGCCTGGCGCATGGTCCAGCCCTTGCGGCGCGCGTAGTCCTCCACCTGGTCACGGCCGACCCGGCCGACCACGAAGTACTGGGACTGCGGGTGCGAGAGGTACCAGCCCGACACCGCTGCACCGGGCCACATGGCCATGCCCTCCGTCAGCACGATGCCGGTGTTCGCCTCCACGTCGAGCAGCTCCCACAGGGTCTGCTTCTCGGTGTGTTCCGGGCACGCCGGGTAGCCCGGCGCGGGTCGGATGCCGGCGTACTGCTCCTTGATGAGGGCCGCGTTGTCGAGGTGCTCGTCGGGGGCGAACCCCCAGAGCTCCTTGCGCACGCGCTCGTGCATGCGCTCGGCCATGGCCTCGGCGAGGCGGTCGGCCAGCGACTCGAGCAGGATCGCGTTGTAGTCGTCGAGATCCTTGCGGAAGGCGGCGACCCGTTCCGCGGCCCCCAGCCCGGCCGTGACGGCGAAGCCGCCAACATAGTCGCGCAGCCCGGTCTCCTTCGGCGCGACGTAGTCGGCCAGCGAGCGGTTGGGCACCCCGTCGCGGTGTTGCCCCTGCTGGCGCAGGTGGTGCAGCAGCACGTGCGGCTCGGTACGAGCCTCGTCGAGGTAGAGCTCGACGTCGTCACCGACGGCGTTCGCAGGGAAGAGACCGATGACCCCCTTGCCGGTCAGCCACTTCTCGGCGACGACCTGGTCGAGCATCTGCTGGGCGTCGTCGTAGAGCTTTCGGGCCGTCGGGCCGCTGGCCGGGTTGTTGAGGATGTCGGGAAAGCTGCCCTTCATCTCCCAGGCGTTGAAGAACGGCTGCCAGTCGATGTAGCGTCGCAGCTCATCGAGGGGGTAGTCGTGGAAGACCCTCACGTGCTGAGCGGGAGCGCCCGGGCGCACGATGGTCGAGATGTCCTTCTCCTGCTGCAGCAGCAGGCGCGGGCGCGGCGGGTGGTAGCCCTCCCAGCTGACCGGAGTGCGGTTGGCCTGCGCCTGCTCGAGCGACAGCAGCGGCCGTTCGTGCTTGGTGGCGTGGCGCTCGCGCAGTGCGTCGTAGTCGGTCTTGATGTCGGCCAGCAGCTTGGGTCGCTGCTCGTCACTGAGCAGGGCAGCGGCCATCGGCACCGAGCGGGAGGCGTCCTTGACCCATACGACCGGGCCGTCGTAGCGCTTGTCGACCTTCACCGCGGTGTGGGCCCGAGAGGTGGTCGCACCGCCGATGAGTAACGGGATCGTCAGCCCCTGGCGCTGCATCTCGGCAGCGAAGTTGACCATCTCGTCGAGCGACGGGGTGATCAGCCCCGACAGCCCGATGATGTCGGCGTCGTGCTCCTTGGCGGCGTCGAGGATCTTCTGCGCCGGCACCATGACCCCGAGGTCGATCACCTCGTAGTTGTTGCACTGCAGCACCACCCCGACGATGTTCTTGCCGATGTCGTGCACGTCGCCCTTGACCGTCGCCATGACGATCGTGCCGTTGGTGTCCTTCGCAGCAGCGAGCGACGGGTCCTTGGCCTTCTCCTCCTCGATGAAGGGGATGAGGTAGGCCACCGACTTCTTCATCACCCGGGCACTCTTGACCACCTGGGGGAGGAACATCTTTCCAGCTCCGAAGAGGTCCCCGACGACGTTCATCCCGTCCATGAGCGGGCCCTCGATGACCTCGATCGGCCGGCCGCCGGCCTGTTCGATCTCGAGGCGCAAGAGCTCGGTGTCGCTCTCGGCGTGTGCGTCGATGCCCTTGACCAAGGCGTGTGTGATGCGCTCTCGCAGGGGCAGTGAGCGCCACTCCTGCTCGCTGACCTCGGCCACCTCCCCGACCCGGTTGTAGGTCTCCGCGATCTCCAGAAGGCGCTCCGCGGCATCCGGTCGCCGGTTGAGCACGACGTCCTCGATGCGTTCTCGTAGCTCGGGTTCGACGTCGTCGTAGACGGCGAGCGCTCCGGCGTTGACGATGCCCATGTCGAGCCCGGCGCGGATCGCGTGGTAGAGGAACACGGCGTGGATCGCCTCGCGCACCGGGTTGTTGCCGCGAAAGCTGAACGACACGTTCGAGATGCCACCGGAGACCCGCGCGCCCGGCAGGTTCGCCTTGATCCAGCGGGTCGCCTCGATGAAGTCGACCCCGTAGGCGGCGTGCTCCTCGATGCCCGTCGCGAGGGCGAAGGCGTTCGGGTCGAAGATGATGTCCTCGCCCGGAAAGCCGACCTCCTCGGTGAGGATGCGGTAGGCCCGGGCGCAGATCTCCTTGCGCCGCTCGAGAGAGTCGGCCTGGCCTTCCTCGTCGAAGGCCATCACCACGGCCGCGGCGCCGTACTTGCGCACCAGACGGGCCTGCTCGACGAACTTCTCCTCACCCTCCTTCATCGAGATCGAGTTGACGATCGACTTGCCCTGAACGCACTTGAGACCCGTCTCGATGACCTCCCACTTCGACGAGTCGATCATCACCGGCACGCGGCTGATGTCGGGCTCGCTCGCGATGAGCTTCATGAAACGGTCCATGGCGGCGACGCCGTCGATCATCCCCTCGTCCATGTTGACGTCGATGACCTGCGCGCCGTTCTCGACCTGCTGGGTCGCGACCGACAGGGCAGCGTCGAAGTCGCCGTCCTTGATCAGCTTGCGAAAGCGCGCCGAACCGGTGATGTTCGTGCGTTCGCCGACGTTGACGAAAAGGCTGTCGTCGGTGATGGTGAACGGCTCGAGGCCCGACAGGCGCATGGCCGGCGCGACCGTCGAGGGCTCTCTGACCGGCTGGCCGTGAACGGCCTCGGCGATGGCGGCGATGTGGTCAGGGGTGGTGCCGCAGCAGCCCCCCACGAGGTTGACCAGGCCCGACTGCGCGAACTCTCCCACGATGGCTGCGGTCTCCTCGGGCGCCTCCTCGTACTCGCCAAAGGCGTTCGGCAGGCCCGCGTTCGGGTAGCACGACACGAACGAGTCGGCGAGACGGCTCATCTCGGCGATGTAGGGCCGCATCTCCTTGGCCCCCAGGGCACAGTTGAGACCGACGGCCAGCGGTCTCACGTGACGCACGGAGTCCCAGAAGGCCTCGGTGACCTGCCCCGAGAGCGTGCGTCCCGACGCGTCGGTGATCGTGCCGGAGATGACGACGGGCCAGCGCCGACCGTGCTCCTCGAACAGGGTCTCGACGGCGAAGATCGCCGCCTTGGCGTTGAGGGTGTCGAAGATCGTCTCGATGAAGAAGAGGTCGGCGCCACCGTCGACCAGTCCCCGGGCGGCTTCGTGGTAGGCCGCCACGAGCTGGTCGAAGCTGACGTTGCGGGCGCCGGGGTCGTTGACGTCGGGCGAGATGGATGCCGTTCGCGTCGTCGGGCCGAGCGCGCCTGCCACGTAGCGCGGCTGACCGGGCGTGCGGGCCTCCATGAGGTCGGCCTCGCGCCGGGCGAGCCGGGCCGCCTCGAGGTTGATCTCGTAGGCGAGCTCCTGCATGCCGTAGTCGCCGAGCGAGATCGCCTGGGCGTTGAAGGTGTTCGTCTCGATGATGTCAGCGCCGGCCTCGAGGTACTCGCGGTGGATGCTCGCGATGATGTCGGGCTGGGTCAGGGTCAGCAGGTCGTTGTTGCCCTGCACGTCACTGGGCCAGTCGGCGAACCGATCACCGCGGTAGCCGGCCTCGTCGGGACGGTCGCGCTGGATCGCAGTTCCCATGGCGCCGTCGAGCACCATGATGCGCTGACGCAGCGTCGTGGTGAGCGCGTCGGTGGCGTCGGGGCGCAGCTTCGCCGAATCGGACATTGTGACTCCTCGTTCGTGCACTTCGTCGTCTCACTCCGCCGTCCCACTCCGGTTGGAGACCGTGGGCGGCAAGGACCGCTCGATTCTACGGACGTGCGCGCCCTCGCTGTTCGCCCGTTCGCCCTTCGACACGCCGTCGGGCCTCAAGGCCTGCCCCCCCGCCGCCGTTTCCCACTCTCTCCGCGCGCCGGGTGGGCCGGTGCGCGTTCGCACGACATAGTCTGGCCCGGTGCGGCGGTACCACTCGCCGTGCCCGTACCAAGGAGGCCGAGTGCTGGAGTTCGAGGACGTCCCAGAGCTCGTCGACCCGGTACTCGTGGCGGCCTTCGAGGGCTGGAACGACGCCGGCGAGGCCGCCACCGCTGTGGTGCGTCATCTCAGCGAGGTGTGGGAGGCGGAGGTCGTGGCGGCCTTCGACCCGGAGGACTACTACGACTTTCAGGTGAACCGGCCCCGGGTGATGCTCGACGAGGGCCAGCGCGTGCTCTCGTGGCCGACCACGCGCATCCTGGTGGCCACCGAGACCGGTTTCGAGCGCGATGTCGTACTCGTGCAGGGCATCGAGCCGTCCATGCGGTGGCGCGCCTTCTCCATGGAGCTGCTCGAGCTGGCCCGGCACCTGGGAGTCACGACCGTCGTGACCATCGGGGCCCTGCTGGCCGACGTGCCGCACACCCGGCCCATCCCCGTCACGGCGACGGCCGAAGACGAGGGGATCATCCACCGTTACGACGTGGAGGCGAGCCGCTACGAGGGCCCCACCGGCATCGTCGGCGTGCTCAGCCACACAGCGAACGAGGCGGGCCTGGCGACCCTGTCGGCCTGGGCCGCCGTACCGCACTACGCGGGCGGGGCACCATCGCCGAAAGCCACGCTCAGCCTGCTGCGCCGCCTCGAGTCACTGCTCGGCATCACCGTGCCGCACGCCGACCTGGAGGAGAACGCGAGAGCCTGGGAGCGCGGGGTCGACGAGCTGGCTCAGAGCGACGAGGAGGTCGCCGAGTACGTCCAGTCGCTCGAGGAGGCCCAGGACACCGCCGAGCTGCCCGAGGCCAGCGGTGACGCTATCGCGCGGGAGTTCGAGCGCTACCTGCGCGGGCGTGACGACGACCCGCCCGCCCGGTAGTCGCAGTCTGATCCGCAGCCTGATCTACCGCAGTCTGCTCCACCCAACCTCACCCGCCCGGCCTGATCCAAGGCAGCCACCGGTGGTTCAGAGGCGCACGCCCAGCAGGGCGTCGAGCGCCCGACCGAGCACGCCTGGCGCGCCCAGGTCGTCGCCACCGCGGCTGAGGGTCTGGCTCGCCCAGCGGTCCACGGCCTCGAGCGCCCGTGGGCTGTCGAGGTCGTTGGCCAGCGCGGCCCGGATGTCATCGACGGTCTGGTCGGCGACCGGCCCGCCGTTGCCCGAGAGCGCCTTGCGCCAGGTGTCGAGCCGCTGCTGGGCCGCGACGAGCAGCCCGTCGTCGTACATCCAGTCGTCGCGGTGGTGCCGGGCCAGCAGGGCGAGGCGGATCACCATCGGGTCGACGCCCTCACGGCGAAGGGCCGAGACGAGCACCAGGTTTCCCTTGCTCTTGCTCATCTTCTCGCCGTCCAGCCCCACCATCCCCTGGTGCACGAACGCGCCCGCGAACGAGTCGGAGCCACTGAGGGCCCGACCGTGAGCGGCACTCATCTCATGGTGCGGAAAGACGAGGTCGCTACCGCCCCCCTGCACGTCGATGGGAACACCGAGGTGGTCAAGGGCCAGGCAAGCACATTCGATGTGCCAACCCGGTCGCCCCGGGCCCAGTGAGGCGCCGTCCCACTCCGGCTCACCAGGTCGGGCCGCCCGCCAGAGCAACGCGTCGAGCTGGTTGCGCTTACCGGCCCGGTCGGGGTCGCCACCCCGCTCCTCGAACACCTCGAGCATGCCCGCACGGTCGAGGTGGCTGACGTGGCCGAACTTGGGGTCGCGGGCGACGTCGAAGTAGACGTCAGCCCCGCCCGGCCGGGTCGCGTCGTCGGCCGGCACGCTGTAGGCCCAGCCCTCTGCCACCAGCCGCTCGATCGGGGCGATGAAGGTCGGGATGCTCTCGACCGCACCGAGGTACTCGTCGGGCGGGATGACCGCGAGCGCCGTCATGTCCTCGCGGAACAGCCCGATCTCGCGCAGGGCGAGCTCTCGCCAGTCGATGCCGTCACGTTCGGCACGCTCGAGCAGTGGGTCGTCGATGTCGGTGATGTTCTGCACGTAGCGAACGGCCACACCGCTGTCGCGCAGGGCCCGCACGAGCAGGTCGAAGGTGACGTAGGTCGCCGCGTGTCCGAGGTGCGTGGCGTCGTAGGGGGTGATGCCACAGACGTAGAGCGTCGCGGTGTGGCCGGCTGCCGCTCGCATCAGCTGGCCGGATGCCGTGTCGCGCACCATCACCTCGGGTGAGCTTCCGGGCACTTCGGGCAGGAACGGCGTGGGCCAACTCTTCACCCGCAGACTCTAACCCGCTGCCCCGGCCCCGTTCAGAGCGGTGGCCACGGAACGGCGGGCCAGCCACCGCTGGGGCGCGGGTGCCGCCCTTTGGACAACAGTCGTTCGACGCGGCCGGCGAGGGCAGCGAGGTCACGTTCGGGCAGCAGCGCGCCCAAGGTGGCCTGAACCGTCTCTTCGCAGAGGGCGGCCGCCAGCCGTTGCAGCTTCTCTCGGTCGGCCTCGCGTAGCGGTTGACCGGCCCATCCCCAGAGCACGGTTCTCAGCTTCGGCTCGGGCGAGAAGCTCACCCCGTGGTCGATGCCCCAGAGCCGCCCGTTCTCGTCACGGAGGCAGTGCGAGCCCTTGCGGTCGGAGTTGTTGATGACGGCATCGAGCACGGCGAGAGAGCGCACGTCGCCGGCGCCGGAGTGCACGACGGTGACTCCTGCCCCCGTCGGCGTCTCACCGTCGAAGACCGAGAACCACCCTGTCGGGGCGGCTCCGGTCGGCACGAGGTCGACGACGAGGTCACTGGACACCGGCGCGAAGGGGTCCCCGACCCAGAGCTGCACCGACCCCGGGCCGAGCGGGCCGTCACGCATCACGGTGGGCGGTACGACGTGCCAGCCACCGAGCGTCGACACCACCCCGGCGGCCACCTCTCGTCCGGCCAAGGTGCCATCCGGAAAGTCCCACAACGGCCGCTCACCGCGCACCGGCTTGTAGATGACGTGGCGCTCGGGGCCGTCGACCGCTGGCCTCGCGAGACGGGCCAGAATGGCGAGGTTGGAGGAGTCGGCGACCCTGCCGACCACCTCCAGCTCGCCGTCGAGATCGACCATCTCCGGCGGGTCTGGAGGGTGCGCCTCAGCGCTTGTAGCCATTGGCGCGCGGGCAGATGTGGCCGGTCTGGTCGAGCGGACCTCCGCAGAACGGGCAGGGCGGGCGTCCGGCCGAGACCAGTGCGTTGGTGCGTCGCGCGAACGCTCGGGCCGCGACCGGGGTCAGGCTGACCCGAAGCGAGTTGCGACCCAGCGGGCCCGGCATCCCGCTGGCGCCGACGTCGTCAGAAGGGCCGTCGCCGGCCTCGTCGGGGTCGTGGTCGTGGCACTCGATGACGACCACCGAGCGGCTCTCGTCCCACGCGAGCGACAGAGTCTGCACGTGCCAGTCCTCGTCGAACGGGGTCTGCAGCGGGTCGGTGTCCTCCGCCAGCCCGTCGGGCGTGCCGGGTTCGGCCGCGTCTGCAGGGGCGAGCTGGTCGAGAACGTCGTTGACGCGGTCGGCCAGGATCGACATCTGCTCCTTCTCGACGGCCACCGTGACCAGGCGCATGGAGTCGACCGCCTGCAGGTAGAAAGCACGCTGCCCAGCCGGTCCGACGGTGCCCACGACGAAGCGGTCGGCGGGGTCGAAGTCCTGCAAGGTCATGTTTCGAGCCTATCCCAGCGCCGTCAGGCGCCCGCGCCCCCGCCGACCTCGGCGTCACTGCTCGACGCGCGGTCACGGTGTTCTGCGGGCTTGCCGTCAGGGGGACGCAGGCCCGACAGCTCACCGCCGTTGTCGTTGAGCCGCAGCACGAACGGCCGGCGCGGGGTGTACCGCACCACGCTGACGGATGCCGGGTCGACCTGGATGCGCTGGAAGTCGTCGAGCTGCGCACCGGCCGCAGCAGAGAGGATCGACTTGATGACGTCGCCGTGGGAGACCGCGACCCAGATCGCCTCCGGTCCGTGCTCGGCGGCGACGCGACGGTTGGTCTCGCGCACCGCCTTCAGCGCGCGCCGTTGCATGGCGAGCATCGACTCACCCGGATAGTCGGCCGAGCCCGGGAACCGGGCCTTGCTCGGCGTGGCCTGGACGACCTTCCAGAGGGGCTCCTTGACCAGCTCACTGAGCTTGCGGCCGGTCCAGGCCCCGTACCGGCACTCCCCCAGCCCGACGTGTTCGCTCCGAGCCAGCGACGCAACTGACGACTCCGACGGCACCGACTCCACCGACTCGAACGGGGCGGCGAGGCGGTCGGCGGTCTGCCTGCACCGCACCAACGGCGAGGTCACGACCTCGACGATGGGCAGCCTCGCAGCCGCGAGCCGGGCGCCCACGGCATCCGCCTGCATCTGCCCACGCTCGTCGAGCTCGACGCCGGGGGCCCAACCCGCCAGCACCCCCGAGGCGTTGGCGCTCGAGCGGCCGTGACGGACGAAGATGACGGTGGGCACGCTCGTCAGCGTAGACGGATGGCGTCGCCTCTCGGCATCCGATGCCGTGACGTGGTGAAGTGTTCCTGTGATCGTTGACAAGGCCATCTACCGCGGCGGCCACCGGCACGGGTGCGGCGACCTCAGCGACGAGCTCGACGCGTTGCGGGCCGGCACCGAGAAGGACAGCTTCATCTGGATCGGCCTCAAGGACCCCACCGACGAGGAGTTCGAGCTGGTCAACTCCGAGCTGCACCTGCATCCGCTGGCGGTCGAGGACGCGGTCAAGGGCAACCAACGGGCGAAGATCGAGCAGTACGAGAAGTCGGTGTTCGTCGTGCTGAAGACGCTGCGCTACATCGACGCCACGAGCGACATCGAGACCGGTGAGCTGATGCTCTTCATCGGCGACCGGTTCGTGGTCACCGTGCGCCACGGCGAAGCCAACCCGTTGCAGGGCGTGCGCCACCGGCTGGAGGCCGAGGAGAGCCACCTGTCGTACGGGCCGATGGCGGTGCTGCACTCGGTCATGGACTCCGTCGTCGACAACTACCTGGTCGTCGACCGAGAGATCCGGCGCGACCTCGAGCACATCGAGGAGCAGGTGTTCGGCAGCTCGGCCGGGGGCGACGCGAACGTCATCTACCGGCTCAAGCGGGAGGTGCTCGAGTTCAGACGCGCCAGCGTTCCGTTGGCTGACGCCTTGACCACCTATATGGAGCGGGGAGCCGGGCGACTCCTGACCAAGGACGTGCTCGTCTTCTTCCGCGACGTCGACGACCATCTGCGTCAGGTCAACGACCACATCGATGCCTACGACCACCTGCTGACCGATGTGCTGTCGGCCCACCTCGCCGGAGTCTCGGTCAAGCAGAACGAGGACATGCGCAAGATCTCGGCCTGGGTGGCCATCGCCGCCGTGCCCACCATGATCGCCGGGATCTACGGGATGAACTTCGACAACATGCCAGAGCTTCAGGCGAGCATCCACATCGGCACGGGCGAGTTCGGGTACGGCTACTTCCTGGTGCTGCTCGTGATGGCGGGCGTCTGCACCTCGCTCTACCGCGCCTTCAAACGGTCGGGCTGGCTCTAGCCACCCCGAACCAGGGTCGGCACGACCTCAGGTCGCCGTGATCCAGCCGGCGCCCAGGGCGATCGCGAGAACCAGGCCGAGGGCCACGCGGTACCAGACGAAGGGCAACAGGGTGTTGCTCGCGACGAACCGCAGCAGCCAGGCGATGGAGGCGTAGGCCACCACGAAGGCGACCACGATGCCCACGATGATGGGCCCGATCCCCAGCCCGGCGAGATCGGTTCGCTCCTTGACCGCCTCGAAGAGGCCGGCAGCCGTCAGGGCCGGGATGGCCAGAAAGAAGCTGAGCCGGGTGGCCGTGACGCGGTCGATGCCCCGAGCGATGCCCATCGAGATCGTCGCACCAGAGCGGGAGACGCCCGGGATGAGCGAGAAGCACTGGACCAGACCGATGACGAGACCGTCCATCGGTTTCACGTCGTGCTCACCGCGCACGGTGCCGCCGGCGGCATGACGGGCGTACAGGCGCTCCGAGACGACCATGACGGCGCTCCACAGCACCAGGGCGGCGGCCACGACCCACAGGCTGCGCAGGCCTCCGGAGATGAGGTCGCGCAGCCCGAAACCGACCAGCCCCACCGGGATCGAGCCGATCACCACGGCCCAGGCCAGTCCGTAGTCAGGATCGGCGCGTTGGTCAGCGTGGGCCAGGCCCCGGAACCAGGCGGTCGCGAACCGCACGATGTCCTTCCAGAAGAACAGCAGGGTGGCCGCGATCGCACCGAGCTGGATGACAGCCGTGTAGGCGGTCACGGCTGGGTCGTTGACCTCCAGCCCGATCAGCTTCTCGGTAATCGTCAGGTGACCGGTCGATGAGACCGGCAGGTACTCGGTCAGGCCCTCGACGATGCCGAGGACGACCGAGTCGAGGTAGCTGAGGTCAGCCATGGGTCAACGAACCAATCGGGTGGGAGACAGGTCGGGTGAGACAAGCAGAGGCCACCCCTGCACAGGGACGGCCTCGGCGCACCGTCGCGACCCTATCCCGAACGGGGGGCCGGGGCTCGCACTTGCGCCAGGACTCCCAACGTCGCCACCGCCTGGTCGCGAGTCATGCCGCCGCCCACCGAGACGGCGAGGGTGGTGACCCCGGCGTCCTCGTAGCGCTGCATCCGGGTGGCGATGCGTCGGGGAGACCCGAGCAGCGACGTCTCGTCGATGAACTCCAGCGGTACCGCCGCCGCGGCATCGCGCACGCGCCCGGCCAGGTAAAGCTCCTGGATCTGGTCGGCCTCGTCGGCGAAGCCCATCCGTCTCGCCAGCTGGTTGTAGAAGTTCTGCTCCTTCGAGCCCATGCCGCCGATGTAGAGCGCGCAGTAGTCGCGAACGTGGTCGGCCGCCTCGGCGACGTCGTCCACCAGAACGACGGGGGTCGAGGCCACGACGTCGAAGCCCGCCATCGGGTGGTCGGAGTCGGCGCGGCCACCTGCCCGGCGTCCGGCCTCGATCGTGGCGAGCAGCTCAGGAGCGTGCTCGGGGCTGAAGAAGATCGCGAGCCAGCCGTCGGCGATCTCGCCGGTCAGCTCGAGGTTCTTCGGGCCGACCGCCGCGAGATAGACGGGGATATCGGAGCGAACCGGGCGCGAGGAGAGCCTGAGCGCCTTGCCGACACCACCGGGCAGCGGCAGCGTGAAGTGTCGGCCCGCAAAGCTCACCGTGTCGCGCCGCACCGCGGCGCGAACGATCTCGACATACTCCCGGGTGCGGCCCAGCGGCCTGGCGAACGGCACCCCGTGCCAGCCTTCGCTGACCTGCGGGCCGGAGACTCCGAGGCCGAGGCGGAACCGGCCCCCCGACATGGTGTCGATCGTGGTGGCGGTCATAGCGGTCATCGCCGGAGTGCGCGCCGGGATCTGCATGACCGCCGAACCGAGGCCGATGTGCTCGGTACGGGCTCCGATCCACGCCAGCATCGACGGGCTGTCAGAGCCGTAGGCCTCGGCGACCCAGACACTGTCGTAGCCGAGCCGGTCGGCTTCCACGGCAATCGCCACCATGTCCTCGCCCGTGGTGCCGCGCCCCCAGTACCCGAGGTTGACTGCAAGTCTCATGCCCGCAGGCTAGCGTTCGCGCCCCTGCGCAGTCGCCTGGTGTCTGCGACGTGAGTCAGATGCGGGCGTCGTCGTCGTCGTCGTCGTCGTCGTCGTCGTCGTCGTCGTCGTCGTCGTCGTCGTCGTCGTCGTCGTCGTCTTCGTCTTCGTCTTCGTCGTCGTCTTCGTCGTCGTCTTCGTCGTCGTCGTCGTCGTCGTCGTCGTCGTCGTCGTCGTCGTCGTCGTCTACTTCGTCGAACTCCTCGGAGTCGAGTCCGGCGTAGACGGCAGGCTGCTCACCCTCGTCCTCGTCGTCGAACTCCTCGCCGAAGATGACCAACGGTGTGGCGACCTCGGTCGACACGTAGAGCGCCTCGTCGTAGTCGTCGAAGGCCTCAGCGAGGTCTTGGGCCGCAGCGATCACCATCGGGTGATCTGGGTCGCGGCTCGACTGCGCGGCTTCGAGGTGGCGCTCCAGGGCCGTGATCAGCTGTTCGAGGGCGGCACGGGGATCGACGGTCATGGCATGACCGTAGTCGACCGGAACAGAGCAGCGTAACTTCCGTTCCGCCAGTCATCAGAAGGCGACCGGCGCAACCATCGACCGGCCGCCGCCGTTCGTCTCCTGTTCACCCGGGCAACCCGCGAGCACCGGTCGTTCGTGGTCAGAGGCCGGCGCCCTTGACCACGTCCTTGGCCGCCGGGGCCATGATGTCGACCGGCTCGCCGTACTTCGAGATGGTGACGGTCGACGTGATGCCCAGAAGGCCGAAGGTGACCTTTCTCAGGTGGTCCTTCGAGTCGACCCACGCGGTGTATCTGACCGTCTTGGGCAGACTCGCCGCACCAGCAGCCGTCGACCCACCCAACGCCTTCGTGTCGAGCGTGAGGTCGTACTTGGCCATCTGCTCACCGTCGACCGTCTCCGTGCCGAGCTTCTTGACCTTGGTCAGGCCCTTGTCGAACTGGTCGTACATCCGGCTGGGGTCAGACTGCGCGGCTGCCTGCGACATCTGCTTGCCGATGGAGCTGTTCTCGTCGTAGACCGCCCACTTACCGACCGCCTGGTTCGGCAGACCCTTGAGGTACACCTTCTTGTCCACCACCCGCAGCTGCAGGTCCATGCCCGACAGGGCCATCTTCAGTGCCATGGCGGGGTTCGACGCGTCGAGCTTGGTGTCGCCGTCCATCTTCATCGACTGACCGGCCCCCGCGAGCGACATGGACACGTGCGCGGTGGTGGCATCGGCACCCGCGGCCTTCAGGGCCGAGATGAACTCCGCCTTGTCGACGTCTCCGTTCGCGACCGGCGCGACAGATGACGAGGTCGCTGCCGTGCTCGGTGCTGCGCTCGACGACGTGTCGCTGGGCCCGACCGCAGGGCTGCTCGACTGGGGCTGCGTGGCGCCCGGGGTGGTGGCGCTGGGTGTTGTGCTGCCGCACGCGCTGGCGAGCAGCACTGCCGGAACAACGACGGCACTCGCCGCAGCGCGGCGAAGGGTGATGCGTTGGCTCATGGTCGAGGCCTCCTGTTCGCGTCAACGCTTGCCCCGAAGGTGCGGTTCCCCCGACGGTGTCCCCTGTTGACAGGGTCAAACTACCAAGGCGAGGCGAACACCCCTTCGACGTCGCGGCCCCCGGTGCAAGAATGGGGCCGATGACCGAGTACGAGTACCAGGTGCTGACCTTCGATCGGCACGTGCCGAAGGCGGAGGCCCGCCAGGCGGTCCGTGAGCACGCGGAGTACGGCCGCTGGGAGCTTTCCCGCAGCGTCATCTACGAGGGCGGCGTCCGGCGCATCTGGCTGCGCCGACGCATCATGCGGGTCAACCGCACAGCGTGACCGGCGCCGTCTCGCCCCGTCAGCAGGTGCGCAGGAAGTCGCCGAGCACCTTGGCGCCGAACTGCAGGGATGCCGTGGGCACCCGTTCGTCGATCCCGTGGAACATCGGCGCGAAGTCGAGGTCGGCCGGCAGTCGCAGCGGGGCGAACCCGTAGCCCTTGATGCCGAGGCGGCTGAGTGCCTTGTTGTCGGTTCCGCCCGACAGGCAGTAGGGCAGCACCGCAGCACCGGGATCCTCACGCAGCAGTGACTGCTTCATGGCCTCGACGAGATCGCCCTCGAAGGCGGTCTCGATGGCGACGTCGCGGTGGTGAACCTCCACCTCGACGTGCTCACCCGCGAGCTCTCGGACGGTGTTCATCAGATCGTCCTCGTGGCCGGGGAGGAAGCGGCAGTCGACGGCGGCAGTTGCACTCTGTGGGATGACGTT
>JBBSTU010000095.1:0-14560 GCA_038235595.1 Actinomycetales bacterium | reverse complement strand
CACCTCGTCGCATGTTTCTGGCCACCCCCGCCGTCCTCGCTCTGGTCGGCCTGGCCGCGTGCGGCTCCAGCAGCACTCCGGCATCCTCGAGCCAGCCCGGAGGCTCATCGGGCGGAGCCTCGGCGGGTGGCGGCAGCGTGATCCAGGTGGTGGCCTCGACCAACGTCTGGGGGTCGATCGCCGCCAGGATCGGCGGGGAGCACGTCCAGGTCAGCTCGTTCATCTCCGAGCCCTCGCAGGACCCCCACTCCTACGAGGCCAACACCCAGAACGTGCTCTCGATCAAGAAGGCCGGCCTGGTCATCGAGAACGGCGGAGGCTACGACGACTTCATGGACACCATGCTCAAGGCCGCCGCGAACCCCGACACCAAGATCGTCAACGCCGTCGAGATCTCAGGCAAGACCGCTCCGACAGGGGGCGATCTGAACGAGCACGTCTGGTACGACATGCCCACCGTGGTCAAGGTGTCGAACGAGATCGCCACGTCCCTCGGGACCCTGGACCAGGCCAACGCGGCGCAGTTCAAGAAGAACGCCGCTGACTTCGCTGCGTCGCTCTCGCCCATCACCGACACCCTGGCCATGATCAAGAGCAAGCACTCCGGCGCGCCCGTGGCCATCACCGAGCCCGTCCCGGGGTACATGCTGGACGCGGCCGGTCTGGTCGACAAGACGCCGGAGGAGTTTTCCAAGGCGATCGAGGAGGGCAACGACATCGCGCCGGCTGTACTGCAACAGACAACGAAACTGTTCAGTGACCACCAGGTCGACGCGCTGGTCTATAACGAGCAGACCACCGGGGCCACCACCGACGCCGTGAAGAAGGCGGCCGACGAGGCTCAGATTCCCGTGGTGCCCGTGACGGAGACCCTGCCCGAGGGCAAGACGTTCGAGCAGTGGATGCAGACGAACACTGACGCTATCGGCGCGGCGCTGGACCAGGCCAAGTCGTGACGCTCCGCTCCTGACCCGCCGCAGCGGGCCATTTCGAGAACGGGGTAGGGGCCCGTCTCCCCAAAGGGGGACGCCCCCTACCCGCGCGCGTGCCGGCTGGGTCGTGGCTGTGGGCTCAGTGCTCGGCGTAGTGCTCGTCATGGGCCGCGTGCCGGTGGCCGTCGTGGACGTAGTCGGTGTGGTCGTCGACACGCGCAACGTCGTCCAGCTGTACCGTCCCCGCCTGGCCCCCGACGATCGGCGCGTCTGGGGCAGCGTCGCTGAAGACACCGGCTTGTCACCGGCCCAGTGGGCCGACACCCGCAACGACGTGAACCTCATCGACACTGTGCGGGTGACATCCACGCTCACCCGCCTGCCCGACGGCGACGTGCTGACCCTGCTCGACGCCGACGACCGCTCACGAACCTTCGACCGCATCGTGGGAACCGTGGCCCTGAAGTCGATGACGCGCGGCTGAAGGCCCGACAGGGCTGATCCGTCACCACCACCACCACCATCACCACCAAGGACGCTACGTCCACGACGTCCCACCCCCTGCCACCGCGATCAACGCGCCCACGAAGGAGCCACCCGCATGACCTTCCCCTCTACCTCCCAGCCCGAGGGGACCGTCAGCCCCGACCGGCCAGTGAACGCCCCGTCTGTCGGGCCCAAGGTCGCTCGGGCCGAGCTGATCGCCCGCCTGGCCGAGAGGGTCGGCGTGAGCGAGGGATACCGCTCAGTCCACCTTTAGCAGCGCTGGGCCAGGTCGTGGGGAACTACCTCGCGGCCGGAACCGCGGTGCCGCTAGCTGACCTTGGCGTCCTCGAGCCCCGCCACCGGGGCGCCCGCCGCGGTCGGAACCCGCGCACCGGGAAGGAGATGCAGATCAGCGCCTCCACGGTGCCCGCGTTCAAACCCGCCGCGGCGCTGCGCCGCCGGGTGGCCTGATCACTCCCGGTGACGTGCCGCCCGCGGTTGCGGGGTCGGCTAAGAGCTCGGAGCACGTCCACGAGGCCAGCGCCCTCTGAGGGCCGCAACACGCCAGTACCATCACTGGAACTGCAGTGAGAACCGAGTTTCTCGATGACCAGACCCATGCCTTCGCCGCCCGGCATCCGGAGGCCTGCGTGCTGACCATCGGGGCGGGGCTCTGCACCCCCTCCGCCCGGCCGGCCGACCAACCGGTGCTTGGGTCGACGCCGACCTGCCTGCCGTCGCTGCGGTACGCCAAGCAATGCTGCCCGGCGGAGGCTGACCCGACGGCGCATGGGTGCTCGGCCGCCGACGCCGACGGAATCGCTGACATCGTGCAGACGCTGCACACCTCGAAGACGCAGCCCGACCCGGCGCTGGTCGTGCTCGGGGCCTGAGCATGTACCTGGCCGAGCCGGTGATGCGGAATCTGCTGGCCGTGCTGTGCACAACGCCAACCGGCAGCCGCATCCTGCTCGAGATGGTCGGCAGATCCCGGTGATTCGCCGCTCATCGAAGATCGCGGTGCTCGACAGCAGAGCAGACGGCAGCCGACCATCAAGCGTCTGCGGTCGACCCGGTCGGCGATCGCCCCGGCCAACAGCCCGAACGGCAGATAGCAGAACCCTTCCAGGCCCCCGACGACCTCGACGAGAAACGCCGAGCCGCTCGCACGGTAGTCGGACCAGCAGCGGGAGCGCGACCACAGACATCTCCGAACCCCCGAGCAGGGTCCTCATGAGCCGAGCGGTTGCACCGAGGCCATCACAGGCAGGTACGCCTAGCCGGGTGCGCGCAGGCCGCGCTGCACGGCCTGGGCGAGCCGCCGAGGGACGCGCACCTGCTGGCCGTCCACGGTGATCGTGACCAGCTCCACGGGTTCAGCCTTCCAGTCCGCCCTTCGGTGCCGGGCTTTGCTGCGTCAGAGCTTGCGCTTGGGAACAGCCATGTCATCTCCTTGCCCGCGTCGTGGTGTGGGTCTGGGGTGTGGGTGTGTCATGGCCTCGGGGCCACGGGTGGCGGGGCGAGTGCTCAGGCGGCGTTGCTGATCTGGCCGAGCCAGGGCTCGAAACCGTCGGTGGTCATCTCCCAGAACGCGCCGCGGCGGCGCATCTCGGCCGTGGTGAGCAGGCAGTCGTCGAAGGCGGCCTGCATGTCGGCGCGTGTGCTCGCTGTCGTGAGCGAGCTCAGCCCGGTGATGACCAACCGCGTCGCCGGCCGCCGGTTCCCCCACGACCCCAGAGCACCGATACTGACCTGACCGCCGGCGCCGTCCCAGCAGCAGAGCTGGTCGGCTCGGCTCGGGAGCCAGAAGCAGCCGCGGGAACGGTGCCAGCCCGCGCCGATGTCTTCCAGGCGCTCGTGCAGCCGTTGAGGATGGAACGGCAGGGACGAGCGAAGGTCGAGCTGCCACACCTCGGTGCCGACGGGTTCGGCCAGCGGCCCGCCGCGCACCTCATCGGCCCACGCCTCGCTGGCGACGTGCAGGTGGATGCCGGCCAGCAGTGCGTCGGGGGTGGTGTCGGGGTGGGGCTCGCTGGTCTCGGTGACGATGGCGGCCCCGGGCCGGGAGATGGCGCGCACCAGGTCCACGGGACCGGCATCCGCTGGGCCGTGAACGGAGATGATGTCGGCGTACTCCACCAGAGCGCAGGCGGTCTCAGCGGTCCCGCGCCGGTCCTCGTCGCTGGTGTGACGATGCTGTTCGCAGAGTAGGTCCTCACCGGTCAGGGTCTGCAGCATCGACGGCCCGTCCAGGGCGGCCACCACGGCATGGACCCGCACCTCCTCGCGCGAGTACCGGTCGTGCCCGTCACTGCTGCCCACGGTGAGCACCCGGCACACCTGTTGGGCTTCGGCGGCCACGGGTAAACACGCGATGATCACACCCCACCGGTCGAGCTCGGCGAGCCGGCGCAGGGTCGGCACGATGTCCTCGCGGATGGCGCAGCTCACGCACGCGTGGGCCAGGTCAATGCTCTCCTGCTCGAGGATTCCAGTGACGTCGCTGATGACCCGGCGCAGCTGCTGGCCGGGCACGTCGATGCGGTGGGTGAGCACGACCGCGGCCGGCAGGTCCCACTGCAGGCCGATGGTGGCAGCGGCCATCGCGTCGGCGCAGACCCCGGTCACCAGCACGACCGGAGTACGGGCCCAACTCACGACCGCGCCCCGCCCGGCGCGTCACCGGTCGCGACCCGGCGCGAGGGCCCGCCGGTGGCCTGGGCTCGACCGTAGCGACGGTGGAACGCCTGGATGCGTCCCTCGGTGTCGAGCGTGCGGGCGGTGCCCGTCCAGAACGGGTCGCTGGCGGCGGTGACGTCGCAGTGGATGACGGGGTAACGCACCCCGTCCACTTCGATCATCTCTTCAGGGATCCGGGTCGAGTGGGTGATCAGAACCGTCCCGGTCGAACGGTCACGGAACGCCACGGGTTCATACCGCGGGTGGACACCGGCTTTCATGAAGCTCTCCTTCGTGATAACAATGGGAATCGTTCCCATATTACACGGAGGATGCATGTCTCGTACCTGTCAGGTAACCGGCGCCCAGCCGGGTTTCGGACACCCCATCTCGCACTCGCACCGCCGCTCCAAGCGGCGGGTCAACGTCAACGTGCAGTCGAAGCGGTACGGGGTGCCGAGCCTGCGCCGGCATGTGACCCTGACCGTGAGCGCCCGAGGAATCAAGACCATCGACCGCCGCGGAATCGACGCGGTCGTCGCCGAGCTCAGCTCGGCGGGGCGGGCCTGAAATGGCGTCACGCCGAAACGACAACCGACCCAAGGTGATCCTGGCTTCGAGCGCCGGCACCGGGTTCCGTTACATCACCACCGAGAGTCGTCGCAACACCCCTGACCGGCTCGTGCTGCGCAAGTTCGACCCCGTCGTGGCCCGCCACGTCGAGTTCGAGGAGACCCGCTGATGGCGAAGACGTCCAACATCGCGGCTCAACGGCGTCGAGAACACGTTGTGGCCACCTACGCCCTCAGACGCGCCGAGCTCAAGGTGCACCAGCGGCGAGTTGCCGGGCATCACCAAGTCGAGCTGGTGACCGCGACGGGGCCGCCGGTGATCTCGGGGGCAACCGGTGGTCCCGATCACGACGCTGCCCCCAAAGCATGACGGGCACGCAATCGTCGTTCTTGACGGTGACCCCACAACCGCCTTCTGGCCTGGCTTTCACGGGCTTAGACCAAGGTGCACGAAAGCAAAACTCGGGCGGCGATCCGAATCCCAGGAAGCTGACCCTCGGATTGCCGCTGGCTTCGTTATGGGCGGCGCACGTTCGCGGAACGCCAGCCGCCCCCATCGTTCCGATGACCTGGAAGAGCGTCCGCGAAGGTAAGGAGCGGCTGCGCTGACCTTGGTCTGGCACACTCGGGGCATGGCCAGTGGCTTCCCCGGCGCGCACGGTCATCGTCACAATGCTGCCGCTCTCGACTCCGAGGTCCGGACCAGTGCTCGGGCCCGGCTGCTACTCGGCACGACGCTGGCCCTAGTGGCCGTTCTGACGGTGTCGGGTCTGGTGCGCTGGTGGCCGATCGACGCGTCGGCCCAGAGCCAGGTTGGGGCAACGCAGTTCGCCGCCCCCGGCGTGACCCTGCCCCTAGCTACCGTCATCACCGTGCTGACCCCGTGTGCCGACAGCTCGGATCCAGCCCTGACCGACGAGCAGGGTGCCGCGGGCGCAGGCCCGCCCGGGTCCGACCCGACCTGCGGGGCCATCGTCGTGCGGCTCGACGCCGGCGGCCTCGAGCCGGGCGAAGCGAAGTCGAACGTGACCGTGCCGGTGCCGTCGCCGGTGACCGAGGCAGGTCTGCGCGGCGGCGACCGGGTCCAGCTGCTCAAAATCCCAGCCGGCGACGGCACGCCTGCGGCCTACACGTTTCTCCAGGTGCAACGCGGTCTGCCGTTGGTGCTGCTCCTCGCGCTGTTCGTGCTGGTGGTGGCCGTAGTGGCGAGGTGGCGAGGCATCCGTGCCCTGCTCGGCCTGGCCGTCGGTGGGCTCGTCGTCGTCAAGTTCATGCTGCCAGCCCTGCTCGAGGGTCGTTCTGGCGCCCAGGTGGCACTGGTCGGGTCAGCAGCGATCATGTTCGTCGTGCTCTATCTGACCCACGGCCTCTCGACCCGGACCAGCACCGCCCTCGCGGGCACCCTATTCGGCGTCGGGATCACCGCCGTTCTCGGGCTGGTCGCCGTCGACGCCGCCCGCCTCAGCGGCGTTGCCAGCGACGAGGGCGCCGCCTTGACCTCATTCACATCGACGCTACAACCGCGCGACTTGCTGACCTGCGCGATCATCGTGGCCGGGCTCGGGGTGCTCAACGACGTCACGATCACCCAGTCGTCGGCGGTCTGGGAGCTGCGCTCGGTGGCACCCGATATGAAGCGCAGGGACCTGTTCACCTCGGGCATGCGCATCGGGCGTGATCACATCGCCTCCACGATCTACACCATCGTCTTCGCCTACGCCGGTGCCGCCCTGCCTGTGCTGTTGCTGATCTTCATCTATGACCGGCCCGTGTTCGAGATGCTCCAGACCGAGTCGCTCTCGGAGGAAATCGTTCGTACCCTCGCCAGCGCGATCGGCCTGGTGCTGGCGGTTCCGGTGACGACGGCCATTGCTGCCCTCACCATCGAGGGTCCTACCGACAGGGGCTGACGTCGCCTGTGTTGGGCCGCGCATCACCATCCGACGCCGAGGCCAAGGAAGCCTCAGCAGCCATCGCCCGCTTCATCCGCTCCTGACCGCTGTGCCCTCGGACCGCGATGCGCACCGACCGATCGCGGAGATCGGCCACCCTAGAGCATGAGCAGTGGGGCCCCTTCCTACCACCAGGCTGCCCGCCCCCAGGACGGTCCTCTGACGAAAGCGAGGCGGTCCCCGCTGCCTCGGTCGAGCCGGCCTGCTCCAAGGAAGCGACCAACCGGTGTTCACCCGACGTTCACCCGGGGTGCAGCACAGGGGACGGACGGGCGCGGCACGGTGGTACAGCAAACCACTTCCTGAAGGAGAGTCTCCGTGTCACTGTCTCGTCGCTCCCTGCTCGGTACATCCGTCCTCACCGGTGGCGCAGCCCTCGCCGCCTCCGTAGCAGGCGGTGCTCCCGCCCTCGCTGGGCCGGGCGCATCCCTCGCCTCACGTGCCAGCACGTCGGCGCGGTCCTTCCCACGGCTCGAATCCGCGCCCGGTGACCTGCTGGCTCTGCCGAAGGGGTTCCGTTACGAGGTCGTCTCCGTGTCGGGGCAGACCGACATCCACGACGGAGCCGGCAGGCTCATCGGCAAGACCCCAGAGCGTCCGGACGGCACCACGGCGGTCGTCGCCGGCTCCCGGTTGCGCCTCGTGCAGAACCACGAGGCCGGGCCCGGAGCCGAGCACGCCGTGCCGCTGGTGGCCGGGACTGTTTACGACCCGGGCGCGCTCGGGGGTGGGTGCACCGTCGTCGAGACGACCCGCAACGGCCACCGGCTCTCCGAATGGGTCGGACTCTCGGGAACGATGAGCAACTGTGCCGGCGGCCCGACGCCGTGGGGCAGCTGGCTGACGTGCGAGGAGACCGAGGCCAAGGCCGGAACCGGCACGCTCGAGAAGGACCACGGCTACGTCTTCGAGGTATTCGCCGACGCCCCTGCCAAGCAGGCACCGATGCCGATCGCGGCGTGGGGCCGGGCCCCGCACGAGGCGGTCGTGGTCGAGCCGTCCCGCACGCGGGTGTACCTCACCGAGGACGCGAGTGGCCCGACGGGGCTGCTCTACCGCTGGTCGGCCCCGGCCGGTTACCGGCTGCGGCCCCACATCGCTGAAACCCTCAAGCCGAACGACGGGCGGCTCGAGGCGATGGCTGTGCTCAGCGGTGACGGCAGCGTGCTGCCCGACCTGGCCTACGTCACCGCCGCGCAGATCGGGCGGGCCTGGAAGACGAGGTGGGTCACGGTGCCCGACCGGCACGCCACGACGACCTCGCTGCGTAAGCAGTTCGACGCTGGTGCGGTGACGCACTCCAAGAAGCTAGAGGGCGCCTGGGGCAACCGCACCGGCCTCTACTTCGTGTCGAGCTTCGCGTTCGGTGCGAGCGACCTTCCGGCGAACGCCACGAAGCATGACGGGCAGCTCTGGTTCTACGAGTACGCCACGCAAACGCTGACCCTCAAGGCCTACTTCCCCTACAACGAGCTGCTCCACAGCGAGACGCCCGACTGGGAGAGCACGTTCGGCCCGAGTCTCGACCTCGCGTTCGACGGGCCGGATGGCTGCCACGTCTCGCCCTACGGGAGCCTCGTTCTCACTGAGGACGGCGCGACCGCCAACCACCTGCTCAGCTGGACCGAGGCCACCGGGGCCCAAGCGATTGCCCGCAACCTCATCGTCCTCGAAAAGAGCACCCTCGGCGGCAACGTCTACAGCGAGATGACTGGCCCCACCTTCTCCCCTGACGGCTCGACCCTGTTCGCCAACGTCCAGGAGCCTGGTCACGTCTTCGCTATCAAGGGTCCATGGCGCACGTACCTCGGCTGAGACGGGTCCCCACCCGGCGGGCCATCTCCCGGCTGCGTGACAACCCGTGCGAGGCGTGGTCTACCCCGGTCGGCCTGTTCTGAGTGTGCTCCCGGAGTTCCGCGGAACCGCTGGGGTACGCCAGACGCCGGAGCAGCGCGCCACCCTCCTCGCATTCGTCCGGGAAAATTATCCAGCCGACGATCTCTTCGAGAACTGGGAGAGCTCACCAGTCGCAGCCAAGGTGCAATTCGTCGAGCTCTCGATCAATCCGGTGTCGTGCGTCGCGGGCGTGGAGCGCCTTCGATCCGGGGACGACGAGCGAGATGAATGGTGCCGCGATCAGGCAGCGCTTGCGGCCGAGTCAGACAGTCGCGTTGGCTCGGAGTTGCTGCAGTAGCGCTCCGTGGGTGGCGGCCAGCTCGGCGCGTAGGGAGGTGACTTCTTCTCGGTGGCGGCGGCGTTCGTCTTTGAGTTTGGCGGTTAGGACCCGCACGATGGCGGTGGCGTCACTCTCGGGCGGGTCGGGTGTGGGATGGGCGGCTTCGCGGTGCTGGGCGTCCTGGGCGGCAACCCGCAGGGCCTGGGACTGTCGTTCTCGGGTGGCGGAGTCCGTCACGGGATAGCCCTTCGGGTGAGTTCGACTGGTACAGGGCCGGGTTGGTAGCCGGGCGCGGCCGTGGACCCCGCGTCCTCGGACGGCGTCAGCGCTGTGTTCCTGCTGCAGGGAGGCGGTGATCAGCGTCTGCGCGTCCGTCAGGAGCTGCTGGTGCTCGGGCAGCGAGCCACGGTCCCTGGCGAACAAGTCACAGCTGTAGCAGGCGTTGCCCTTGTCGCACCGTTTCGCGAGGGGCACCAGGCACAGCCCGGTCGGCAGGATCCGGTCGGTGCGCCCCTGACAGGGCGGTGATGTCGTAGAGGTCTTGGGCGCTGACGCCGAGGTCTTTGCCGTCGCGGCCCACGCGTTGGGTCCGTAGGAACTCCCGTTCGGCGGCCCCCACCACCCAGTCTTGGTACTTTAGCGCGAGGGTCTCCCCGATCCGCATCTCGGTCTCGGTCTCGGAGAGCGTCTCCGGCATCAACCGGTCTGAGGTCTCCTTCAGTGCCGGTGTCTCCGGGCCCAGCGCTGTCACCGACGGCAGAAGCCCGGTGCGTAGCCACCGCAAGTGACCGCCGAAGGACAGCGTCTCGATCTGATCCCGCGCCACCCCAACGAGATCGAGGTAGTCGAAGTATCCGTGCAGTGCGCGGGTGTAGGCCGGCACCGTGCCCGCCGCGACCGCCCGAGCCGCAGAAGCTCTAGGTACTCCTCGACCGGCGTGATCGGCAGAGATGGTCGCTGCCGATCACCGTCCACGTCTTGGCCTGACCCTCTACCTGGACGACCGCAACGCGTGTCATGCTGCCAGACGTCGTGCACGTCATGGAGTTGTCGCGCCTCACCCTCGCCTAACCCGTTCTCAACGTCAGCCTCCGACCGCAGTATCGCTGAGGACGTCATGTACGGGCTCAACCGTCTGTCACCTAACTGCCGTCTGGGGTCTGGCCGCAGGGGTCGGGGTTCAGCCGTAGGTGTCGCGCGGGCCGCGGCTGTCGGGCGAGCGGCGGCTGCCCTTGCGCCACGACGGCGCACTCGGGCCGAGCACCTTCAGCTCGGTCACCGAGCCGACGCCGACCTCCTCCTCGACCCGGGCCAGCACCGACGAGGTGAGCAGCCGCATCTGCGTGGCCCACGCCGTTGAGTCGGCGCGCAGTGTGAGCACGCCGTCGACGAAGGTCTGCGGCTCGACATGGGCTGCGATGTCAGGCCCGACGATCTGCGCCCAACGCCCCATCACCGAGCCGACCGCCACGTCGAGCTTCCAACCCCGGTCGACGAGCAGCCGGTCGAGCTGGTCGCCGAGCAGCGCCGGGTCACGACCGTCCCTGCCCGTCCCCGACAGCATCGGCTCGGCGCCCACCGCTCGCCGCCGCCTCTTGGGCCGCATGCCCGGCCGGAACCCCTTCTCGGTAGCGGCGACCCGCGCCCGTGCGAGAGCCGAGGCAGCGGCATCCGCGATGCGCGTGTCGTCCTCGCTCGGCTTGGTCGCCTCCGGCTGGTCGTCACTCATCGTCGACCCCCTCCTGCGCCCCTTCCACCGAGATGAACGCCGTGTTCGTCGTCGAGCTCATCGTTGCAGCAGGGTTTTCGGGAACGAACGCTGCGTTGGGTTGGCGGGCGGGGTGAACCTGACCGAGCTCCACCTCGTAGAGGTGGCCCTGCTCTCGCAGCACCGCCGGCACGTCAGCGCCCACGGCTGCAGTGATCAGCACCTGCTCACAGTCGGCGATGAGTGCCGCCAGTCGGTCACGGCGCCCGGTGTCGAGCTCGGCGAACACGTCGTCGAGCACGAGCACCGGGTCGTCACCGAGGTCGCGACGCAACAACCGGTACGCGGCCAACCTCAGCGCGAGCGCGAAGCTCCACGACTCACCGTGGCTGGCGTACCCCTTGGCCGGCAGCTCACCGAGGGTCAGCACCACGTCGTCGCGGTGCGGCCCCACGAGGCACACCCCCCGCTCGATCTCGCTGCCACGCACCTTCTCGAGCGTCTCGAGGATGCCGGCGCGAAGCTCGTCGGCCTCGGGCACCTCCCCCTCTGCGATCCGCCCCGCCAGGTCGTCGTGCAGCGAGCTCTTGTAGGTGGCGCGGGCGTTGGAGACCGCCGCACTGACCGCGTCGTAGCATTCGGCGATGTCGGGCACGAGGTCGCGCAGCAGCCGGAGGCGCGCGTAGACCAGCTGCGAGCCGACGGTCGCGAGGTGGTCGTCCCAGATGTCGAGAGTGTGCAGGGCCGCGTCGCGCGCTTCGTCGGTGCCCGGCTCGCCGTCACGCACTACGCGCAGACCCCGACGAGCGCCCTTGCGCAGCACCGGTGCCGCCGACTTCAGCAAGGCCCCGCGCTGGCGAAGAATCTTGTCGTAGTCGCCCTGCACACCGCTCCAGCGCGGCTGCCGCTGCACGAGCAGGTCATCGAGAAAGCGCCGGCGCTGCGACGGGTCGCCCTTGACGAGGGCGAGGTCCTCCGGTGCGAACAGCACCGTGCGCACGGCGCCGAGCACGTCGCGGGGCCGCGGGACCGGCGCGCGACCCAGCCGTGCGCGGTTGGCGCGGCCGGGCGTGATCTCGAGCTCGACCATGCTCTCGCGGCCCTCGCGCACGATCGCGCCGCGCACGATGGCCTGCTCCGCCCCGAAGCGCACGAGGGGCTGGTCGGTGGCCACCCGGTGGCTGCCGAGGGTCGCGAGATAGCCGACCGCCTCGACGAGGTTGGTCTTTCCCTGTCCGTTGAGACCCACCAGCGTCGTGACGCCCGGCGTCAGCGCGAGCTCGGCGCTGGGATAGCTGCGGAAGTCCTTCAGGGTGAGGTGACGAACATGCAACGGGAGGGTTCTCGCTCAAGCCTTCTTCGCAGCGCGCTTGCCGACGCTCTTGCGCGCCGGGGCGGCCTTCGCCGCACGGGCCTGGCCCCGAGCGGTGTCGACCATGTCGGTGGCCTGCGTGGAGGGTGCCTTCTTCGAGGTGGCCGCCTTGCGCGCCGCACCGACGTTGGCCTGGGAGGCCACCGCTGCCGATTGGGAGCTCGCCTTCTTGGCGGAAGCGCGCTTCTTGGCCTGCGTCGGCGCCGACTCCTTCTTCGTCGACCGGGTGGGCACGGCGCCGTCGCGCAGCTTGTCTCCCTCCGCGATGGTCATCACCTGGTGCCCACCGAAGCCACCGCGCAGGGCAGCCACGGCCTGCATCGTCGGGCTGCTCTGCTGCCGCGAGGCGAACCGGGCGAAGAGGGACGCCGAGATCACCGGCATCGGCACCGACATGGCGATGGCCTCCTCGACGGTCCAGCGGCCCTCACCGGAGTCGTTCGTGTAGTCGGAGACGTCGTCGAGGTGCGGGTTCGCCTCGAGGGCGTCGACCATCAGGTCGAGCAACCAGGACCGAACGACCGTGCCACGGCTCCAGGCCTTGAAGGCGCCGGGCACGTCGGTCACGATGTCCTTCTTCTCGAGCAGCTCGAACCCTTCGGCGTAGGCCGCCATCAGGCCGTACTCGATGCCGTTGTGCACCATCTTCGTGTAGTGCCCGGCGCCGACCTTGCCGGCGTGCACGAAGCCCTCGTCACGTGGACCCTCGGGTCGCAGCGCGTCGAAGATCGGCATGGCCCTGGTGACCCACTTCTTGTCACCACCACACATCAGGCCGTAACCGTTGTCGAGCCCCCAGATGCCGCCGCTCACGCCACAGTCGACGTAGCCGATCTTCTGCGCGGCGAGCATCTTGGCGTTCTCGAAGTCATCGGTGAACCGCGAGTTGCCGCCGTCGATGACAAGGTCGCCCGGCTCGAGCAGATCGGCGAGCTTGGCGATCGTCTCGCGGGTCGGGTCACCGGAGGGCACCATCACCCAGACGACCCGGGGAGCCTCGAGCTTCTTGACCATGGCCGCCATCGTTCGCACGTCGGCGACGTCGGGGTTGCGGTCGTAACCGACCACCTCGTGGCCGGCGCGGCGCAACCGCTCGCGCATGTTGCCGCCCATCTTGCCAAGACCGATCAGACCGAGCTGCATGTCGCGTGCCTTCCTGCGGGGGACGAGCGGACGAGTTCGAGGCTAGCCCAGCCCAGCCGCTGCGCGAGCGACCGGCTGGATCGGGACTGACGACAGACGAGCGCGGACGGGGAGAACAAACGGCTCTAGCTGGCGAAGCGGACCGGCATGAGCACGTACCGGTAGGAGCTGTCGGCCTCGGAGTCGACCTCGGCCTGGCCCGTCAGCACGGCAGGGCGGCTCGGCTGAGTGAAGGAGAGCCGGCTGTACGCGGTGCCGACGGCGTGCAGGCCATCGAGCAGGAACTGTGGGTTGAACGCGATCTGGATCTCGGGCCCGGTCAGCGTCGACTCGAGCGCCTCGGAGGCCTGGGCGTCGTCGCCGGTACCTGCCTCGATGAAGACCTGACCGTCGGTGAACTTGAGCAGCACCGGAGTGTTCCGCTCGGCGACGAGGGCAACCCGCTTGACGGCCTCCTCGAGAGCGGCCGTCTCGATGACGGCCTCGGTGTCGACCGAGCTGGGAAAGATCGAGGTGACCTTCGGGTACTCGCCGTCGAGCAGACGGGTGGTGGTGCGACGCTGGCCCGCCTCGAAGCCGACCAGGCCGTCGCTCCCGCTGCCCAACGCGAGCTCGACCGACCCGGCCGCGCCGAGCGCCTTGGCCGTGTCGGAGAGCTGCCGCGCCGGGATGAGCGCGACGTGGCTGGCGTCGGTGGCGGACGGGTTCCAGGTCAGCTCGCGCATGGCTAGGCGGTACCGGTCGGTGGCCAGCAAGGTGACCTTCTCGCCGTCGATCTCCATGCGAACCCCGGTGAGGATCGGCAACGTGTCGCCGCGGTCGGCCGCGATCGCCACCTGGGCCACGGCCTGGGTGAACACGTCGCCGGCGATAGTACCGCTGAGGTCGGGGGCCACCGGCAGGGTCGGGTAGTCGGCCACCGGCATCTCGCGCAGGCTGAACCGGGAGCTGCCACAGGTGACGTTCACCTTCGTGCCGTCGGCCTCGATGTCGATGGGCCGGTTCGGCAGGTTGCGGGAGATGTCGGCCAGCAGGCGGCCGAGCACGAGCACCGTACCGCCCTCGGCCACGTCGGCCGAGATCGTGACCTTGGCCGAGACCTCGTAGTCGAACGCCGACAGCGTGAGCGAGCCCTCTTCGTCGGCTTGGATCAGCACACCGGCGAGCACCGGAACAGGGGGCCGCGCGGGCAGACCGCGTGCCACCCAGGTCACGGCCTCAGCCAGGACGTCACGCTCTACCCGAAACTTCACGGTGGACTCACTTCACGACGGACGGCGGTAAGGACAGGTGGGGATCAGACCCTATCCGTTGGCAGGGATGCGCACCACCAGGGTCGCCGTCGCGCTGGGTGGGCCGTTGTGGCCGGTTTGGGTGCCGGAGTTGGTTCAGCAGCTGATGCAGCATTCGGGTGTCCGCAGGTGTCGTTCTCGGGGCTCGCCATCATCTCTAGGGTCTCGTAGTCGTCATCGGTGGTGTGGATACTGGGGAGAACTGCCATTAGTGCAGGTGGGCAGGCGAGTCGGTGGAAGTGTCTACT
>JBBSTU010000094.1:0-14805 GCA_038235595.1 Actinomycetales bacterium | reverse complement strand
CGCCAGCGGGGCGCGACCGGTGGTCGCGCCCCTCTGGCGTGCCGAACGACTTCGGCAGGTGATGGTGGTGGCGGTGCGGGAACCGAGAGGTTCCCGGCCACCGGTTCAGGCGGTCACGGCATCCGGTAGGGGGTGCGCGTGTCGTGGCGACCAGCCTGGTTCAGCCACCGGTCAGGCGGTTCAGGCCTTGCCCAGGATGCGGTTGAGGTTGGTGCCGCAGACAGGGCACTTGCCCTTGGCCATGCGGCGACCGTTGTCGGACACGACAACGTTGCCCTCGGCTTCGCGCTTCTCCTTGCACTTCACGCAGTAGAACTCGCCCTTGTATGTCTCATCAGCCATGGTGTCTCCTCGTTGCGGGCCCCCATCCGACGGGCGCCTCGGCTCCGCTCACCCTAGAGCACGCTGAGCACGAAATCATGCTGGCGCCCGTTGGGCGCGTCTGCCGTCGATGCGCTGGACGCCCTGCCGACCAGCGCAGGGGCCCTCCCGGCTGCGTACGCTGCCCCCATGGCGGGGGGATCACGTGAGGTGGTGCACCGGGTGGTCGACGGAGTCAGCATCGAGGTGCGCCGAAGCGGACGGCGACGACGAACCGTGTCGGCCTACCGGCAACAGGGGCGGCTCGTGGTGCTCGTGCCAGCCCGGCTGAGCCGGTCTGAAGAAGACGAGTGGGTGCGGGCGATGCTGGCCCGGGTCGAGGCCTCCGAGGCCCGCCGCCCACGCAGTGACACCGACCTGCAGCGCCGGGCCACGGAGCTCTCTCGGCAGTACCTCGCGGGACGGGCGCAGCCGACGAGCGTGCGCTGGGTCACCAACCAGCGCACCCGATGGGGATCGTGCACCCCGACGGAGGGCACCATCCGCCTCTCGGACCAGCTGCGTGACATGCCGGCCTGGGTGCGCGACTACGTGCTGCTGCACGAGCTGGCCCACCTGCTCGAGCCGGGCCACGGGCCGAGCTTCTGGGGCCTGCTCGCGGGCTACCCCCGGCTGGAACGGGCCCGCGGCTACCTCGAGGGCGTCGCGGCGACCGCGCGACTCGACATCGCCGACGAGGATCGTGATCTCGACGGAGACGCCGGTGCAGACGTCGAGCTCACGCCGGATGCGCCCGGCCTCACGCCGAGCCCCAGACCCGCAGTCAGCGAGTGAGCCTTCGCAACCGACCCTCAGCTACCGACCCTCAGCTACCGACCTTCAGCTACCGACCCTCAAGGCGGCTGCGACCAGCGGCGTGAGGTCGTCTCTGGTCCCCGAGGGGAGGGCGTCGACCGGCCACCAGCGCACGTCGAGCGACTCCGTGCTCACGTCGGGCACGGCATCCGGTGGGGCGATGGCCGCGAAGCGCACGTCGAGGTGCTCGCGACAGGTGCCGAAGTCGCCGTCGAGCACATGGCGGTCGAGGTGGATGATCTCGGGGAACACGCGCAGGTCGTCGATTCCCGACTCCTCGCGCCCTTCCCGGGCCGCCGCCTGCCACAGCGTCGCATCGGCGACCTCGATGTGACCGCCGAACTGGAACCACGCCCGCGCCCGTCGATGCAGGGTGAGCAGCACCCGCTGACGGGCGTCGTCGAGCACGACGAGGCTGGCGGTCAGATGCTCAGGCGGGCCGGCTTTCGACAGGCCGTCGGGGTGGGTCGTGACGTGCGCGAGCAGCTCACGGCGAAGCTGCTCCTGCTGCTGGTCGGGGGCGGGCCAGCGGGTGAGTCGGTCGATCGCGTCGCGACGTACAGCCGGCGCTGCGGGATGCCGCTCCGTCAAGGCCGCTCGTCAGGCTGGTCTCGACCGGCATCGCCATCGGGCTCGCCTCGGGTGTCGTCACTGCTCTGGTCTCCGCTGTTCTGGTCTCCGCTGTTCTGGTCTCCGCTGTTCTGGTCTCCACTGCTCTCGTCGACGGCGCTGTCGCCGGCGGGCGGGCCGTCGGAACGCTCCGCCTCGTCGAGAATGCCCTTGAGCACCGAGTCGAGGTCGGCGCCCAGCCCGGCGGAGTCGAGCTCGTCGGTGGGCGCGTCGGAGTCGCCTGTCGCCCGTGCTGGGCCCGTGCCAGTGGACCGCTCGACGAACCCGATCAGGTCGTCGAGGTCGGCCGACGTTGGCGCGAGGTCGGGGTGGGCCCACCGGCCGTCACGCAGGCTCGCGCCGCCGGCGTCCTCCAGGGCAGCCCAGAGGTTCGCTGCGTCGCGAAGGCGCCGCGGTCGCAGCTCGAGCCCGACCAGCCCCGCGAAGGTCTTCTGGGCGGCGCCTCCGACCCGGCGCCGCCGGATCGTCTCGCCCAGGGCCGCCGACTGGGGCAGATGGGCCGACGTGGCTCGGTCGGTGACGTGGTCGACCCAGCCTTCGGCCAGGGCGAGCAGGGTCTCGAGCCGATCGAGCGCAGCGCGCTGCGCATCGGTGGGTTGGGGACGGAAAAGGTTGCCCTGCAAGGCTCCTTGCAGAGCCTCGGGGTCGGTGGCGTCGATGGTCGACAGGGCCGACTCGATGGCCTCGGTGTCGATCGTGATGTTGCGCGCGTAGTCGCTGACGGCCGACAACAGCTGCGGCCCGAGCCATTGCACCTGAGAGAACAGGCGCACGCGGGCGGCTTCGCGCACGGCCAGGTAGAGCCGCACCTGGGCGATGTCGATCTCGAGGGCCTGCGCCATCGCGGCCACGTTGCCCGGGAGCAGGGCCACCAGCCCCGGCTCGGTCAGCGGCAGGCCCACCTCAGTAGCACCGACGACCTCGGTCGCGAGGGTGCCGACGGCCTGCCCGAGCTGGGCGGAGAACATCTGACGACTGAGGTTTCCGAGCATCGGCGCCCACTGCTCCACCATGGCGCTGGGGTCGAACCCGGCCGGGACGCCCGGGGGGAGGGCGTCACCGAAGGCGTCGGGGCCGAGGTCACGCACCTGCTTGCGCAGTGCCTCGGTGGTAGCAGTGGTGACGCCGTCGGAGACAGGCTCGATGAGCTCGAACCATCGCGGCATGGTCGCGTCGACCCATTCGGCCCGGCTGAACCCGGTGGCCCGCCAGGAGGGAGCGTCGAGCGTCGTCTGCTCGTTGAGCCACAGCGTGGCGACCGACACGGCATCCTCGATCGACCGCGCGGCAGCCGCGTCGTGCACGTCGTTGCCCTCGGTGGCCGCAACGTGCTTGCGAGCCACCTCGGTGGCCAGGTCACGCGAGCCGGTCGGCGACTGCTGTGCCGCCATGAAGGTGCTGAGCTGGGCGCGCATCGCGGCCTGGGTTGACGGGTCGGTGGGGTCGACCCCCATGCTGCGCATGGCCTCCGCCAGCTCGGGGTTGGACACCGCCTCACCGAGCACCTGCTCGAGCATCGCGCCAAGGTCGCCCGGGTTCATGCCCTGCGGGCCTGGCAGGTCAGGCAGGGCAGAGAGGTCGAAGTCGTCGTCGCGACCACTCAGCTCGTCACGATCGTCGTCTCGGCCGTCGAAAGGGTCGCGGGGGTCGGACATAGCTGCTCCTGGCATGAGTCGAGATGTGGTCGACGTCTGGTCGAGATGGATTGCGGTCTGAGTCGAGCCCCGGCCCACACCGCCCCTGCTTGGTTAGTCAAGACAACCACGAACCCCGGCGATTGGTTCCCTCGAGCCAGGCTCCGATCACGTTCGAGGTAACCGGTGACGTTCGGGCGGGCAGACCACGGCCTACGATGACGGCGTGACAGTGGTCCTTGCCGAGATCCGCGACACTCCTCTGTCGGTCGACGAGGTGATGGCCTGTGTCTCCGACCCCGCGGCAGGCGGCATCTGCCTCTTCGTCGGGGTGGTGCGCAACCACGACCACGCCAACGACGTCGCCCATCTCGACTACTCCGCCCACCCCCAGGCCGCCGATGTCGCACGGGCCCTGGCCGAACGGCTCGCGTCTGACGGACGCAGCGTACGCATCGGCGTCGTGCACCGGGTCGGACGGCTCGAGATCGGCGATATCGCCGTCGTCGTGGGCGTCAGCGCCCAGCACCGCGGTGAGGCCTTCGAGGTGTGTCGCGAGCTGATCGACGAGTTCAAGGCCACCGTGCCGATCTGGAAACATCAGCGGTTCGCCGACGGGGCCGACGAGTGGGTGGGCCTGCCGTGAGAACGATCAAGTGGGCACCCGGAGCGGCCGCGAAGGGAACCCACGGCCCAGCCGGTGACGCCGGGGCAGCAGACGGTGGCGGGGCAGACGCTGGGCACGCCGGTTCCGGCTCGGGATCGAACGGTGACGGGTCGGGGCGGCTGACTCGCGGCAACAAGGCGGTGCTCGGCGTGTTCTTCGGGATGCTCATCGTGCTTGTCGTCGGCTCGCTCGTTCATCTTCCCTACGCCATCGAGAGCCCGGGTCCGACCATCAACACCCTCGGGGAGCAGGACGAGAACGGCAAGCCGACGCCGCTCATCGTGGTGGCCGACCTGGCGACCTACCCGACCGAGGGCAGCCTGAAGTTCACCACGGTGCGCATCCAGGGCGGCCCGGGCTACCCCGTCGACCTCTGGGAGGTGCTGGGTGCCTGGCTCGACCCCGCCCGTGACGTCTCGCCGGTCGACGACGTGTTCGACCCCGAGGCGAGCAAGGAGCAGGTCGCCGAGGAGAACGCGGTGCAGATGCAGGGTTCGCAGCAGGAGGCCACCGCGGTCGCCTTGCGCGCGGTCGGCAAGCAGGTTCCGACGTACATCGTGATCGCGGGCTTCACCCCGTCGTCCAAGGGCAAGGACGTGCTGAAGGCCAAGGACCGCCTCGAGTCGATCGGGGGTACGAAGGTGACCGGGGTCGACAGCGTGCGGTCTGCGCTGGCCGCGGTCAAGCCGGGCGACACCGTGAAGCTGGTCGTGTCTCGGGGCGGCAAGCAGGTGCCGGTGAGTGTGCCGACCATCGAGGGGCAGAACGGAGGCGCTGCACTCGGGGTGCTGCTGGGTGTCGACCACGACTTTCCCGCCAAGATCACCATCAACGCCGGCGCCGTCGGTGGGCCCTCGGCTGGCCTGATGTTCTCGCTCGGCATCTACGACAAGCTCACGCCCGGGGCCTTGACCGGCGACCACCAGATCGCCGGCACCGGCACCATCGACGACCAGGCGAGCGTGGGGCCCATCGGCGGCATCCGGCAGAAGATGGCCGGGGCCCGCGACGGTGGCGCCGACTACTTCCTGGCCCCGGCCGACAACTGCAACGAGGTGGTGGGCAACGTGCCCGACGGCCTGCAGGTGTTCAAGGTCGCCACCTTCGACGAGGCCAAGGTTGCCGTCGAGGGCATCGCCAAGGGCCAGACGCAGGCCCTGCCCCGCTGCGCGTGATCGCCGTCGGGCTGTAGCCGCCCGACCCCCGGCCCGGCTCGGTCACCCGGCCCCGCCCCCTACTTTGCGCGTCGCGCGGCGCGTCGCGCGGTTGGTGTCGTGGTTTCGACCCTGGTTGCGCGTCGCGCGGCGCGTCGCGCAGAAAGGGCGCGAGGGTGGATGCCGGGAACGGTCAGGGGACGAAGCTGGCCCGCAGCGCCTCCACGATCCCCGGGGCGATGTCGGGGCCGGTGGCGACGGCGTCGTCGGAGTCGTGCTCACGTTGACGCAGCAGGCAGATGGACGTGCCCTCGCGCAGCACGGCCACGAGCAGCCGAACGTCCTTGCGGTCAGGATGGGCGGCCAGGGCGTCTACGGCATCCTGAGATCGGGTGGGGAGGTCGCGCTCGGCCTCGGGGGGAACCACCATCCGTTCGATCGCGAAGGCGCACCCGTCGACCTCGTCGGGCCACGCCAAGCGGCCGAGGAGGGTCTCGAGGGAGGTCGTGGTGGGCAGGCCCTCCTGCTCGACCGCGGTGAGCGCCCCGCCCGCGAGGTCGCTCGGCCCCATCTGCGCCCGCAGGTGGGGCTCGCGGGCCAGCAGGCTCTCGGTGCGCACCAGCGCGAACAGGCGGGCCGGCTGGTCCCACCCGCCCGCGGCCACGTGTCGTTCGGTGTCGAGGGCGGCGATGGCGAGGGGGTCGATGACCGGCTGCGAGTTCACGCGACCATCGTGCCGCACCCGAGGCCGATGCCGGCAACCGTCGGCCCACCATCAGCCCGCCACCGGCCATCGCTGCACAATGACCGTCTCGAACCGTCACCAAGGTGTGAAGCCCCCGTGACCAAGCCGTGCTGGGCGTCACGGCCCCCCGGGTTATGGTTTGCGCAGTGATCGACCGCGCCTCGCAGGCCGGCTGCTCACGGCAAGACAGTGACGAAAGCCTCGCGGGGCCCGGTCGGCGACGGCCAGCCCCCCGGGGCCGAACCAGCCCAGCCCCAGCACATCGAGGCGAGACACCACGTGAGCGACAGCAACTTCGGACCCCCGCGGGCCAACCCCGGCGGCAATGGCGGAGGCGAGGGCGAAGGCCCCCCGGCCCGACCACAACAGACGGCTCTCAAGCCGGCGCGGCGCCCGCTCGTCACCGCTTTGGTGGTGGCTGCCGTCATCCTCATCGTGCTGGCGATCGCGGCCCAGTTCTGGACCGAGGTGCTCTGGTACCAGTCGGTGAGCTTCACCGGGGTCTTCACCACCCAGATCATCGCGAAGGTCTCCCTCGGGGTCGTGGGGGGCCTGCTCACCGCGGCCGTTGTGTGGTCGAGCATCCACGTGGCCTTCGCGAACCGTCCGATCTATGCCCCGTCGCCTGACACCCAGGCGATGGAGCACTACCGCCAGCTCGTCGAGCCGATGCGCCGCACCGCCACCATCGCGGCGCCGCTCGCCGTCGGTTTCTTCGCCGGGCTCTCAGCCGCCACGCAGTGGGACACGTTCCTGCTCTGGCGCAACGGCGGCTCGTTCGGCAAGGTCGACCCCGAGTTCGGCATCGACATCGGCTTCTTCGTGTTCACGCTGCCCTGGATCAACTTCGTCGTGGGCTTCCTGACGATGATCCTCGTGCTCGGCCTGATTACTGCGGCCTTCACCCACTACCTCTACGGCGGCATCGTCGCCGGCCAGAAGACTCGCTCCACGCAGGCCGCCCGCGTGCACCTCTCGGTCATCGCCGCGGCCCTCGTGCTGGTGCGCGCCGTCGGTTTCTGGGTCGACCGCTACAACCTGGCCACGAGCCAGTCGACCCGGCTGACCGGCATCCAGTACAAGGAGGCCCACGCGGTCATCCCGACCAAGGGCATCCTCGCCATCGCGGCCGTGATGTGCGCGATCTTGTTCCTCACCGTCATCTGGACCCGTTCCTGGCGGCTGCCGGTCGTCGGGCTCGCTGCGCTGACCGTGATCGTTGTCGCGGTCGGTGGCATCTACCCGGCCCTGGTGCAGTCGCTCAAGGTCATCCCGTCGGAGAAGTCGCTCGAGACTCCTTACATCAAACGAAATATCGATGCCACGCGGGCGGCCTACGGCTTCGACAAGATCCAGGTGCAGAACTACGACACGAAGACGGTCGCCGCACCGGGCCAGCTGGCGAGCGATGCCGCGACCGTTCCCGGCATCCGCATCATCGACCCCAACATCGTCAGCCCCACCTTCAAGCAGCTCGAGGCGAGCAAGGGCTACTACAAGTTCGCCGACGTGCTCGACGTCGACCGCTACAAGCTCAACGGCGAGACGCAGGACACCGTCATCGCCGCGCGCGAGCTCGACCTTGACGGCATTCCCGACGGTCAGAGCAACTGGCTCAACGACCACACCGTCTACACGCACGGCTACGGTGTCGTGGCCGCCAAGGGCAACACCCGCGAGGCCGACGGTCGCCCGACCTTCTTCGAGTCGACGATCGGCACCACCGGGGCCCTGGGCAAGTACCAGCCGCGCATCTACTTCGGCGAGAGCTCACCCGAGTACTCCGTCGTCGGTGGGAGCAAGAAGGAGTTCGACTACCCCGACCCCAGCGGCGGCCAGCAGATCACCTACACCTACGCGGGTTCCGGTGGGGTGCCGCTCGACGGGCTGAAGCGTCTCGCCTACGCCGTGAAGTACCGCGAGATCAACTTCCTGCTCTCGGATGCCGTCACCAACGAGTCGCGCATCCTCGACCACCGCTCGCCCCGTGAGCGGGTGCAGCGGGTCGCTCCGTGGCTGACCCTCGACGGCAACGCCTACCCGGCCGTGATCGACGGCCGAGTGCAGTGGATCCTCGACGGGTACACCACCTCCGACGGGTACCCGTACTCCGAGACCACGACGCTCGACCAGGCGACGACCGACGCCGTCACCAGCACGCGAACGGCCGTTCGGGCCGTGCAGGGCGGCAAGGTCAACTACGTTCGCAACTCGGTCAAGGCCACCGTCGACGCCTACGACGGCACGGTGAACCTCTACGAATGGGACCCGACCGACCCGGTGCTCAAGGCGTGGATGTCGATCTTCCCCGACAGCGTCAAGCCGCTGTCGGCCATCAAGGGCTCGCTGATGCAGCACCTGCGCTACCCCGAAGACCTCTTCAAGGTGCAGCGCACCCTGCTCTCGAAGTACCACGAGACCGATGCTGCCTCCTTCTTCACCGGGCAGACCTTCTGGCAGGTCCCCGACGACCCCACCCAGTCCCAGGCGACCGGCGGGCTCACGCAGCCGCCGTACTACCTCTCGCTGGCGATGCCCGGTACGAAGAAGCCGTCCTTCTCGCTCACCTCGACCTTCATGCCGGCCGGTGACCGCAACGTGCTCACCGGGTTCCTGGCGGCCGACGGGGATGCCGGTTCAACCAACGGTCAGCGGTCACCGCAGTACGGCAGCCTGCGGCTGCTGGAGACGACCGGCGGCACGGTCAACGGTCCTGGTCAGGTGTTCAACGACATGCGCACGTCGGCGCAGACGTCCAAGGACGCCAGCCTCGGCGGGCTGACGCTGGCCCAGTTCATCACTACCACCGGGAGCCAGGGCGCCTCCACGGTGACGTTCGGCAACCAGCTGACGCTGCCCGTGGGCGGGGGACTGCTCTACGTCCAGCCGATCTACGTGCAGGCCAAGGCCGGCGGGTCCTACCCGCGGCTGTCGGCCATCGCCGTGGCGTTCGGGGCCAAGATCGCCTGGGCCGGGTCGCTCGACGGCGCCCTGGACGACCTCTTCGGCGGCTCGTCCGGCGCCGAGGCGGGTGATACCGGAACCGTCACTCCGACGACCCCGACGACTCCGACGAGCCCGGGAACGCCGACCGGCGGAGCCACGACCTCGCCGCCGACGCCGAAGCCGTCGGTCACGGGCACTCCGAACGAGGCCGCGCTCGCTGCGGCGCTCAAGGACGCTGAGGCGGCCTACGCCGCCGGGGAGGCGGCTCTCAAGAAGGGTGACTTCGCGGCTTACGGTGCGGCGCAGACCCAGCTGAGGGATGCGCTCAAGCGTGCCGTCCAGGCCTCGCCGCAGGGCGTCACCACGACGAAGCCCTGACCGGCAGCCCGCCTGCCGCCCGGCCGCAGAGACGATTTGGTCTTTGGCGGAGGGTCCCGTAATCTTGGGACTACCGACGCGGGGTGGAGCAGCTCGGTAGCTCGCCGGGCTCATAACCCGGAGGTCGCAGGTTCAAATCCTGCCCCCGCTACAAAGTTCAGGCTCGGATCCCCACAGGGATCCGAGCCTGAAGTCCTTTCCGGAGCGGCAGCGGGTGATCGTGGCCGGGCCGCGGTCAGTGCGTGCTGTGCTTCAGCGGGATGCGGATGACCTGCCCACCCCCGGCCGTCGTGGGCAGGATCGAGCCCGTGGTGACAAAGGCGGAGCTGCCTCGCAGCGCGATGCCGTAGGGCGCGAACAGCCCGGCCGCGACGACCTCGTGCTGGTCACCGCCACCACGGGGGATCTTCACGACCGCCCCGATCGGGCCGCTCTGCAGGCCGTTCTGGGCAATCTCGACCGCGTACAGCTCACCGCGGGGGCCGAAGGCCAGGTCGGTGACATTGGTCAGGCCGGAAGCGTAGACGCTGATCTGACCGTCCTTGACCTTCCAGATCCTCGCGCTGCCCTCGCAGAACGGGAACCCCGTCAGCTCGCTGACGTAGTAGGCGTGGTCGGGACCGCGCACGATCGAGGTGGGAACGGCCTGGGGCTCGATGGGCAGCGGTGGGCAGGCCTTCGCGGGCGGGAAGGTCGCGATGAGGCTGACCTGTCCACTGGCTGAGACCCGAAGCAGGTCGTTGCCACCGGCGTCGGCGACCACGAACCCGTCTCCGTCCGCGATGAGTGCGTTGGGGTTGGAGTCCGGTGCGTCACTGGGCGGGGCAGGGTTGTTGACCGCTTCGAAGGCGGCGATGTCGGCGCGTTGCTGCACGCCCTCGATCCCGCTGCGCCGGAACGGCGCCCATCCAGGTGACACCCTGCTCGTTCCGACGGTCCCGAGGAGGTGCCCGGCTGAGGACGCGGCGGCGAAGGCGAACCGGTTGACGGGGTCGGAGCCGAGGCCGATCGTGAACGCAATGGTGGAGCGACCCGCCATGGTGACATCCGACGGGCCGGCCGCTTGAGCACCGGGCGGCAGCTGTCCGCCAGACGTCGCCACCTGCGCCGCGAGCGACGGCAGCCCGGTGATGACCTGCCGCGCGCGCTTGCCGTGGATCAGGGTGATGGCACCGGATGTGCCGAAGCACGTGCTGACCGTGGGGTCTTCGCCGCCGGGGATGCAGGGGCCCGTGCCGCCGTGACCGGACTCGGCGACGTAGAGGTCACCGTTGGCGGCGAACGCGAGCTGACGAGGGTTGTCCAGACCCGAGGCGATCACGGGGTAGGTCGGCGGCGGAGCGCTGCTGGCCGTGACCGCACCGGTTCCTGCTTCGGTCGGCATCGCCACTGCCGGGGCTATCACCACACCAAGACAGGTGATGACTCCTGCTGCGGCGCCGATGCTTCGTGTTGCCATGGATGGGTGCACGTGACCTGCTTTCATGCGCATGCCTCTCGGACGGCCGTGGCCCCCTGAACCGCACCGGCCCTATCACGGCCCTGCGAAATTAGCACCGCTTCCACGCTGTCGTGACAGAAACGTGAACATTGGGTCGGGTGGGGGAGCGGGTATCCGGCTCCCGTCGCGGCGCTGCGCAACCGGCGCCCCCTGGCTCGACCCCGCGCTCAGCCGATCCCGAGCACGATGCGGGCGGTGACGAAGTAGACGATGAGGCCCGTGGCGTCGACGACGGTGCTGATGAACGGGGCGCTCACCACGGCCGGGTCGAAGCCGAACCGGCGCGCCAGCAGCGGGATGGTCGAGCCCACGCCGGTGGCCAGCACGCAGATGGTGACCAACGACAGGCCGACCACCAAGGCGATGGACCAACCGGCGAACCAGGCCGCCGGAAGCAGACCGAACGCAGCGAGCGTCAGGCCGAGCAGCAGGCCGGTCGAGACCTCTCGGCGCACGACCCGGCCCAGGTCGCGGGTCTGGATGTCGCCCACCGCCATGGCGCGTACGACCATGGTGGCCGACTGCGATCCGGCGTTGCCCCCGGTGCCGATCAGCAGGGGCACGAAGAGAGCCAGCGTCACGACCTGGGCCAGGGTGTCTTCGAAGTAGTCGAGCACATTGACGGTCAGGGTGGCGGCGATGATGAGGATCAGCAGCCACCCGATCCGCGAACGCATCAGCTCGAACACCGACGTGGCCAGGTACGACCGCCGCAGCGGCGAGCTACCGGTGCCGCGGGCGGCATCCTCGTCGTCGACGTCGGAGAGGATCCGCATGGCATCATCGACCGTCAGCACCCCGACGAGCCGGTCGAACTCGTCGACGACCGGCGCCGCGATGAGCTGGGCCTCACGCACGGCCCGAGCCGCCTCCTCCTGGTGCTGCTCGGCCCGCATGACGACAGCGGGGGTCTTCATCAGGTCGGCGACGGCGGCCTGTGGGTCACTGGTGACGAGGCGTCGGAGGCTGACCACAACGACCACGACGTCGTCACCGTCGATGACGGGGAGCATGTAGATCGTCTCGGTTCTCAGGCTGGCCTGTCGCACCTGCTCCAGGGCGGTGCCGGCCAGCTGGTCGACATCGACGCCGATGACGTGCGGGCTCATCGCCCGCCCGGTCGAGTCTTCCGGATAGGCCATCAGCCGCTCGGTGGCCTCGCGGGAGACGGGGGCGAGCTGGTCGAGCAGGGGGCGCCAGACGTCCTCGGGCAGCCGCTGGCAGAGCCATGCCCGGTCGTCGGGGTCGAGCAGTGCGAACAGTTGCGCGGCCGGCGCCTGGGGAAGCCCGGTCAGCAGGTCGGCACGCACCTCACCGTCGAGGATCTGAAAAAGCCCGTCTGCCCGTTCGACCGGGAAGAGCTCGAAGATGGTGCGGACGTCGTGGCGGCCCAGCTGTCGCAGGAGCCGGGCCAGCGAACGGTCGGGGGTGTGCGACATTCGTGCCCTGAGCGCGTCGATGTCGTTCTCACGCAACAGATCCGTGAGCTCGTCGACCTCGTCGGCCATCACGGCCTCCCTGCGGGTTCGGTGAGGTTGCATCTCGAATATTTCAATGTCGAAGTTTACTCGCCTGGGCCGGTTGGTGCCCACTCCTACCAACGTCTTTCCCCGCGTCGAGGCGCTCTGGCTTTCGCGGTCGCCGCCGGCACCGTTCTGGTCAGCCGGGACCGCCGGACCACTGGCACCAGCGACCAACAGGCTGCGGCCCCGGGCACGGTTGTCTCTCAGGCGATCGACAGCTGAGCGGTGCGTCGACGCCAGGGGCGGCCCGCGAGCGGATGCCCTACCGTCTGGTGAGGCTTTCGGCCGGGAGGTCGAACCACCGCAGGTGGTCGAAGTCGGCGTTGACGTGGCCGGGCTCGGCCTCGGCGCAGGGGGCCTCGGCCAGCACGGCGCGGGCGAGGTCGAGATAGCCCGTCAGGTCGTCCTCGGTCGCCAGGTCGACCTGCCGTGGGTAGGTGAGCACGCCGTCGACGTAGCCGACCTGCGACAAGCGCAGGGGCGGCTCGACCGGCCCGTGCTGGTGCCGCCACCGACCGCTGGCGGCGTCGAAGTCGTAGTCACCGAGCAGCCGCCACCCGTCACGCGCTACGAGCAGCACGGCCTGCACGATGTAGTCGAAGACGGCATCCGAGATGAAGTAGTTGAAGTTGATGCGCACCCAGCCGGGCTTGATGCCTTCACACCCGCGATCGACCTCACGCCCGAACTCCTGCGACCGCTCGAGGTCGATGCCGAGCAGGTGGTGGCCGTAGGGACCGGCACACGAGCAGCCTCCGCGGCTCTGGATGCCGAACAGGTCGCTCAGCACCGCGACGACGAAGTTGTGGTGCAGGTAGCTGCCACTGGGGGCTCGCACGACGAACGAGACGATCGAGAGTCGTTCGGCCTCGAGGTTGCCCAGGATCTCGATGGCCGGCTCATGCCGCCAGGCCTCAACGGCTCGCCGAAGGAAGCGTTCCTCGTTGGCGCGGATGGTCGGCACGCCGACCGCCTCCTTCAGGGCGAAGACCAGGCCGGCGCGGATCGACTCGATGATGGCCGGCGTGCCGCCCTCCTCGCGGTGCTCGGCGTCGCGCAGGAAGTCGTGCCGGCTGGGGCCGACGTAGCTGACGGTGCCGCCGCCGGGAACGTCGGGCACCCGGTTGGTCAGCAGCTCGCGACGAACGACGAGAACCCCGGGGGTGCTCGGGCCGCCGATGAACTTGTGCGGGCTGAGGAAGACGGCATCCTTGTAGGCTGTGTTGCTCGGGTCGGCGTGACCCAGCGCACCGTACATCGTGATGTCGACGTAGGGGCCTGCGGCAGCGAAGTCCCAGAACGCGAGCGCGCCGTGCTCGTGCAGCAGGCTCGAGATGGTGTCGGAGTCGGTGACGATGCCAGTGACGTTGCTCGCGGCCGAGAACGAGCCGATGCGCAGTGGGCGGTCGGCGTGCGCCACGAGCTGCTCGCGCAGCGCCTGCAGGTCGACGTGCCCGTCGAGGTCTTGCGGTATGACGACGACGTCGGCCACGCACTCGCGCCACATGACCTCGTTGGAGTGGTGCTCGTAGGGCCCGATGAAGATGACCGGTCGGTCGTCGGCAGGCACGAGGGAGCTGGCTCCCCAGCGGTCCTCGAAGTTGGAGGGAATCCGCAGGCCCAGGATGCCGACGAGCCGGTCGATGGCGCCCGTGCACCCCGAGCCGGCGAAGATCACGGCCGTGGCGTCGTCGCCGCCCACCGCCTCGCGGATGATCCGCCTCGCGTCCTCGCGCAACCGGGTGGTCTGCAGACCGGTGCCCGAGCTCTCGGTGTGCGTGTTGGCGTAGCGGGGCAGCACCTCGTCGCGGATGAAGTCCTCGATGAACGACAACGCGCGACCGGATGCCGTGTAGTCGGCGTAGGTGACCCGTCTCGGTCCGTACGGGCCGGGCATGACGTGGTCGTCGCCGAGCACGGCCTGGCGGATGGTGTCGACAAGGGCAGAGTGCGGGCGGTCGTCGCTCATGCCACCGAACCGTACCGCAGGTGATGCTGTTGGCTCAAACCATAACGTGACGTTTGGGTCGGAAACCCAGCCGAATCCGGACACTCCTGCGGTTCGTCAAGAGGCGACTGGCCGCCGATGTTCGGCCAGGGTCAGTTCAAAGTTGATGCTCCTGTGACTGGTGTGACTGTTTCGTGATCGAGGAGGGCCAGGAGCATCTCGGTCCGGCGTCCGAGGGTGCGGGTGGCGGCGGCGATGTTCTGCCCGCGCTGACGGGTCCGGATCAGCCCGACCGCGATGTTGCGTAGGGTCGCCATCACGCGGGGGCCGTTGCCGGTGCGGATCTGGGACAGGTCCTCATTGAAGGTGACATCGCGCACGTAGTGGACGCGGTTCTCGATCGCCCAATGACCACGCACCAGGGCGGCGAGCTGTTTCGGGGTGACGTGGTCCCACGTCAGGTTGGTGACCGCGTACACCGTCTCGACGCTGGACTTGCCGGT
>JBBSTU010000093.1:0-14833 GCA_038235595.1 Actinomycetales bacterium | reverse complement strand
TTCATCCGCAGCACCCTGCAGGTCTTCGCCACCGAGGTCTCGCAACACCGGGCGGGCCGCTGCACCGCACCCGAGGCCGAGCACGCCGTTCGGCCGAACTCGAGGAACCTGCCATGGCAACAGAGCTAGTGATCGACTGGACCCGCTGTGAGGCACGCGGCGTGTGTCTCGACCTGCTTCCCCGGCTGCTGCGTCCCGACGACTGGGGCTATCCGATCGGGCGTCACGCAGGCAGGACGTTGCCCATCGACGCCCGCACCCACCAGGACGCGCAGACCGCAGTTCACGAATGCCCCCGGCTCGCACTGCGACTCACCAGCAGCCCGTGAACGCCGACTCCCGGTCGACGAGGACCGTGGGGATGGTCACCGACATGATCGTCGACGTCGTCGACCACGCCATCGGGCGTCGGATGCGGGCCGACCCCGTCGGCGCGCGCAGCGGCGGGCCGGCCGGCAACGCCCTGCTCACGGCGTGGATCGGACTGTCCCTCCTCGTGTTGTCCGTGGCTGAGCTGCTGACCCTCTTCGACGTCAGGGGGCTTATCGACTGGCACGTGGTGATCGGCGCCCTGCTCATTCCGCCCGCTCTGGTCAAGACCGCCACGACGACCTGGCGGATGGTTCGCTACTACCTCGGCAACGAGGGCTACCAGGTGGCCGGCCCGCCACCGATGTTGCTGCGGCTGCTGGGTCCGCTCGTCGTGGTCAGCACCGTGGCGCTGTTGGCGACCGGGGTGATCCTCATCGTGCTCGGCGAACCCACCAGCCGCACCCCTCTCGTCTCGACGTGGGGCGTGCGCCTCGGCTGGGTCACCCTCCACCAGGCGTCCTTCGTCGTCTGGTGCGTCGCCACCGGCCTCCACGTGCTGGCCAGAATGGTGCCAGCGCTACGACTGACCAGCACCTAAAGGTCCCCGGGTCAGCCGCACGGATCACAGTGCTGGCACTGACCGTGGCCGCAGCCGCCATCACCGCCACACTGCTCGTGCGTACCGGAGCCTCGTGGCAACACCCCGGCATCTTCCGGAGACGCTGAGTGTGCTCCCCGCGGCTCGTGGCGGCGTCAGCCTAATCCGGGACCTTGTTCAAGCTACGCCCCGAGGCGGACGTTCGGAGTACGCCGCGTCCTCGGCAGAAGAGAGCAACTCGTCGTCTGGCGGTGAGCTGGTGTGATAGCCATCCGCGACGATCCATGGGCACCCGAACGGCCGACGTCCGCTCATCGGCATTATGTGGGTGATCGTTGTCAAGAGGCTGCGGTGGTGTCGAGGCTGGTGATGAGGTTGTCGTAGATCTCGGTTCGGCGCGTTTGGCCCTTGGCGCAGGCGTCGGCGCGTTGGGCCAGCAGGGTGGGGCGGAACTCGATGGTGGTCTGTAAGAAGGTGCAGGACTCGCAGATGTTCTCGTACTGACAGTCCATGGCCTTGGGGCGGGTGCAGTAACCGTTGCCGAGCATGCGGTGGTGCTCGCGGTTGAGGCGGGCCATGTTCGGGCCGAGGTCTTCGGCGGGTAGCCGGGCGGGTTGGGCGTAGAGGGCCTCGACTTTCTCGTCGACGGTGAAGTACTCCTGGGCGACGGTGCGGTTGGCGATCTTGGCGTACACCAGGGTCATGTCCAGCGACTTGTGTCCGAGCATCGCGGCAATGGCCTCGATCGACATGCCGCGGTTGATGGCCTGGGTAGCCATGGGTGTGCCGCAGCTGGTGGGGATGGATGTGGCCCAACCCTGCCGCGGCTCCGGCCGTGTTGATGAACCGGGTGACAGCGTGCCGGTCCAGGGCTCTGCCGTTCTCGTATGGGATCAGGAGTGGGTGTCCGTTCGGGACGTGCGCGGCGCAGTAGGTGTCGATGAGCTCCACGGTGCGAGGGTGGAACGGTAGGTAGCGGTCCTCGTGGAGTTTGCCGACCGGGACATGCAGCCAGTGGGTGTCGCCGATGAGCACGACGGCGTCACGGGTCAGGGCGGTGTACTCCGCGACCCGCAGCCCGATGCGCAGGAGGAACTCGACGGTCACCCCGACCAGCATGCGCCGGTCGGCTTGGGCCGCCCGCAGCAGCTTCGATGCGCAGGGGTCGTCGAGGGCTTTGGGTAGGGCGTGTTGCTGTCTGGGCACGTCGCCGAGGAACATCGGCACCCGAGGCGGTGCCTCGTCCCAGCCCCATTCATCGATCCGGGTGAAGAACACTCGTAGGGTGCCGAGGCGGTGGGCGATGGTGGCCGGGGTGACGCGGGCCTTGTTCTGCCCGGGCCGGGCCGCGAACCAGGTCTTGAAGCCTTCGACTTGAGGGCGCCCGACGTCGCGAACCTGTCGCAGGGCAGGATGTTCCGCGGCGAGGTAGGCGGTGAACGAGCGCAGCGCGAGGTCGGCTCCGTCGACGCTGCCCGGTCGTAGGACGCAGGCGACCTGTGCCAGGTAGGTGCGCATTGTGGCAACCACCTTCGGGTGGGTGAGCTGCAGCTGCTCCCACCTCGGTAGCAGCAACGGGCCGCTCATCGCAGCCTCCGGAAGCCCGGGATCGGCGCCCGCTGTTCGTCGAGTCGATCCGGTGGTCGTGTCGGTGGTGGCGCCGGGGAGCCCGGCGAAGACCTGGGCGTCGATGACCTCCGCGGCGCGGCAGTACTGAGAGGCGAGCCAGTCATCAGCCAAATGCAGATAGATCCTCGTCGACTCAATCGAGACGTGCCCAGCTTGGGCCTGGACGGCCTCCAACGCCATCCCAGCCTCCCGCAGCCGGGTCAGGCAGGTGTGGCGCAGCTCGTGACAGGAAGCGTGCGTCAGCCCGGCCCGTCCGCGGGCGCCGTCGAGGACCTCGTCGAGCCCGTCGGCGCTCAACGCCCGGCCGCGCCGGGGACGTTTGAGCACCAAAAACACCGCGTCGGTGTCGGCGTCCGCGGGCCGTTCCTGCTCGAGGTAGGCGCTCAGGTGCTCGAAGAACCTCCCCGAGATCGGCACGAACCGCTGGTGCCCACCTTTGCCGTTAGCGATGAACAACCGCCGCTCCGGGGCCCGCACGTCCTCCAAGCGCAGCCCGAGGACCTCGCAGCGCCGCAGCCCGCCGAGCAGCATCGCGGCGACCATGGCCGGTCCCGGTGCGTGCGCAACGCCCTCGTGAGAGCGTCGACCTCGCCCCGGTTCAGGATCGGCGGCAGCGTCCGTCGCGGCGCCCGCACCAACGGCACACCCTGGGTCGGGAGGTGACGTTCACGGCGGGTCGGCAGGCCGCGCGGGACCGGGCTGGCGGGCACGTCGCCTCGGGCGGTCAGGACCGCGTACAGCCCTGCGATCGTCGAGAGTCGGCGACGGACGGTGCGCAGCGAAACCCCACCTCCCTCCGCAGCAGCTGAGCTCAACAGCGGGTCGGGAAGGGCCGGCGCGCCAGCGCGTTGCGCGGTGATAAAACATCCAGGAGCGGATCGCCGAACGGCTCCTGCCGAGGCTCAACGGACGGAATCAGACACGGCAGAACGTTGGGCATGTGGGGCCTCCTCGAGGAGAACGGACGACCCAAAGTAGGAGCACCGGCAACCCCGAAGGATCACCCACATATCAAGCATGTGAGGACGTTCGCGGCCTCGTCGGCCGTCACTTACGGTGCTCCAGAAGGGATGGCTTCTGGAGCACCCGTCGGCGCCGACCGCGGCATTAGCGGGCGGGTTGCAGGGACACGACCAGTTGCGGCCCGCGCGGCGGGTAGACGCCCCAGAGACGTCAAGAGACGTGATGCCTGGCTTCGTGGATCCGGTGCGACAAAAAGGTTCCAGGGAGATCCCGGGAGGCGTAGGTTGCCAAGTGGCCCACCGACGCCCCACTGATCCCGGAGCGAGGGGGCCCACGGCACGCATCGATGCCGCGCCATCTCTGCACTTGGGAGAGCCATGGCCACCACACACCGCCGCTCCAGCCTCCGACGAGGTGTAGCAGTACTTGCTGCGATCTCTGCTGCTGCGCTTCCGATCGCGGTCACCTCGACCGCAGATGCCGCCGTCAGCCCTGACCGTCCGGTCAGTGTGGACAGCCCGTACGTGAAGGCGAACGGCCGTACGCCGTCGGCTGGCGACGCCATCACGGCCTGCGGTAATAATCGACGCCAGCAGAACGAGCCCACCGCGGCCGTCGACCCGGCCGCCGGGCACAGCAACGTCATCACTTCCGGCTCCAACGACTACTGCACGGTCGAGCTCGCCGGTGGCACGTGGACCGGCTTCTACCGTTCGACCGACAGCGGCAGCACCTGGACCGACTCGCTGCTGCCGGGCTACCCCACGGACCGGTCTCCGGAGGGCCTTGCCAGCCCCCTCCAACAAGCCGGCATCGCCAATGCCGGTGACCCGGTGCAGGCGTGGGACCGCCAGGGACGCCTGTTCTACATGGGCAACGCCTTCAACCGTGCTGCGCCGCAGAACGGCAGCGTCTGGGTGGCGACGTATGACCAGCACGCCGCCCACTACGTCCGCACGGTGATCGTCGGCCGCGGCACGCCGGCCCTCACCGGCAAGTTCAACGACAAGACGTCGATCGAGGTTGACCGCGGCCTGTCCAGTGCGCACGCCGGCAATGTGTATGTCGCCTGGAGCGTCTTCCAAGGCAGCGGTAACAACGAGATCATGTTCGCTCGCTCGACCGATCACGGCTTGACCTTCAGCCACCCGCAGAAGATCTCGGTTGGCTCTAAGGGCAACCAGTTCGCCGACATCGCGGTCACCCGCAACGGCACCGTCTACGTCGCCTGGAACGGCACGGTCGGGAGCAGGGCACTCGGCCACGACGCCATGCTCTGGGCGCGGTCCACCGACGGTGGCAGCACCTTCACCCGCGCTGAGGTGGCTGCGAACTACGACGGCTTCGACGCCGCTGACTTCGCCGGCGATCCGCAAGCCGCCACGCAGGCCCACGAGCAGGCCTTCGAACACGCCGACGGTCCCGAGTCCGACGCCGAGCCCACCTCGGCAGGCGACTCACGGGACTGCGGCTCCGGTCCCTTCGCCTGCCGCAGCGGGTTCGTCTTCTTCCGGCACGACAGCCAGCCAAGGATCACAGCCGACCCGGCAGACTCCAGCAACACGGTGTATATGGTCTACGACGCCACAGTTCCCTCGACCGAGGTGCCCTCGACGTCGACGTACAACACCGCGCCGGTGCGCAACGGGACGCTGATGGTCGGGCAGGGAGCCGTGTATCTCACCAAGAAGATCGGCGACGGCGCCTGGGCTACGCCCCACCAACTCGCCCCTACACCGGTAGGCCACCAGTTCTTCCCAGACATCAACGCCGATGGTGGCTACCTCTTCTCGCTGTGGCACGACAGTCGCAACGACGGCGCCAACTACAGCGTGCAGAACCCACCGGGGAACAAGACCGCCCGCGACGCCTACGGCTTCCACCTGGCCAACGCCGGACTTGACACCTACGGTGCGACCTCGGTCGATGGCGGTGCCAGTTGGTCGGTGGTCCGGCTCTCGTCGGTGTCGCAGATGCCGAACTACGAGATGTTCGGTGACCGCCGAGTCCCCTTCCACGGCGACTACAACTACGTCTCAAGCGTAGGCAACTTCGCCTACGGCACCTGGACCGACACCCGCCAGGTGGCCGGTGGGGATGACCCGAGGTATGCCGGTGGAGAAGGGTTTGACGTGTTGCAGTGCCGGACCCAGCTCGCCGACGGCAGCTACGGCCCGGACACCTGCCCCAACTCCGGCGGCCTCGACCAGGACATCTTCGGTACGTCGTTCACCCGCTAACGGCCTGCCCAGTGGGGAGCCGGACTTCCACGTCGGCTCCCCACTGGAGAACGGGCCAAACGGTGCTAACCCAGCGGTGCGGAACGCCTGGCACTGCGTGACTTACCGACCACTCGGCGCAGCCACGAGATCTCACCCGACAGGGTGCATCTGAGCCCGGCTTCGCGGTATCAGCCTGGATGCCCTGGACGTAAAGACCATTCCCGCGTAAAGACCATCAAGCCTTCCGGACCATGGTAGGGACATGCTTCAAACGTTCCTCAGGGTGCTCCAGAAGGGATCCTTTCTAGAGCCCCCTTACCTCAGCACGCTGATGTCGGTGGCGCCTTAGCCTGGCCTATGTGTTCCCCATAACCGCGCCGTCTCAGCTGAGACACTCTTCGGCACCCAGGTGAAGATCAGTACGGGTTGGCACCGAATTGCAATGCCCGAGTGCGCTCGGGATCACGACACCAGCTTGGGCCGAGTGCCGGGGTTCGTGAACGACCGAGCGACAGCCGCGTCTGGATCTCACCGTTCGTCGACATCGTTGAAGCAAGCCGAGCCGACCTCAGTGCAGCTCGACGTCTGGTTCGACGTGTGGTCCACCGAAATGGTGCTCCAACCCGCGAGTTCCCTTAGCTGTAGTGGTCGCGCCTCTTCAGGTGACGAGCAATGAGAACGCCGATCGCGGCGCCTGCCGGGATGGCGAACACGGCGAGCCAGTCGCCGCGACCGGCAAAAGACGAAAGCAACAAGGCGCAGCCCACGGCGAGGAGCACAAGAAGTACACGTCCTAGTCCGGAGGACGGCCACCAGGGGTCTGACGGCGTTGCCCCGTCGGCGCCCTGGTTCGGCTCTCCGTCACTCATGCCAGTCAAACTACAGCGATCACCGCAGATCCTTTCCGGGCTGACACCCTCCGGTCGAAGGATCTGCCGCTGCCCCGGTCGACCGCCCGTCGACCGCCTCCCGAGGAGTCGTGGAGGCGTCGGCCACCTACGAGCGCTCGGCCCACCAGGCGCGCAGCCGCTCGCGAGCGGCATCCTTGCCGATGGGCCCGTCGTCGAGCCGAACCGCCAATAGGAACGAGTAGGCCTGGCCGAGCACCGGCCCGGGTTTGATGCCGAGCGTCTCGGCGATCTCGTTGCCGTCGAGCTCGGGGCGAACGGCCGCGAGCTCCTCCTGGGCCGACAGCGTCTCGATGCGGGCCTCGAGGTCGTCGTAGGCGCGCGAAAGGCGGATCGCCTTGCGCTGGTTGCGGGTCGTGCTGTCGCTGCGGGTCAGGCGGTGCAGGCGGGTCAGCAGCGGGCCGGCATCCGTGACGTAGCGGCGCACGGCCGAGTCGGTCCACTGACCGTCGCCGTAGCCGTGGAAGCGCAGGTGCAGCTCGATGAGGCGCGCCACCGCCTTGGTGGTGTCCTTGTCGAAGCGCATCGCCTTCATCCGCTTGCTCGCGAGCTTGGCGCCGACCAGCTCGTGGTGGTGGAAGCTGACGCCACCACCAGACTCGAACCGGCGCGTGGCCGGCTTGCCGATGTCGTGCAGCAACGCCGCGAGCCGCAGCACGAGGTCGGGGGCAGGCACCGACTCGGGCGGCCCGTTCGGCGGCCCCTCGAGGCCGATCGCCTGCTCGAGCACGATGAGGGAGTGCTCGTAGACATCCTTGTGCCGGTGGTGCTCGTCGACTTCCAGGCGCAGCGCCGGCAGCTCGGGCAGGAACACCTGGGCCAGGCCGGTGTCGACGAGCAGGGTCAGGCCGGTGCGCGGCGCCGACGAGAGCAGCAGCTTGACGAGCTCTTCGCGCACCCGCTCGGCCGAGATCATCGCGAGCGTCGTGGCCCGCTCGCTCATCGCCGCCCGCACCTCGGGGGCCACCTCGAAGCCGAGCTGGGCCGCGAACCGGGCCGCCCGCATCATCCGCAACGGGTCGTCGGCGAACGACTCCTCCGGCGCGGCCGGCGTGCTGAGCCGCCCCGCGACGAGATCGTCGAGGCCGCCGTGCACGTCGACGAACTCGAGGCTCGGCAGCCGGATCGCCATGGCGTTGACGGCGAAGTCACGGCGCACGAGGTCACCCTCGAGGCTGTCGCCGAACATCACCTCGGGCTTGCGCGAGGTGCGGTCGTAGGTGTCGGCGCGATAGGTCGTGATCTCGACGACGTGGCTGCCCTTGCGCATGCCGATGGTGCCGAACTCGCGCCCGATCTCCCAATGGGCGTCGTGCCAGCCCTGTACCGCGGCCAGGATGTCGTCGGGCCGTGCGTCGGTGGTCAGGTCGAGGTCGAGCGAGGTGCGACCGAGAAACGCATCACGCACCGGCCCGCCGACGAGCGCCAGCTCGTGACCTCGCGACGCGAACCGCTCACCGAGCTCGGTCAGCAGCGGGAGCACCGGAGCGAGCCGGCTGACGGCCTCCTGCAGCAGCGGCCGCGGGTCGGTGTCGTTCGGGAGTGAGGGCTTGGGCACCACGCAAGCCTAGGTGAGCGGCATCCGGGCTCCCGCTTCCTGGCCGGATGCCGCTCACCCTCGCTGCCGTCAAACGTCGAGCGCGACGGCAACCTCGCCACCACCCCACGTGTCCAGATCAGTGCGGCCCAGCGGCTGCCGTGGGGCCGTCCGTCGTCTGAACAGCCCGGGCCGCACTGGAGGTTTGGCTATGGTGGCGACATGAGCGCGCAGGCGGCCCCCGACCCGGTTCCGGGTCGGCGTCTGCCCTCGGTCGAGGAGCGCTCGGCCGGCGGCATCGTGGTCGACATCCGCGACGGTCGGGCCCTGATCGCCATCATCGCCAGGCGAAACCGGGCCGGCCGGGTCGAGTGGTGCCTGCCCAAGGGCCACGTCGAGCCCGGCGAGACGCTCGTGGAGACCGCTGCCCGCGAGGTCGCCGAGGAGACCGGCATCACCGGCCGCGTCATCATCGAGCTCGGAACCATCGACTACTGGTTCGCCACCTCGACCACGCGCGTGCACAAGTTCGTGCACCACTACCTGCTCGAGGCCGTCAGTGGAGAGCTGTCGATCGAGAACGACCCCGACCACGAGGCCATCGACGTGGCCTGGATGGCCCTCGACGAGGTGCACCGGCAGCTGACCTTCCCCAACGAGCGACGCATCGCCCAGACGGCCTGGAATCGGCTGGCGGGCACGGCGTGAGGCGAGGCGGGGCCGTGGGGACCTCTGGGCCCCGGGAGTCTGGTCGCTCACCTCGCAACGCAGCCCACCACGTGACGGCTCGGGTGCGGTCACGCGCGCTGGCCACCGCAATGGCCAGCGCCGTCATCACGTTCGCGATCGCCTCGGCGATCGGCGTCAGCCCCGCCGCGAGCGCAGCCCCGCTGCTGCCGGCATCCGCCGTCGGCACCGCCGCCAAGCCCCCAGCGCCTCCGGCGAGCCCGGCGGCCCCAGCGACCCCGGCGGCTGAAGCCATCGACGTAACGGCTGTTCCCCGGGTGGCACCCCTCGCCGACCGCGCGGTCGTCACCCTTGCCACACTCAACCCGACCGTGGTCGCCCCCGGCGCTGCAGTGACCGTCACCGGAACCATCACCGCCCCCACCACCGGCCCGCTCACCGCCCCCCGCGTTCGGCTGGTGCAGGGCGCCTCGTCGGTGGTGCAGCGCGCCCAGATCGACGCGTGGGCATCAGGCACCGACCCGGCCTCCGGGCCCGAGCTCGGCTCGGTGACCCTGCCCACGGTCGCGCCGTCGCAGACCGTGACGTTCCTCCTGAGCCTTCCCGGTGGCGCCGTGCGCAGCGACAAGGCGTTCGCGGCCCTGCCCGTCTCCGTCGAGGTCGTGCAGGCTGGCGCGGCCGAGCCGGTGGGCATGGCGCGCACCTTCCTGGCGTGGAACGCCCGCAAGGAGTACGAGAAGCTGCAGGTCGCGACCGTGCTGCCGATCACCCTCGACCCCGACGTCGAGCTCTTCTCACGTGACGCGAAGGTGCGTGACCCGGCCTGGCGCTCGACCATCGGCCCCGGGTCGCGGATCAGGCGCATCATCGACGGCACGAAGAACTCGAACGTCACCCTGGCGGTTGACCCCGCAGTGTTCGGGCCGGAGCCCATCGCTGCGCCCACCCCGGTGCCGTCAGGTGCTGGCAACCCGCCGACTCCGACGCCACCGAGCACCACCGCGAACACCCCGAGCACGACGCGCACGGATGCCGCTGAGCCGCCTGGGCCGCCCGATCCCTCGTCGAGCGCCACCCCCCCCGAAACCCCCACCGACACCCCCACCGACACCCCCACCGGTGCTGACGACGAGGAGCCTGGGGTGGCCGCCCTCTCCACCGGCCTCGTCAGTGCCCTGACGGACAGAACTTTGTGGGCCCTGCCCTACGCCGACGCCGACCTCGCGGCCACGGTCGACATCGCCCCGACCAACCCTCTCGTGCGTGACCTGATCGACCGCGCGTCACTCGTCGCCGACGCCGTGGGGCACCCCGTGCGCTCCGACATCATCTGGCCGGTAGACGGCCTGCTCCCGGCCGGGCGCGAGGGCCACCTCACCACGCTGCTCGCGGGAACGAGCGTCAAGAAGGCGGCCGGTGTCGTCGTCAACCAGGAGGCCATCAGCGGCGCATCACCGTACACACCGACCGCCCGCCGGGTGGCGACCGGCGGCACCCGCCTGCTCGGCTACGACGCCCGGTTGTCGGCGTTGCTGCCCGACCTCTCCGGGGGGGCCTCTACCGCCGGCGCGTCGGTGGCGCTGCCGGTGCAGCGCTACCTCGCCGAGACCCTGGTGGTGCTCGGCGAACGCGCGGGAACGGCCCGCTCCCTGCTCGTGGTGGCACCACGCACCTACAACCCGGATGCCGGCAGCCTGGCCGCCTTTCTGGCCGCCACGTCCGCCGCTCCGTGGCTCACGCCCGTCGACGCGGCCTCCCTGGTCTCCGACTCAGGCCCCGACCGGGCGCTCAAGCAGCAGCCGTCGGTGAGCTCGTTCCCCGCCACCGTGCCGCCCCCGACGCTGAACCAGGGCCGTCTCGCCCTGATGGAGTTCCAGCGTGAGACGTTGGGCCGGGTGGCCGGCGTACTCCGCGACGGCGACGCGTTCGAGCGCACCTACCGCGAGGTGCTGGACGAGCTTGCCAGCGTGCGCTGGCGCTTCCAGCCGGCCTCGTGGACGCAGCTCAGCGTCACCGTCGAGGCCCAGACCAAGGCCGCCACCAGCGCGATCAAGGTGGTGGCGCAAAGTGTCAACTTTCTCGCCGAGAACGGCACGCTGCAGATCACCGTCGAGAACGGCCTCCCTTACGAGGTCGAGGACATCCGCCTGGTGCTCGCTCCCACCAACCCTCGAATGCAGATCGTGCAGCAGCCGGGGCCCATCAGCATCGCCCCCAACTCCAAGCGCGTCGTTCGGGTGCCGGTCACTGCCGTGGCGGCGGGGGCAGCCGATATCCGCGCCTTCCTCACCACTGCCGACGGCACCCCGATCGGCTCATCGGCGGTGATCCCCGTCTCGGCGAACCCGATCGACGGCTCCGTCTACTGGGTGGGCGGAGCGCTGGTCGGTCTGGTGCTGCTCCTCGGAGTGGCCCGAGCGATCGTCAAGGGCACCTCCCGCATCGATGAGATCAGCGATACGGGTGCGCTGGCTGCACGCCACGATCGGGACGTGCGCAAGAAGTCACCCTGAGTCACCTTAGGATGTGCGCAAAGCCGTCGCGGACATGGCCGGCGCGATCAGGACCAGGAGAGGTGGCATCGTGCAGGGGGTCGGGCCTGGTTCTGTGCTCGGTGGGCGCTACGCCGTCACGGTGCGCACCTACAAGGGTGTGCATCACGAGCGGTGGCGCGCCAGCGACCACACCCTCGAGCGTGAGGTCGTGCTCGTCTGCTTCGCGGCCGGATCACCCGCCGCAGCCGCCGCCCTCGATGCCGCCCGACGAGCTGCCGGGGTCGAAGACCCGCGACTGGTCAGAGTGCTTGACGTCGGTTCTGACCAGGGTGTCGGGTTCATCGTCGAGGAGCCTCTCACCGGTGCGTCCACGATGGCCGACCTGCTGGGTTCGGGCGGACTGCCCCCCGAGGAGGTACGGCGCCTGGTGGGTGAGGCCGCCAGCGCCCTCGACAAGGCCCGTCAGCGCGGCCTGCACCACCTGGCCCTGACGCCCGACTCGGTGCTTCGGATGGCCGACGGCGCCGTGAAGGTGCGCGGCATCGCCACCGACGCCGCGCTCATCGACGCTGAAAGCGTCTCGGGCGAGCAGGCCTCGCGGCTCGACTCGATCGGGCTCGTCAAGCTCATCTACGCCGGTCTCACTGCTCGCTGGCCGGCGTCGTCAGGCGCCGAGGGTCGCCAGTCTGCCGGTCCCCGCGCCGCCACCGGCCCCGTCGACGGCGGGGGCGCAACAGGCAGCCCGGAGGCGGTGTCACTCGACGCGGCCCCAACGATCGTGGGCGGTGTCGCTCCCCCTTCCGAGATCGCCGTTGGCGTGCCGAACGACCTCGACCTGATCTGTCGCCTGACCCTCAACGACGACCGCGGTCCCCTTTCGCCAGGAGACCTTGCCTTGCAGATCGCGCCGTGGGCCGCGACGGCGCCATCGAACGACGGCGGCAGCGGCATCGGTCTGTCCCAGGCTCGGGCGAAGGCCACCCCGCATCGCCAGCTGCCCGCCCTGCCGCGACGACGACGGCCAGCGGCAGCCGGAGCGGTCGCCGGGGCCACCGCCGGTGCTCCGGCCGGCGGCGCAACGTCCGCCGGTGCCACGCACGGCACCGACGCGTCGACACCGTCTGCCGCCCACCCCGCGCAAGGTGACGGCGGTGCCGCGCCGGGGACCGGCCCAACCGAGGCGGCTGCCGAGGGCAGTGATGCGAAGGCGGGCGAGGCCGACCCGAGCGGGACAGGGGCTCAGAAGGGCGTGACGGCGGCCGGCGCCGCCGCCTCCGCCGCGGCCGGTGTGGCCGGGGCGATCGGCGACCGAGTCGGCTCCTTCGCCAGGGCCGCGGCCGACAAGGCCTCAGCGAAGGCGGCCGAGCGACGCGCCGCCCATGCCCTCGACGACGACGACGTCGAAGACATCCATCTCGACGAGGCTCTCGACGCGGCGCCCGCCACGCGGCTCGAGCCGCCGGTGCCGTTGCCGGGCTTCGGGCGTGACACCGCGGAGGCTCCCTCGAAGGCGGCGTCGCGCGTGGCTCTGGCCATCGTCGGAGTTCTCGTGCTCGTGTCACTCGCGATCGGCATCAACAACGTGATGAAGATCGGTCAGAGCGACCCACCTGCGCCGGGCCAGACGGTCACGCTCACGGCGAGCGGGACGAAGCCCACCCCCACGACGACCTCTCAGCCGTCGACGACGGCGCCGACCACGACGCCGCCGCCCCCGGCACCGGTCACCATCACGGGTGGCACAGTCCTCGACCCCGAGGGGATCGAGTCTGACGGCAAGGTGAAGCTCGCCTACGACGGCGACCCGGCGACCGTCTGGGCCTCGCGCTGGTACGGGAGCGCCACCTACAACGGCAAGAAGGACGGCATCGGCGTCGTGCTCGACCTCGACCGGTCGGTCGTGCTCACGGGCGTCGACCTCGTGCTGCCGGCCAAGCAGGACGTCACGGTCTACGCCGCCACGAAGGCCTCCATCGACGGGGCCCAGAAGATCGGCTCGGTCACGGGCCAGGACGGCACCGTGAAGCTGAAGGTGCCCGACGGCCTCACGGCGGCCACCAAGCTCATCGTCTGGGTCACCAAGGCTGCCCCGGCCGAGGCCCCGAACCACTACCGCGCTCAGATCTCTGAAGTGACGGTGCGCTGACCGTGGCGACGGGCGCGGTGGGCCACCTCGCCGACGTCAGCGACAAGGAGCTCCTGCAGCTGCACGTCGACGGTGACCCGAACGCTTTCGGCGAGCTCTTCCGGCGACACAAGGACCGCATGTGGGCGGTGGCCCTGCGCACCACCCGAGACCCTGAGCTGGCCGCAGACTGCGTGCAGGACGGCTTCATCGCGGCGTTCCGTCGCGCTGAGTCCTTCCGTGGCGAGGCAGCGGTCACGACCTGGCTGCACCGCATCGTCGTCAACGCCTGTCTCGACCGACTGCGCCGCCGCAAGCCCACGAGTGAGCTGCCGGAGTACGAGCTGGCCGATCGGCACGACCACCACGCGTCGGCCGAGGTGAGCCTCGACATCCACGAGGCGCTGGCCAAGCTTCCCGAAGGTCAGCGGGCGGCCTTGGTGCTGGTCGACATGCATGCGGTTCCCGTGGCGGAGGCCGCCGTGATGCTCGGCGTCGCCGAGGGCACGATCAAGTCGCGGTGCGCCCGAGGGCGAGCGGCACTGGCTGACCACCTGGGCCTGACCCGGGGCCGGCGACCTCCAGCCGACATTGTTTGACGACAGTGGCTGACGACAGCTGAGCGGGGCCGACAGGGCACCGACCGACTCCGGGCGGTGTCGTGCTGTCGACCTGGTCTGACGGCGGACCTACAACGGATGGAGATTTCGACTGGCCCCACGGGAACCAAGAGGCCCGTGCGAGGCGTCGGACCATCGGCGAGCGACGTACCCGGGCCCGGGTACGTGCCAGAGGGCGTTCGCCAGCGCGACACCGCAGTACCGGAACAGCACCACCGGAATGCTGCACCAAAGCACTGCTGCACCAAAGCACTGCTTCACCACAGCACCACTTCACCGCCGCACTTCCCAAAGGACTTCACCCGTGGACCCGTTGGACCCTCGTCCTCCACACGACCGGCCTCATGATCATGGGCCTGCCCCCGCACGACTCGGCGCTGAGATCGACGCCGAGGTCACCTCGCTGCTCGCAGCCGTGGGGCGGCTGCCCGACGAGGCCGAGCTGACCGCCGCTGACGTCATGCCGTCCGACGTGGCCGACCGCATCACGGCGGCCATCGCTGATGCGGCTCGCCTGCGCGTCGATCCCGGGCCCCTCACGCCGACCGAGCGGGGGGCCACGGTGACGCCCTTCGTCGCCCGACCGGCCCGGCGCTCGCCATGGATGGCGGTCGCGGCCGTGGCCGCGGCGGTCGCCGTCATCGCCGTCGGCGGGTCGGCGCTGCACCTGAACAAGCGGCCCAACGGCGCCGCTGCCCTGAACGACACGACCACGAGCGTGGGGAGCACCACGACGC
>JBBSTU010000092.1:0-14991 GCA_038235595.1 Actinomycetales bacterium | reverse complement strand
TCGGTGGTGACGCGGACGACGCGCATGGGTTGCTCCAGTTCTCGATGTCCCTCGATCGTGCCGCGCGGCTCCATTGGTGTCCACCACCGCGGCTCGACCTGACGTCGACCTTCACCACCACCACCACCACCACCACCACCACCACCAGCAGCACCACCAGCAGCACCACCAGCAGCACCACCAGCAGCACCACCAGCGGCGTGCCTGAACCGAGGCGCCTGTCACCGGGCTCACGGGGCTGAGCCGAAGCAGCCCCACGGGATGAACGTCATGAGGTCGCGGCTGCAGATCCGGTGGTCACGGTCACCGTCTTCGTGGTCTGCGTCATCCGGTGGCCACGGTGGTGGAGGGTGCGTCGTCTCCCACCCGGTGGCAGGGTAGGGATGAACCGGAACCCGCCACGGCGCCACGAGGAGAGACCGCGAACCATGGACATCACCGAGATCATCCAACACCAGCACGACGAGCAGCGACGGATGTTCGCCTACCTCGAGGAGTGGCCGCGTGACGACCGCGAAGGACTGGCTGCCGTGTGGAAGCGGCTCGCGATCCTGCTCGAGACCCACGCCGAGGCCGAGGAGCGCTATTTCTATCCCGAGCTGCTGCGCCTCGGCACGGGTGGCGCCGACGCCGAGTCGACCGAGGAGGAGGTCGAGGATGCCGTCAAGGACCACAACGAGATCCGCGCGGCTGTGCGCGCGGCTGACGATCACGAGACGGGTTCAGAGCACTGGTGGACGGCGGTCGTCGACGCCAACGTGCACAACAGCGACCACATGGGTGAGGAGGAGCGGCAGGACCTTGCCGACTTCCGTCAGCAGGCCAGCCTCGAGCTGCGTCACGAGATCGCGGTGAAGTTTCTGCGTTACGAGTCTCAGACGGCCGCCGAGGGAGTCGAGCCGACGGACAAGGACCCCGAGCAGTTCGTTCAGACCCACGGCGACGACCTCGCTCCGGACGGAGGCTCGGCCGGAGCGTCAGACAGTGAGCGCGAGGCCCAGAAGATGGCCACCGATGCCGCCGAAGGGGTGCCTCCCACGGGCGAGGGCGAGTCGCTGAAGTCATCTCCCGAGGCCGCCGAGAGCTGACGCGGCGCGGAGGGACACTCAGGACCAGCGCTGCGGGGCACGGGCTGCCTTTCGGGGCACACCCTGCCCGACGCCCTTGACCCGAACAGCAGTCCGGGAAGCTACCGTGCCGACGGCGCCTGCGCTGACTCAGGATCGCGAGACGGTTCGTCCAGTGAGGGGTGCTGCCGGTCCGGCTCGGGCTGACCGGCCGTGACCACCCGGGGCCACCAGAACTTCTCACCCAGGGTGAGCGCGATGGCCGGTACGAGGATGGTGCGCACCAGCAGGGTGTCGAGCAGCACGCCGATGCAGATGATGACGCCGATCTGCGCCAACGCCACGAGCGGAAGCACGCCGAGAACCGCGAAGACGGCGGCCAGCAGCACTCCTGCGCTGGTGATGACCCCACCCGTGGCGGCCAGGGCACGCAGCATCCCCTCGTGCACCCCGTGCTTACGCGACTCCTCGCTGGCTCGGGTGATGAGGAAGATGTTGTAGTCGACACCCAGGGCCACGAGAAACACGAACGCGAAGAGCGGCGAGTTGTTGTCGAGCCCCGAGAAGCCCAGAACCTTGGTGAAGATCCACCACGAGGCGCCGAGGCTGGCCAGATAGGTCGCGAGCACGGTGGCCACCAGCACGATCGGGGCCACGACCGAGCGCAGCAGGATGCCGAGAGCCAGCAGCACCAGCAGGCTGAGGAGGGGCAGGATGATGGCCCGGTCACGCGCGCTCGCCTCGTTCTGGTCGAGCGACTGAGCGTCGGTGCCGGCCACGTGGCTATCGGGCAGCGAGGTCAGTGCCGCCCGCAGCGCTCGCACGGTCTCGGATGCCGCGTCAGACCCCGGGGCCGCCTTGATGACGGCACTGATCTCAGTGACACCGTCGCCCTCGTTGCTGACCCGCGCCGACACGACTCCGGGCGTCGACTCGGCAGCGGTCTTCACGGCATCCGCCGCAGCGGTCGTCACGATGATGGCGGGGTCGGCGCTACCGGCCGGGAACGACTGGGCGAGGCGGTCGGCGGCGGTGATGGCCTCTGGCTTGGAGATGAACTGGTCAGACTGAGACAGGCCGACCGAGATGAAGCCGACCCCACCGGCCATCGCCGCGAGCACGACGAGGGTCACGGCGATGAACCGCTTGGGGTGGGCCGCGACGCGGTCACCGACCCGGCGCCACAACGAGCGGCCATCGGCCAGCGAGTCGGTGCCGACCTGCGGCACCTTGGGCCAGAAGATCCACCGGCCGAACAGCACGAGAGCGGCGGGTAGCACGACCAGCACGAAGGCAGCGGCCACGACGACGCCCACGGCACAGGCGAGCCCGAGGCCACGAGTGGCCGGAAACACCGAGAGCAACAGCGTGAGCAGCCCCAGCACCACGGTGACCGCACTCGACAGCACAGCCTCCGCTGTGCGATGCAGCGCGAGCGCCATCGCCTCGTGCCGACTCTCGTGGTGGCGCAGCTCGTCGCGGTAGCGCGAGATGAGCAGCAGGGCGTAGTCGGTTCCGGCGCCGAAGACGAGCACGGAGAGGATGCCGATCGTCGACTCGTCCCACGTCACGCCGAACGCGCTCAGGGTGTGGGTCGCGGCCACGGAGGCGAGCCGGTCGGCCACCCCCACCACGACGAGCGGCACGATCCACAGCGTCGGACTGCGATAGGTGATGACGAGCAGGATGGCGACGATGGATGCCGTGGAGATGAGCAGACGCACATTGGCGCCGTTGAACACCGCGCCCAAATCGGCCTGGATCGCCGCCGGCCCCGTCACTGCAGCTGAGACCCCGGAGGGCAGGTCGGCCTTGGCCGCGGTTCGCAGCTCGCCGACGAGCGTGCCGGCGTCGACGGCATCCTTGGAGTCGACGGGGACGACCCCCACGGCGGCGGTGCCGTCGTCGCTCTTCTGCAGCGGGACCGCTCCCGCGCCGGGGAGGGTGGCGAACTGCTTCTGCAGCGAGGCGATCTCACTCGGTGAGAGCTTTCCCGAGTCTTTGGTGTAGAGCACGACCGCCGTCGAGCCCTGAGCCTCAGGAAGCCGGTCGCGCAGCTGGAGCGCCTTGGCGCTGTCGGAGCCGATCGGCAGCGAGTCGACCGAGGTGGGCGTGCGGGTCGCCTCACCGACGACCCCGACGACGGCCAGGGCTCCAGCGAGCGCGACGATGACGATGGTCACGGCCCACCAGGTTCGGGTGATTCGGTCTGCGACAGCGCGCACGGTGTCCTCCGCTAAGATGGTTAGAACAGTTGCTCAATTGATTGCTAAGTAGGTGAGTGACATTACCAGTCCTCGAAGCACCGCGACACCGCGACCGGCGCACTCGCGGCCCGGCGGCGCGGCCTCGGGCGTGCCCGAGTTCCGGATGTCGGGCTCGCTCGTCGCCCTCCAGCAGCTGGTGACCGTGTCTGAGACCGTGCCCGCGGCTCTCGCCCGCCAAGCCGGTCTCAGCAACTCCGAGCTGCACTCGCTACGCCACCTGATGCGCGGCCCGATGGGTCCGGTCGAGCTCGCCAAGCAGCTCGGAGTCACGTCGGCTGCCTCGTCGGGAATCGTCGACCGGCTGTGTGGTCACGGCCATGCCGAACGCCGACCGCACGCGGGTGACGGCCGGCGCACCGAGGTCGTCATCACCGACTCTGGTCGGGCCGAGGTGACAAAACGGATGAGGCCGATGTTCGAGGCGCTCGCCGACCTCGACAACAGCCTCACCGACGACGAACGCGTCGTCATCGAGCGCTACCTGCGCGGTGCCACCCAGGCGATGCGGGCGCTGATCAGCTGAGCCCCGAGCCCAAGGTGCGAGCTAGGCGGGCAGCTTGCCGCGCATGACGCTGTCACCGGAGTGAGTCGTGTCCTCGATGAACTGCTGACGCGAGACGTCGACCACGATGTAGCCCTGGTCGATGAGGTTCTGGCTGATCGGGAACGAGGCGATGCCGTTGCCACGCAGCACCCCGACCGAGACCATCCGCTTGAGGTCGCGGTTGATCAGCCACACCTCGAGGTAGCCGGTGCCGGCGTCTACAGGCTTGGTGGTGTCAATCGTGAGCTCGTAGCCTCTGGGCGTGCGAACCACGGCGGCTTCGCCCAGCCGCTGGGGGTCGCTGGCATCGAGGGTGTTGAGCGCGACCTGGCTGACTGTGGTGGCTGAGGTCGTGGTCGCGGTGGCCACAGGAACAGCGGTGGGGCCGCTCCACAGAGCGCGACCGGTGAGCAGCCCGACGACGAGGCCAGCGGCGGCGATCCCTGCCGCCCAGCCGACGAGCCGCGGACGATGCTCGGGCCCGCGCTCACGGTGGTCACGACGACGCTCGAGGGAGGTCGCGCCGGAATCGGTGTGGTCGGAGTGCGACCGGTGAGCCCCCGTGCGCGATGACGCGCGGGAGCCATCGCCCCCTCCGGATGTTGAGCGCGGGGGCAGGTCGGCCGCAGTCGGCCGGACGCCGGTGACCGAGGCCGCGGCGTTCGGGCCCTCGATCTGTGCGGTGATGCGCTCCCACACGCTGGCCGGTGGCGTCACCCAGACGGCATCAGCCGGAGAGGACTTGGCGAAGGAGAGGGTGCGCCGCAGGTCGGAAACGGTGGCGGCGCAGACCGCACACGACGAGAGGTGGTGGTGCACAGACGAGGGGGCGTCAGCGGCATCCGTACCGTTGATCGCCAGGTCGACGAGAATCTCGTCGTCAGGGTGCGACATGCTCTACCTCCTCCAGTCTGCGGCGCAGCTCGATGAGCCCACGACGAACGTGGCTCTTGACGGTACCGATGGGCAGGTCGAGCGTTCGCGCGATCTCGTCCTGCGGCTTGTCCTCCATGAAAGCCATTCGGAGCACAGCCGCTCGCGGATCGCCCATGCGCTCTAGCTCGCTCACCAGCAGCAGCTTCTCGGCCCAGTCGTCGTGCTGTTCTGAAGGCTCGGTGGCGGACTGCGCCGCAACGGCATGCAGGTTGCGGTGGCTGCGGTAGCGCTGCATCTTCACGTCAGCCACACGGTGCTTGGTGATACCGACCAGCCATGCGGCGGGCGAACCCTGGTCAGGACGAAGGGTGTGCCGCCCGTTCCACGCCGACACGAAGACCTGCTGGGTGACATCCTCCGCGTCGTGCCGGTCTCCGAGGGAGCGATAGGCGATCGTGTGCACGAGGGTCGACCAGCGCCGGTACATCTCAGCGAGGGCGTCACTCGAACCCGCAGCGAGCTCGCCCGCGAGCCGGGCGCCGTCGAGGTCGGTGTTGGGGTCATCGTGCACGTGCACGTGCCCACCATAACCGTGAATCTGGAGCAGCCCCTCTCAACCAACGGGGTTCGCGATGACGACCACGTTGGCGTCATAGTGGCGGGTCTCCTGGTCAAAATTTCCACCACAGGTGACGACGTGCAACTGCGGTGGTCCTTCGCGGGTGAAAAGGGAGCTCAGGTCGAGCGCGGTCTTCTTGATGGAGGTGACGGACGTCACGGAATAACGGTACGTCTTCTTGCCGGACGCGACGGTGATGACGTCGCCCTGACGCAGCTTGGTCAGCTGGACAAGAGGCCCGATGCCGTAGTCGGGCTCGTCGAGGTGCCCGGCCAGCACTGTCGCACCGGCGGGGTCACCGGGGCGCGGACCGTAGCGGTACCAGCCGATGTCGGCGGGGGTCGGGGCGAGGGCCATCTGACCGTCGCCCGCTACTCCCTCGGCTCTGACCTTCATCGTGATGCCGAGTCTGGCGATGGAGAAGGAGGTGGGGGCGGGCAGCTTGCTCGGCCCGGCCGAAGGGGGCAGGGACCTGCCGAGGAGCGGAACCCCTCCCTTGGCCGAGGGACTCGAGGGTGAGACCGCGGTGCGGTTCGGTGCCCCTGACGACCCGACAGGCGGGGTCGGCAACGTCGGGTCGTCAGGGGGAAGCGTGGTCACCGTCGTCGAAGCCTGGCTCCCGAAGCCGTCTGCGGGGTTGGCTGAGGCGGCCGGGCGGGTGAACCACGCCGTACCGGCGCCCGCGAGCAGGGCGGCGGCCACTGCGGCCGCCACCCTCCTACGCGAGCTGGTGAGCGTCATGTCAGCGGTTCGTCGCCTTGCGACGGCCGAAGAGCACGACACCACCGGCGAGGGCAGCGACGCCGGCGATGGCGACGTAGCGACCCGTGTCACTGGCAGCAGCCTGAGCGGCGGCCTGCCCACCGCTACCGGCGTTCACTCCACCGGGGGCGGAGCTCATGCCGCTGATCGTCTGGACGGCGAGCTTGAGGTTCTTGTCAGCAGCGCTGCCCCAGGCGTAGACGATCGTGTTGGTGCCTTCCTTGAGGTCAAGGTTGGCCGGGCCGATGACGACGGTGCTGGTGCCCGCGAGCGTCACATCGGCCTTGATGGTCCCGGCGGGCACGACGGCCTTGGCCTCGTTCGGGTTGGTCAGGCCCTTCAGGGCCGGCTTGCCGTTCGCACGCACGTCGACGGCCGGGGCCGCAGCGTCGTGACGCACGGTGAGGCGCGCCTGACCGGCGGGAACCATCGAGGTGTCGTTGACGTAGGGCGTCAGCACCGGCTTGCCGTCGGCGGTCAGGTGGGCGACCACGGTGATGTTGGCACCGGCGGGAACGGCGACGCCCTTGGCCTCGGTAACGGCCTTGCCGTCGGCTCCGGCTCCGGCGGCGACGACCTTGAGGTCGTAGTCGCCGGCGGGCAGCATCACCGGGTCGGTGAGCGTGCCGGGCTTGAAGTTGGTCAGCAGCGCCTTGCCGTTGGCGTAGACGTCGACGGTGGCTCCGGGAACGCCGTGCAGAACCGACACGGTGGCGTCACCGCTGGCGGCGTTGGCCGTCGTGGCGAGAGCGAGGGGTGAGAACGCGAGGGCCGTGATGGCCGCGATGCGCAGGGTCTTCATAATGCATACCTTTCGGAGGGGTGGTGTCCCAGGTAGGGACGGTTTGGTGCAGGCTGCGATCAGAGATCGACCGGGCGGAGCACGAGCTCGATACCGTGGGCGATCTGCTTGTTGCCCTTGTTGATGTCGAAGGCCTTGGGGTTGATGATCGGGTTGCGGCTGTTGTTGTCGTTGTCCTTGAGCGCGATGACCTTGAGATACTTCGAGAGCACCCTCACCTTGATGCTGGCTCCGGGAAGGGCGGTCGCAAGCGTGGCCCCGTTGGAGTTGAGTGCGTCCTTGGAGGTGATCGTGGCGCCGGGGATGACGTGGTAGAGGAGGATGTTTTCGATGGTGTCGACGCCCGCCGTCGCCACCAGAGCGTCGAAGACCGCCTTCTCGCTGCCGTACCACTTGTTCGTCAGGCTGTGGGCGAGCTGGCGGAAGGCCCGGTCGCTGGGCAGGAAAGCGGTCAGGGCGACGTCACCTTGAGCAAGCAGCTGCACCGGTGAGATCGGCTTGGCCTTCAGCACCGCAAGGATGGACTGGGTGAGGATGTCGTAGTCGTTCGAGTTGTGGTCGAACTTGCCGCCACCGTTGGCCAGCAGAACTTCGGCCAGGCTGCGATCGCCGAGCGCCTTGGTGGCCGTGGTGGTGCCCGCCTTGGCGGCTGAAGCTGGCGCGGCGACCGCGGCGGGGGCCGCCATGCCGCCGGCGATGAGGGCGACGATCGGTACGAGATGACGCTTCTTCATGGGCTCTTGTGTCCTCTCTCAGAGGATGGTCGTCCGTGACCGTCCTTGCCCCCTCTTCCTCCTGAGCCGCGTCGGAGGATGCACCTGTCCCCAAGTTTCTTGAAGGTTCTTTTAGCGGGCAGTGATCTGAAGCGGTCGCAGGGGGTGAAAGGGCGCACGGGGGCGCGGGCGGGACCGCCGGCTAGCGCAGGTGCGCGTGTACTGCGTCTGCTGTGCGGTGGCCGGAGACCAGCGCGCCCTGCAATGACGGGGTGTCGCGGTGGTCTCCGCACACGAAGACCCCGTCTCGCACGGCTACCGGGCGACGCAGGGGCGAGCCCGGACGTAGCACCGGCAGGGCCGCGTCGATGCGGTGCCGCGTGACGACGCGCCAGCCGGTGGTGTCGACACCGTAGATCTCGCCGACGTGCTGGAGCACCTGAGCCTCGCCCGCTTCGCCGTCGGCGCGGTCGAGCAGCGTCGTGGCCGCAACGAGGTGCCGACCGGGTGGGGCGTAGCTGGGTGCGGCGGCGGTCATGAGCGCGGTGTTCCAGACGGGGCCAGGGGAGCGCACGGCACCGCTCGAGTGGGCTCGTCGCCCGTCGACCGCGATCAGGGCGAGCGGGTGGGGCGCTTCCGCAGCCTCGAACCACCATGTCACCAGGCCGCCGACAGCCGGTTGAGGGAGGCCGCTCAGGACGGCCGCCTCGACCGGATCAGTGGCCACCACCACGGCGCTGGCCCTCAGGCGCGCGCCGGCCACGCGGACCTCCACACCGTCGCCGGAGGGGGAGACCGCCTCGACCGCGGCGTGCAGGCGAACCCGCCCACCGAGCGGCGTGGCGAGCTGCTCGGGCAGGGCGCCCATCCCGAGACGGGGGACGCCCGGGCGTCCGAGCACGAAGCTGCGCACCAGCAGCTTCGTGAAGTTCGCCGAGGTACGGCCGTGGCTGTCGACGAGAACCCCGGCGAGGAACGGGTCGAGCACCTCGGTGCGCAGGCGGCCCGAGACTCCGGCCGCGTCGAACGACTCAGCGAGGGCTCGGTCGGGCTGGGCCTTCACAGCGCGCGGATCAGCCATCACCCGAGCCGCCCATCGGGCCAGGGCCGCGAGCTCGAGCGGTCGCACGTATCCAGAGCGCAACGTGGCGCTCAGCAGGCGAGGCTCGCGAACCGGGTCGGCCACGACGGCCAGCCCGTCGCGCCGTCGCACCAGCACCCCGGCGCGGAACGACCCCAGATCGAGCGCGTCGAGGTCGACCCAGCGCTTCATCGCCGGGTAGGCCGGGTTCAGCACCTGGAAGCCGCGGTCGCACCGAAAACCGTCGACGACATCGGTGCGAACCCGACCGCCGACAGCGTCGTCCCGCTCGAGCACCACGACATCGTGACCCAGCTCTAGGAGTCTGGTGGCGCAACGCAACCCGGCGATCCCCGCTCCCACCACGATCACGTCAGCGTTCACGCCCCGAGGCTAACCCGCGTCGACCCGCCACCGAGTGCCACCCAGTCGAGTGGCCACGACATCGCCTACACGCGCACGAAAGTGGCCACTCGACTCAGAGTGGTGGCCGTCGACCCCGTGGGCGAGGTCGGCGATATCCGCCCCGGGTCGTTGGTGACGCGATTCAGGCGCTGACGCGCGCCCGGGTGGGCGAAGCGGTGTCGACCACCGCGCCGTCTCGGCGGAGGCGGCCCGCAGCGGCCAGCACGATCACGGCGGCGATCACGGCAGCGATCGCCGTGGCCGTCGACTTCGGCTCGTCGGTCAGCCGCCCGACGGCGATCCAGCCCAGGCCCCACGCCATCGCGGCGGCGACAGCCCACCGACCGCCGAAGCGGGCAGCGAACACCACCCCGAGCGCGGCGGCGACCATCACCACTACGACTGCGGCCACCTGGTTGCCGGCGCTGCCGAGGTCGACGTCAGCGTCGACGAACGCGGCGGTCACGTTGGCGCAGGCGGCCACGGCCACCCAGCCGAGGTAGAGCCCGAACGTTCCGTCGACGACGATCTTCTCGAACGTGCTGGCGGCGCGCTCACGACTGAGGCGCTGGATCAGCACGCTGAGCGTCAAGGCCAGGGCGAGGATGACGATGACGCTGACCCAGATCCAGCCCTGTTGGGTGACCAGTAGCCAGGCTGCGTTGAGCACCATCGACACCGCTGCGAGCCATCCCGTCGATCGCACCCGCTCGCTCGTGGCGTTCTTCGGTAGGAGCTGCCAGACGGTGTAGACCAGGAGCCCGATGTAGATGGGGGTCCAGATCGAGAAGGCGGTGGTGGCGGGGGCAATCAACGTGGCGTCGGCCGAAAGGGCGCCCCCAGAGGTCTGCGAGACGTCGGTGCCGAGCACGCCGACGCCGACGAGGGTGCCGATGACGCAGAAGATCTCGGCCAGTACGACGACGATGCGGCGGGCCTGGTCGTTGCGGGTCAGGGTGGCCATGTCGGGCTCCTCCATCCTGCTCCGACCCGGCCGTGCGGGGTCAGTGCGGTCACTCACTAGGTAACTAACTGAACTAGTGAATATACCAGACATCGCATCGCGACCTGGTCAGCTGCGCAGTCTCACCGACAGGCAGGTCACGCACCCTTCGAGCTTCTCGAACTCAGAGATGTCGACCATCGTGACGTCATGACCGAGCCCGCGAAGCAGGTGGGCGGTGCGAGGTGCGGCGGCTGACATCAGCACCGACATACCGCCGAGGAGCACCACGTGTGCACCGGGCTCCTCTGGCACAGAGACGAACTCGCCCCACCGGCCGGGATCGTCGACGAGCGGTTCGTAACCGATGATGGCCCCGAGGGGGAGGGCAGTCACGGCTGACTTGAGGTGCAGCACCTTGCTGACGGTCACGGGCTCGACGATGACGCGGTGGCCTTCGAAGGCGTCGGCGAGCTGGGCCACGCCGGCCGCGTTCGACCGACCACCCTGCCCCACCCAGACGTGGCTGCCGTGCTTGAGCACGTCACCACCGTCGAGGGTGGCCGGCCCGATCATCGGCACCACGCGGTAGCCGAGCCCCTGGAGCAGCTCGCTGAGGCCGTGGCGCTCGGCTCGCCGTTGCGGGGCGCCCGAACGGCACAACACTGCGACGTCACCGTGTACGACCACCTGGTCCTCGATGAACACGCCATCGGGGGAGTCGTCGGCCGGCGGGGCCTCGACCACCTGCCAGTCGCGCCGCTCGAGCACCGCCATGTACTCGTCCCACTGCCGTCGGGCCAGGTCGACGTCAACCGAGGGGGCGCGCTCGAGATGGGTGACGAGGCCGTCCGCCAGCGACGGTGAGGGTCGGCGAACGAGCGCGAGGCGACGATGCATCTCGTCAGCCTAGTGGCGAACGCCAACTCGACTCAGTGCCAATGTCGCTCGCTCTTAACCTCCCTTACGCGTCGTCGGCGTGGCGCTGCGGGCTCGCTCAGCGGCATCCGACCCGGTCGGGGTCGTCACCCGTCGCCGTGGCACGCCTACCGTGGAGGCGAACCCAGGATGCCGGCTTGACCCTCACGCGGCGTGAGGCGCCACGCTCGACCCATGACCAGCACGATGCGACGAAGGGCACACGCGATGACCACCTTCACGGTGGGCCAGGTGGCCGAGCTGCTCGGCGTGACGGTGCGAACGCTGCACCACTACGACGAGATCGGGCTGCTCTGCCCGAGCGAACGCTCGGCGGCGGGCTACCGGCTCTACACCGAGGGTGACCTCACCCGGCTGCAGCAGGTCGTGGTCTACCGGCGGCTCGAGATGCCGCTCGACGCGATCGCGGCGCTGCTGGGTGACGGTGCGGACGCGGTCGCCCATCTGCGTCGTCAACGTGCTGCGGTCATGACCCGGCTGGGCGAGCTGAACGAGCTCGTGACGGCCATCGACCGAGCACTGGAGAGAGAGATGAGTGAGGAGCCAGCCACGCGCGAGCAGATGAGGGAGCTCTTCGGCGACGGGTTCAAGGACGAGTACCAGCAGGAGGCGGCACAGCGCTGGGGAGACACCGACGCGTGGAAGCAGTCGCAGTCGCGCACCAGCGCGTACACCAAGGCCGACTGGGAGCAGATCAAGGCCCGCCAGGATGCCGTGAACGCGCAGTTCGCGGCCGCCCTGCGGTCGGGGGAGCCTGCGACCGGTGAGGCAGCAATGGCTGCCGCGGAGCGCGCCCGTCGTCAGATCCACGACCACTTCTACGACCTCGACCACGACTTCCACCGCAAGCTGGGAGACATGTACGTGGCCGACCCGCGGTTCGCCAAGACCTACGACGACCTCGAAGCGGGGCTCGCTCAGTACGTGCGCGACGCCATTCACGCGAACGCCGACCGTCACGCGGGGCCGTAGCCGCGTTGCTGCCTGGCTGCTGTCGGGTCGAGGTAGTCCGACGCGCTCAGCCGTGCGCGATTACCTCGACCCGACAAGGCAGGATGAGGGCATGGACCCTGTGATCGTCGTCGGCGGAGGCATCTCGGGCATCGCGTGTGCGCGTGCTCTGACGGATGCCGGTGTCGAGGTCACCGTGCTCGACCGGGGGCGACGCCTCGGTGGGCGGATGGCCGTTCGCACCGTTGACGGCCACCCCGTCGACACCGGCGCGTCCTACTTCACCGTGAGCGACGACCGGTTCGCCGCGGTGGTGCGCGACTGGCAGGCCCGCGGCCTGGCTCGCGAGTGGACCGACACCTTCGACGTGTTCGATGGTTCAGCACCTGGGCAGCGGCGTGAGCCCAAGCAGGGGTCGATGCGTTGGGCGTCGCCCGGTGGTCTGCGGTGCCTCGTCGAAGACCTCGCCGCGGGGCTCGTGACCGATCGTGTCGCGGTCGACGCGGTGACGCGCGACGAGCACACCGGCATCCTTTCCGTTGATGGGCGCGCCGCAGCTGCAGTGGTGCTCGCCATGCCCGACCCGCAGGCCCGGCGCCTGCTGGGCGGGTCGTTCGCCTCGCTGGCTCAGCTCGTCGACGACTACGCCCCGACCATGGCGTTGCTCGCGGGCTGGGAACAGCGCTCGTGGAGCGACGGCTTCGACGGAGCGTTCGTCAATGGCGACCCACACCTGACGTGGGTGGCCGACGACGGTGCGCGCCGCGGAGACGGTGCCCCGGTGCTCGTCGCCCACGCGACCGAGGGCTTTGCGGCGAAGCACCTCGACGAGCCGGCCGCTGCCGAACCGGCGATGCTCGGGTCGCTCACCGAGCTGCTCGGCATCAGTGAGGCGCCGATCTGGTCGCGGGTGCATCGGTGGTCGCTGGCCCATCCGGCGGGCACTCGCGACCGCACGCACCACCTCGGCGACGACGGCATCGGACTGTGTGGTGACTCCTGGGCGAGCAAGCCCCGGGTCGAGGCGGCCTGGCTGTCGGGCGCCGACCTGGGGGTCTCGCTTGCCGGCCGGCTCGGGTAGGGGTGTCACCACCGCGCTGACCGAGGGCTGAACGAAGACGGGCTGACCGACGAGGCGGCCGTAGCCTTGGGGCATGCGAGTAGGTGTCTTCGGAGCAACGGGCCAGGTCGGCGGCGTCATGCGTGCGCTGCTCGACGAACGCGACTTTCCCGCCGAGTCGGTGCGCTTCTTCGCCTCGGCCCGGTCGGCCGGCACCACGTTGCCGTTCCGGGGCCGGCACATCACCGTCGAAGACTCTGCGACGGCTGACTTCAGCGGTCTCGACATCGCCCTGTTCAGCAACGGCGGGGCCGCGTCACGTGAGCTGGCCCCGAAGGTCGCCGCCGCCGGCGCGACCGTGATCGACAACTCGAGTGCCTGGCGCAAGGACCCCGACGTGCCCCTCGTCGTCTCGGAGGTCAACCCCGGCGATCTCGAGCACATCCCCAAGGGCATCATCGCCAACCCGAACTGCACGACGATGGCGGCGATGCCGGTGCTCGGGCCGCTGCACGCGCACGCCGGGCTGCGGCGACTGCACGTCTCGAGCTACCAGGCCGTGTCGGGGTCGGGCGGTGCCGGTGTGCAGGAGCTCGACACCCAGCTGCGCGGCACCTATGCGGCCGGTGACCCTCGTGACCTCGCCATCGACGGTAGGTCGGTGGCTGTGCCGAAGCCGAACCTCTATGCCGTTTCTGTCGCCTTCAACGTCGTGCCGATCGCCGGCTCGATCGTCGACGACGGCTCGCATGAGACCGACGAGGAGCAGAAGCTGCGCCACGAGTCGCGGCGCATCCTGCATGCGCCCGACCTGCGGGTCTCGGGTACCTGTGTTCGGGTGCCGGTGTTCTCGGGCCACAGCCTGGCGATCCACGCCGAGTTCGAGGGCGACATCTCGGTGGAGGAGGCCCTCGACCTGCTGAAGAACGCCCCGGGTGTCGTCGTCACCGACGTGCCCAACCCGCTCGACGCTGCGGGCCGCGACGAGGTGTTCGTCGGCCGGGTGCGCGCCGACCAGGCCGCGCCGGCCGGCAAGGGTCTGGTGCTGTTCGTCGTCGGTGACAACCTGCGCAAGGGCGCAGCGCTCAACGCGGTGCAGATCGCCGAAGAGCTGCTCCGCCGCCGCTGACAGTCACCGAGCGTGACCAAATGCCGCCCTCGAACCCGGGTGAGCGGCATCCGACCACCTTTCGCGCGTCGCGCGGCGCGTCGCGCCAAAGGTGTCGAAATTCGAACCCGTTCCGCGCGTCGCGCAGCGCGTCGCGCCAAAGGTGTCGAAATCCCGACCGGTTGCGCGCGTCGCGCGGCGCGTCGCGCAGAAAGTGCGGTCAGGCGAGGCGCAGGTTGAGGTGGGCGACCTCGTGCCACTCGCCGTGACCGCTCTGGGTCGCCATCGGGTCGTGACGACGCAGGCGCACCCGGTCGGGGCGCACCTCCAGCAGCCAGACGTCGACGCTCTCGCCGTCGATCGTGGCCAGCCACCGGTCGGCGAGGCTGGACAGGCCGCGTTCACGCACCACGACCTCGGCGTGAGCGGCATCCGTCGGCTCGGCCAGGCTGGCCCCGAAGGCGGTCACTGGTCGCCACTGGCCGCCCTCGCAGCTCAGGAGGCCCATCAGCTCGTCATCGTCACGTCGGATCTCCCTGGTCGTGTCGCTGTCTGTCATCGTCGCCTCCTCGGCCTCGTTCTCGACGGCGATCGCGTCGCTGGGGTCAGACCGAACGGGTCGTTCGGTCAGGCTCGACGGTAGGGGCTGACCCCGCGTCAGGGTCAACCGATTTCCGGGGCGGGCGCTGACGGTGGGGTCACATAGGCTCGGGGCCGTGAGTGAGTCAGTCGTCTCCCCCTCAGCGGATGCCGTGGGGCGCGTCAGCACGGCGCCCGGGTTCTTCGTGTGCTTCGAGGGCGGCGACGGCGCCGGCAAGTCGACCCAGGTACGGCTGCTCACCCAGGCGCTCGAG
>JBBSTU010000091.1:0-15003 GCA_038235595.1 Actinomycetales bacterium | reverse complement strand
TCGTCGAGACCCTCATCGAGGAGGCCATGCGCCTCGCCGAAGAGATGGGCGAGCCGGTCGACGAGGCCGACGCCGGCACACCGTCGGTCACCGTCGGCTGAGAGCGTGCGCCCGGGCGCCCTTTCGAGGCAGCGTCGGGCCGCCGTGCGGGCGCTGGCCGAGGCGCTGGTGGCGCTCTCGCCGGGTGAGCGCGTCGTCGTGGCCGTTGACGGGTTTGACGGCGCCGGGAAGACCGTGCTCGCCGACCAGCTCGCAGAGGTCATCGGCAGCCTCGCACTGAGACCTCGGCCGGTCGTGCGGGTCGGGGTCGACGGCTTCCACCACCCCCAGGCGCGCCGCTCCGCCCGCGGCTCCGGGCCCGACACGTTCTACGCCGACTCCTACGACTACGACGCGTTTCGACGCTGCGTACTGTCACCCTTTCGGGCCGGCCGCCCCCTGACCCCAGCTGCCTTCGACGTGGAGACCGACGCGGTGGTCACGCCCTCACCCGTGGCGACGGCCGTCGACACCCTGCTGCTGGTCGACGGGATCTTCCTCCAGCGCCCTGAGCTGGCCGGCCAGTGGGATGCCGTCGTGTTTGTCGACGCTCCCTTCGCCGTGACGGTGCCGCGCGGCAACGACCGCTTCGACGGGCACCACGACCCCGATCCGGAGGCGGCCGTCAACCGCCGCTACGTCGAGGGTCAGCGGCTCTACCTCGCGGAGGCGAGGCCGCGCGAGCGGGCGAGCTGGGTCTTCGACAACACTGACCTCGACCGCCCGCTGCTGCTCAGGTCACCGGGTTCAGTGGGTGGATCGCCGGCGGGGCACTGACGTGCCCGTCGGCTGCGGCGAACGCGGCGGCCAGGTGCTCGCTCTGCAGGTGGGCGGCCATGTCCTCCGGTGAGCGCCACGTCTCGATGGTGAAGAAGGTGCCGGCCGCGGCATCCGACTCGAACACCTCGTAGGCGATGCACCCGTCCTCGTCGCGGGTGGCCACGGCCAGGGTCGACAGGGCAGCGCGGATGCCGTGCTCCGACCCCGGTTTGGCGACGATCTCGGCGACGACACGCAACTCGGTCATGGTGGGCCTTTCGGGCTGGGAGCGGCGCGCTGGTCTGCCGCGCGAGAGATTCCCCCACCGTAGTGCGCGATACCGGCGGCGCGCCGGGTTGGAGGACACCTGCCGTTCACCCGCCCTCACTACACTTCCGATATCGCCCAGAGCGAGTGCGCTCGCGGCCCGAGGAGGGGTATCTTGCCCGACCCGCTGCTGGCCGGTGACCGAACCAGTGCCCCCCGCACGTTGCTCGACGTGCTGTCGGCCACCGTGGCCCGGCATCCCGACGCCCCGGCCATCGACGACACCCGGTCGGTGCTGACCTACCGCGAGCTGAGCGTCGAGGTCAGCGAGATGGCGGCGCACCTCGCGGCTGCGGGGGTACGACCGGGCGACCGGGTCGGGGTGCGGGCGCCGTCGGGCACCCACGACCTCTACGTCTCCATCCTCGGCATCCTGCGGGCGGGCGCAGCCTACGTGCCGGTCGACGTCGACGACCCGCAGGAGCGCGCCGACCTGGTGTTCTCCGAGGCCGGCGTCGCGGCCGTCGTCGGGGCCGACCGCCTCATCGAGACCACCTGGGCCACCACGAACAGGCCGAACGGCGGCATGCCCGGGCCAGAACCGGTCGTGACGGTCGACCACGACGCCTGGGTGATCTTCACCTCCGGCTCCACCGGGCGACCCAAGGGGGTGGCCGTCACCCATCGGTCAGCGGCCGCGTTCGTCGACGCCGAGGCGCGGATGTTCCTGCAAAGCCAGCCGATCGGGCCAGGTGACCGGGTTCTGGCGGGGCTGTCCGTCGCCTTCGACGCCTCGTGCGAGGAGATGTGGCTGGCCTGGCGGCACGGGGCATGCCTCGTGCCGGCGCCTCGGTCTCTCGTGCGCACGGGCATCGACCTCGGCCCGTGGTTGGTGGCCCAGGGCATCACCATCGTGTCGACGGTGCCCACCCTGGCCGCGCTCTGGCCCGCCGAGGCACTCGAGCCGGTGCGCCTGCTCATCTTCGGAGGCGAGGCCTGCCCTCCCGACCTCGTGGCGCGTCTCGTCTCCCCGGAGCGCGAGGTGTGGAACACCTACGGCCCCACCGAGGCGACCGTCGTGGCGTGCGGAGCGCTCTTGGACGGCCTCGGCCCGGTGCGCATCGGCCTTCCCCTCGACGGCTGGAACCTGGCCGTCGTCGACAGCGCCGAGACCCCGGTCGCCCCCGGCGAGACGGGCCAGCTCATCATCGGTGGGGTGGGCCTGGCCCGATACCTCGACCCTTCGAAGGATGCCGAGAAGTTCGCTCCGATGCCGACGCTGGGCTGGGCGCGGGCCTACCGGTCAGGCGACCTCGTCGTCAACGACCCTGCGGGCCTGGTCTTCGTGGGGCGGGCCGACGACCAGGTCAAGCTCGGGGGCCGGCGCATCGAGCTCGGTGAGGTCGACGCCGCGCTGCAGGGGCTCGTCGGGGTGACCGGCGCGGCGGCCGCCGTGAAGTCGACCCCGGCCGGCAGCCAGGTGCTGGTGGGCTATGTCGTGCCGGCCGACCCCGCGACCTTCGACCACGACGCTGCCGTCGACCGGTTGCGCGCCGAGCTGCCTGCGGCTCTCGTGCCGCTCGTCGTCGTCGTCGACGACCTGCCGACCCGCACGTCCGGCAAGGTCGACCGGGCAGCCCTTCCCTGGCCGCTGCCCGGTGAGGCGCTCGGTGACGACGCGACCGTGCTGACCGGGATGTCGCGCTGGCTCGCCGAGCAGTGGACGACAGTGCTCGGCGCCCCGATCCGCTCCCTCGACGCCGACTTCTTCACCCACGGTGGCGGCAGCCTTCCGGCCGCTCGGCTGGTCACACTGCTGCGAGAGCGCACCCCCACCGTGACGGTCGCCGACGTCTACGCCCACCCCCGCCTCGGGGCTCAGGCCAGCCTGCTCGAGTCGCTCACACCGGCCGGCCCGCAGGCGCCCACGCGTCAGGTCAGCCGCATCCCACGTCCCATCCAGCTGCTGCAGACCGTCATCTCCCTCGTGCTGCTCACCGTCAAGGGGATGCAGTGGGTGGTTGCCCTCGTGACGGCCACCGAGCTGCTGCGGGCGCTCGACCTGGCGCCGTGGGCCCGGCCGGTGTCGTGGTGGGTACTGGCCGTGGGCTGGGTGGCGTTCGTCACCCCGGTCGGCCGGATGGGACTGTCGGCTGTGGGCGCGCGCCTACTCCTGCTCGGTGTGCGCCCTGGAACCTACCCTCGCGGCGGTCACGTGCAGCTACGGCTCTGGGCGGCCGAACGCTTCACCGAGGCGATGGGGGCGATCTCGCTCGCCGGCGCCCCGTGGATCCTCGTCTACGCGCGGGCTCTCGGGGCCAAGGTCGGCACCGGCGTCGACCTGCACTCCGTTCCGCCGGTCACGGGGATGCTGACGATCGGCGATGGGGCCAGTGTCGAGCCGGAGGTCGATCTCTCGGGCTACTGGATGGACGGCGACGTCATCCACGTCGGTGAGATCCACATCGCCTCCGAGGCCACGATCGGAGCCCGTAGCACCGTCGGTCCCGACGTGCGCATCGGTCGGGGCGGCGTGGTCGAGGCCGGCTCGACGGTGCTCGCTCACGTCGACCGGGCCACCACGGTCGCCGGTTCGCCGGCCGTCGTCGTGGCCGCGACATCGTCGACGACATGGCCGCCGGCCCGGCCGCCCCGGGCATCGGGATGGGTTCCGGTCTACGGGGTGTCGTCGATCGGGCTGGCGGTCGTGCCCCTGCTCGCCCTGCTCCCGGGGCTGTTCGTGCTGGCTGTGATGCTCCGTGATGTGACCTCCTACGGGGCGGCCGCTCGAACCGCCTACCTGGCCGTGCCTGTCGCGACCGTGCTCGCCATGCTCGCTCTGGGGCTGTTGACCATCGCCATCGTGCGGGTGCTCGGGGTGGGTCTCACCGAGGGCTTCCACCCGGTGCGCAGCCGGGTCGGTTGGCAGGTGTGGATGACCGAGCGGCTGCTCGACCAGGCCCGCACCCTGCTCTTCCCGATCTACTCCAGCCTCATCACCCCGTGGTGGCTGCGCTCCCTCGGCGCCCGCATCGGATCCGGTGTCGAGGCCTCTACCGTGCTGCTGCTGCCGAAGATGACCACGGTGGCCGACGGCGCCTTCCTGGCCGACGACACGATGGTCGCCGGCTACGAGCTTCGCGGTGGCTGGCTGCGCATCGCCCCGGCCAAGGTGGGCAAACGGGCCTTTCTCGGCAACTCCGGCATGACAGCCCCGGGGCGCCGGGTGCCGAAGAACGGGCTGGTCGCCGTGCTGTCGGCCGCCCCCGAGAAGTCGAAGGCGGGCTCGAGCTGGCTGGGCAGCCCACCGGTGCGGCTGAGGCGCGCCTCGAGCGATGCCGACGCCGAGCGCACCTTCGCGCCACCGTTGCGGCTGAAGGTGGTTCGGGGAATCGTCGAGCTCTGCCGCATCGTGCCCGTCATGGTCACGGTCGCCCTCGGCATCACCGTGCTCGTGACGCTCGCCTGGATCGTCGACCGGCTCGGCGTGGGCCCGGCCGCCGCCCTCTCGGGACTCGTGCTGGCCGTGGTCGGAGCGGTCGCCGCCGCCGTCACCACTGCGGCGAAGTGGGCCATCGTCGGCCGGATCCGGGCCGTCGAGCACCCGCTGTGGAGCTCGTTCGTCTGGCGCAACGAGGTCGTCGACACCTTCGTCGAGATGGTCGCCGGCCCGTGGTTCGCCTGGACCGCCACCGGCACCCCGGCGATCAACATCTGGTTGCGCACCCTCGGGGCTCACATCGGACACGGCGTCTGGTGCGAGACCTACTGGCTGCCGGAGGCCGACCTCGTCACGCTCGGCGAGGGAGCCACGGTGGGCCGGGGGTGCGTGCTGCAGACCCACCTGTTCCACGACCGCATCATGTCGATGGACACGGTCACACTAGGCGCCGGCGCCACGCTCGGGCCCAACGGCGTGATCCTGCCGGCGGCCTCGATCGAGCAGGGCGCCACGGTCGGGCCCGGTTCACTGGTGCTGCGGGGTGAGTCGGTGCCGAGCGGCAGCCGGTGGACCGGCAACCCGATCGCCCCCTGGACGGTAGGCACAGAGGCGAGGGCGGGCACGGTAGGGACGGCATCCGACACCGCGCCCGAACGCCCGTGACGGGTGCGGCATACTCTCGACGCGTGCCGACTGGTGATCCCTACGTTCCCGGCCGCGGTGACGTGGCCTTCGCGGTCACCCACTACGACCTCGACCTCGACTACAAGATGTCGAGCAACCGCCTCAGCGGCAAGGCCCTGCTCGAGGTCGTCGCGCTGGCCCCGCTCGCCAAGCTGCACCTCGACCTCGCGGGCCTGCGCGTCGCCAAGGTCGCCGTCGACGGCACCTCGGCCAAATGGGCCCATCGAGACCAACGGCTCACCGTCACCCTGCCGCGCCGGCTCGGTGTCGACGACCGGGTGACGGTCGCCATCACGTACGCAGGCACCCCCGCCCCCGTTCGCTCACCGTGGGGCGAGGTCGGCTGGGAGGAGCTCGACGACGGTGTGCTCGTCGCGAGCCAGCCGACCGGTGCACCCACGTGGTTCCCATGCAACGACCACCCCCGTAGCAAGGCCACCTACCGCATCGCCGTCGAGTGCGACTCGCCCTACGAGGTGGTAGCCACCGGGGCCCTCACCGCCAAGCGGGTCCGGGGCAGCCGCACCCGGCGCGTCTTCGAGCAACGCCATCCCATGGCGACCTACCTGGCGGCGGTGCACGCAGGGCAGTACGAGCACGTGACCATCGCCGAGGGGCCGGTGCCCCAGACGGTGGCGTTTCCCGCTGGCGTCAAGGTCTCGGTGCTGGCCGACCTCGAGAGCCAGCCGCAGATGATGAGCTTCTTCACCGAGGTCTTCGGCCGCTACCCGTTCGACGACTACACGGTCGTCGTGACGGCCGATGATCTCGAGATCCCGCTCGAGGCCCAGGGGATGGCGACGTTCGGGCCGAACTGGCTGCGGGGCCGCGGAGCACAGGAGCGGCTCGTCGCGCACGAGCTCGCCCACCAGTGGTTCGGCAACAGCCTGACCATCACGGCGTGGAGTGACATCTGGCTCAACGAGGGCTTCGCCTGCTACGCCGAGTGGCTGTGGTCGGAGCAGTCTGGCGCGGCGACCGCCGACGCCCTCGCCACGGACCACCACGCGCAGCTCGCGGCCCTGCCGCAGAACCTCGTGCTGGCGGACCCCGGCCCCCGCCTGATGTTCGACGACCGCGTCTACAAGCGGGGAGCCCTGCTGCTGCACGCCCTACGCCGACACCTCGGCGACCAGGCGTTCTTCGCGCTCGTGCGGGCCTGGGTCGAGGCAGGCGAACACGGCTCGGTGTCAACGGCCGGCTTCGTCGACCTCGTGCGCGGTCACGACGACCGCCCGGTGGTGCACGAGCTGCTCGACGACTGGTTGTGGCGGATGCCGTTGCCCCGGCTGCCGGCGGCCACGCGCCCCTGAAGCGTCAGCGTGGAGGTCTCGCACCGTTCATGACCACCTCCGCAGAGGCCCCCGCCACGGCCACCGCCGCAACGTGGGTACGGGCCGCCGCGCCTGCAAGCACCAGGTCGGTGACCGTCAGCGGTTCCGTGCCCGGCACGACCACGGTCAGGATGCCGGTGGGTGGCGTGCGAAACGTGGCCGGGTCGGTGCGCAGCCCGGTCCCGAGAGCCTTCAGGGCCGCCTCCTTGCGCACCCACGCCGTCGCGTTCGCCCGGCCACCCCGCCCGGTCGGGAGACCGCCCGGCTCACGTTCGCCCGGGTGGAGGGCGACCTCGTCAAAGCCGGCGAAGGTCGCGGCGGCAACCTGCTCGATGTCGATCCCGACAGCACCAACGGTGGTGACCGCCAGCCCGACCAGGGCGCTCGTGCGGGTCAGGGAGACGTGCAGCCCGGGATGGTCGACGACCGTCGGTCGACCGTGCGGACCCCCACACACAGGGCAGGTGCGGTCGAACCGAACGGCCTGGGGCGGGGCGCCGATGATGCTCCCGACCACCTGCCGCGCGAGGGAGTGCAGAGCGAGGTAGGCCCTCGCGGTGGCGGCGTGGGTCAGCTCGTCTAAGCGCGCCCTCTCGATCTCGTCAAGCACTCCCGGCACGTCAAGCGGCCCGACCCGCTCACCCGCCGCCGCGACCCAGACGTCCACCCGGCTCATAGACCCCAGCATGGCCTTAGGCTGAGCCCATGCTGCGCACCCGCTCTCCGGTGCGGCCGCTGTCAGTCTCCGACCGCGACGCCGCACTGGCCATCTGTGCTCGTGATCGGGTGTCGAACGTGTTCGCCGCCGCCCGCATCAACGAGGGTGCTTTGCGCAGCAGCCCTGGGTCGGTGCTCGGCCACTACCGCGACGGCGACCTCACCGGTCTGGCGTGGGTGAGCGCCAACGTGGTTCCGGTCGAGCTCGACGAGGACGGTCTCACGGCCATCGCGTCGAAGATCTCCCGGTTGCGCCGCCAGTGCGCCTCGATCTTCGGGCCCAGTGACCAGGTCAACGGGCTCTGGGACCGGCTCGGCCCCACGTGGGGGCCGGCGCGCACTCTCCGCACGCGCCAGCCGCTCGTGGCGACCGCCACCAGGCCGTCTCGTCTCGGTATCGACCTCGACCCCGAGGTGCGGCCTGCGCGTCCTGACGAGATCGAGATCGTGCTGCCCGCGGCCACCCACATGTTCACCGAGGAGATCGGCTACCCGCCGTACTTCGGGTCAGACCGCGGCTACCGGGCCGGCATCACGTCGCTGATCCGTCAGGGTCACACCTTTGTCAAGGTCGAGCACGGTGAAGTCGTCTTCAAGGCCGACGTGGGCTCGCTCGCGCTCGGGTGCGCGCAGATCCAGGGAGTCTGGCTGCACCCTCGTCTGCGTGGGCAGGGCCGGTCGGTGCCCGCGATGGCTGCCGTTGTCGAGCTCGTGCTCGACGGGCTGGCCGACGAGGTCTCGCTCTACGTCAACGACTTCAACACCGCAGCACGGGCCACCTACGACCGCTGCGGGTTCGCCGAGGTGGGTACCTTCACCACCGTGCTGCTCTGAAGCCGAGCAGCCTAGGCTGCTCGGCATGAGGCAGTCGAAGCGAACGGCATCCGAGGGGCTCGGCAAGGACGGGATGGCGCTGGCTGCTGTGTTCCTGACGTCGGGGGTCATGCACTTCGTGCGGCCGGAACCGTTTCTGGCCATGGTTCCGAGCTCCCTCCCCGCCCGGCGGCTGCTGGTCTACGTCTCGGGTGCCGCCGAGATCGTCTGCGGGCTGGGGCTGCTCAACTCCGCGACGCGCCGGGTTGCCGGGCTTGCCTCGGCGGTCCTGCTCGTGGGGGTCTTCCCAGCGAACGTGACCATGGCCGGACGGGCCAAAGCTCGCTTCGACCGCGACCCTCGCAACGCCCTCAAGCGCGGCTACCTCGCGGCCACCGTCGCGCGCCTGCCGTTGCAGTGGCCGATGATCCGCACGGCGCTGCGCGCGGCAGGGGTCTGGCGCTGACGGTCACGTGAAGTCGATGGTGACGTGGTCGCCGACGCGGCGGTACCCGATCGCCTGGTAGATCGCGTTCGAGGTCGGGTTCGCCAGGTCGGTGTAGAGCAGGCACCGGTGCCCGGCCGCCGCCTGCAACCGGCTGAGCCCGGCCACGACGGCGCTCGCATAGCCGTGCCGGCGGTGATCCACGGGGGTCCAGACCCCCGAGATGCGCACCACCCCGCCGTTGGGTGGTGACGCGTAGGCCATCGAGACGGCGCAACCCTCCTTCTGCCAGAGCAGCACGCGCCCGTCATCGACCGCGGTCGCGAGGCTCGGGCCCCGGCGGGTCGCGGGCCCTGCGCCGTCGGGCTCGACCTCGGTCCGGAACGACTGCATCCAGCCGTCGACCAGGTCGAGGTCGCCGGCCTGCGCGGGTCGGGCGTGGCCGGTCACCGCGAAGATGAGCTGCGCCTCCGCGGGAAGGTCGAAGACGCCGAGCTCCATCCGTGTGACCGCCTGACCCCCGCGCACGGAGACCCACTCCTGCGCGAAGGCGGCCGCGGCCTTCTTGTCGCCGCCCACGCCACCCGCTTCGTAGGTCTTCTGCGCCAGCTGCCCAGCGAGCTGTCGGGCCTGCTCCTGGGTGGCCCAGCCGACGTGCAGCGCATGCGGGGGAGTGTGCATGAAGGCAGCTACCACGGCGCCGTCAGCGTCGCCCGTCCGACCCGCCCACCACCGGGGGTCGGCGAAACGCCCAGGGTCGGTCACCAGGGAGTCGGACACGCTGGCGATGACACTCAGAGCCAGCGGTTCCCGCTCGATCAGCGGCGTGAACCAGGCCTTGGCCTCGCGGGGCTCGACGGTGGTGGTGAAGAGGAGGGGGCTGTGCGGCATCTCGCCATGCTGCCCCAACGAGCTCCGTCCGACACCTCATTTGTGGCCGCCCACCTACGATCGAACGGTGCCGATCACCCCCGCCCATGCCCTCGTGGCGATCCCGCTTCGTCGGCTCGGCCTGCCGGTGGGCGCGCTGGCCATCGGCTCGATGGTGCCCGATGTGGCGGTCTTCCTTCCGCGGGCCGAGAGCCTGTCATCGACCTGCTGCCGCGCGTTCTGCGGGAGCGCATCCCGTTGCGCGGCGGAGAGGGCGGCCGCTGCTGGTGGGTCCGGGCTCGGGTCGTCGTGGCGCTGCTGCTCGGCGGCGCCACCCACGTGCTCTGGGACTCCTTCACCCACGAGGAGGGGCACACGGCAGCCTGGCTGCCGACCCTCGAGCGTGACTGGGGCCCCTGGCCCGGCTACCAATGGTTGCAGGTGTGCTCGGGTGTCATCGGTCTCGCCACGATTCTCGTGTGGTGGTGGTCGGCCTGGCGGCGGGCGGCGCCGGTGCCTCGCCCCGACGGCCCGACGGGTCAGCGCGCCGTCCGGTGGCTGGTGCTGGTCGGTACGGTGATGGCCGGTGTCGTGGTCGCCGTGGTGCTGCTGCGCCTTCGAGAGCACGTGTGGTGGGTGACGGCGCTGCGAGTGCTCCTGCGAGGAGCGGTACTCGGTGGGTCGGTCGGGCTGGTGGCTGGCGTCGCCTGGTGGCACCTGCGCCCGATATCCTTCCGGGGATCCCGCACCGCCGTCTGACCGCCTGCTAAGGAGTGCCCCCGTGGCCCTGCACATGTCCTCCCTGTTCCTGCGAACCCTGCGCGAGGACCCGGTCGACGCGGAGGTGCCGAGCCACCGCCTGCTGGTGCGGGCCGGCTACGTACGCCGGGTGAGCCCGGGGGTCTACACCTGGCTGCCGCTGGGTCTGCGGGTGCTGCGCAACGTCGAGCGGATCGTGCGCGAGGAGATGGACGCCATCGGCGCGCAGGAGCTGCTCTTCCCAGCCCTGCTGCCCAAGGAGCCCTTCGAGGCGAGTGGCCGCTACGCCGAGTACGGCGACAACATCTTCCGGCTGACCGACCGCAAGGGCGCCGGGCACCTGCTCGGTCCGACCCACGAGGAGCTGTTCACCCTCACGGTCAAAGACATGTACAGCAGCTACAAGGACCTGCCCCTCGCGCTGTACCAGATCCAGATCAAGTACCGCGACGAGGCCAGGCCCCGGGCAGGCGTGCTGCGCGGGCGCGAGTTCGTGATGAAGGACAGCTACTCCTTCGACATCGACGAGGCCGGGCTCGACAAGAGCTACCAGCTCCACCGTGACGCCTACGTGCGCATCTTCGACCGCCTCGGCTTCCACTACGTCATCGTCCAGGCCATGGCCGGGGCCATGGGCGGCAGCAAGAGCGAGGAGTTCCTGGCCACCGCCGAAGTCGGCGAGGACACCTACGTGCGCTGCGCGAGCTGCGGCTACGCGGCCAACGTGGAGGCGGTGCGGGTACCGGTGCCGGATGCCGTGCCCTTCGACGGCCTCCCGGCCGCCCACGTCGAGCAGACTCCGGCCACCCCGACCATCGAGACCCTCGTCGACCACCTCAACGAGCGCTTCCCTCGCGACGACCGTCCCTGGGAGGCCGGCGACACGCTGAAGAACGTCGTCGTCATGCTCGAGCACCCCGACGGCACCCGCGAACCGCTCGCGATCGGGGTGCCGGGTGACCGGGCGGTCGACGAGAAGCGGCTCGGCGCCCAGGTGGAACCGGCCGAGGTGGTGGCCTTCGACGAGGCGGCTTTCAGCCAGAACACCGCCCTGGTCAAGGGCTACATCGGGCCGGGCGCCCTGGGCACCGACGGCACGAGCGGCATCCGGTACCTGCTCGACCCGCGCGTGTCCGACGGCACCCGCTGGGTGACCGGCGCGAACGAACCGGGCCGGCACGTGCTCGACCTGGTCGCCGGCCGGGACTTCACCGCCGACGGCACCATCGAGGCAGCCGAGGTACGGGTCGGTGACGCCTGCCCCAGCTGTGAGCACACGTTGGAGACGGCTCGAGGCATCGAGATGGGTCACGTCTTCCAGCTCGGCACGAAATATGCAGAGGCTCTGGGTCTGAAGGTTCTGGACCAGAACGGCAAGCTCGTCACCGTGGTCATGGGCTCGTACGGCGTCGGGGTGAGCCGGGCGGTCGCCGCCGTCGTCGAGGGCAACCACGACGCGTCGGGCATCATCTGGCCGCGCGAGCTGAGCCCGGCCGACGTGCACATCGTGGCGGCCAGCAAGGACGACCAGGTCTTCGTCGCGGCGGAGGAGGTGGCCCGCGACCTCGAGGCCCAGGGCCTGCGCGTGCTGGTCGACGACCGCAAGGGTGTCAGCCCCGGGGTGAAGTTCAAGGACTCCGAGCTGATCGGTGTGCCGACGATCGTCGTCGTCGGCCGGGGCCTGGCCGAGGGCAAGGTCGAGATCAAGGACCGACGCAGCAACGAGCGCCGCGAGGTCGCCCTCGACGAGGTCGTGGCGGAAGTGGTGCGCGAGGTCCGGGGCGGCTGATGGGCTCGGTCGAGGCGGTCATCTTCGACTGGGGCGGCACGCTGACGCCGTGGCACGAGGTCGACCTGCCTCAGCAGTGGCGGGTCTTCGCGCGTGAGGTGCATGGGCTGCCCGTCGATGACCCTCGCATGTCGCTCGACGACCTGGCCGAGGCTGACTCGCTCGCGCTGCGGCTGACTCAGGCGGAGGAGCGGGCTTGGAGCCGAGGGCGTCAGGGGCATCAGAGTGCGTCGCTGGCGGCCATCTTCGACGAGGCCGGCATCGACCCGGACCACGACCGGCACCTCTTGGCCCTCGCGGCGTACCAACGCTTCTGGGAGCCTCACACGCACACCGACCCGCAGGTGCGTCCCCTGTGGGAGTCACTGCACGACAGCGGGGTTCGGGTCGGGGTGCTGTCGAACACGATCTGGACCCGGGCCTACCACCGTGAGGTGTTCGAGCGTGACGGGGTGCTCGACCTGCTCGACGGTGACGTGTACTCCTCCGAGATCCACGTCGTTAAGCCACACCGCGAGGCCTTCCTGTTGGCGTGCGAGGCGGTGAACGTGTCGCCCGAGCGCGCCGTCTACGTCGGCGACCGCCTCTTCGAAGACGTCTACGGCCCCCAGCAGGCCGGGCTGCGGGCCATCCTCGTGCCCCACTCCGACATCCCCCCGAACCAGCGTGTCGCCGTTGAGGTGACCCCCGACGCGGTGGCGCACCAGCTGCTCGACGTCGCCGACGTCGTCCGCCGCTGGAACAGCGAGACGGAGTGAGCGACCCGACGCTCAGCACGGTCGTCTTCCTGGCCCTGGCCGCCTTCGCCGCCGGTTGGATCGACGCGGTGGTGGGCGGTGGTGGACTGGTCCTGCTGCCCGCACTGCTCATCGGTCTGCCCGGGGCGAGTCCGGCGCAGCTGCTCGCCACGAACAAGTTCGGCGGGATCTTCGGCACCGCGACCAGCTCGATCACGTTCTACCGCCGGGTGCGCCCCGACCTGCGCACCGCCCTACCGATGGCGGCGGTGGCCTACATCGGCGCGATCGGCGGCGCGCTCATCGGTCTGCACATCCCCAAGGCGGCCTTCAACCCGATCATCCTCGTGCTGCTCGTGCTCGTCGGCGCCTACACGCTCTTCAAGCCTGACCTGGGCAAGGAGTCGATCCGGCGCTTCCACGGGGCGCGGCACACCGTGCTGGCCATGGCGACCGGCTTCGTCATCGGTGCCTACGACGGTGCTCTCGGCCCGGGCACCGGCAGCTTTCTCGTCTTCACCCTCGTGGGCCTGCTGGGCTACAACTTCCTCCAGGCCAGCGCCCAGGCCAAGATCGCCAACTTCGCCACCAACCTCGGTGCGCTCACGGTGTTCGCGCCGATGGGGCTGGTGATCGTCAAGGTCGGGCTGGTGATCGCGGCCGCGAACCTCGTCGGTGGCTACGTCGGGGCCCGCACGGCCGTGGCCCGGGGGAGCGGCTTCGTGCGGGTCGTCTTCGTCGTCATCGTCAGTGCGTTCATCGTCAAGATCGGCGGCAGCCTGCTCGGCCTCTGGGCCTGAGCGTCAGGGCCTGAGCGTCAGGGACCCGAGTGCGTCACGCCGGTCCCAGCACCGCCCAGCCGTGCGGGCCGACGCGCACCGCGTGGTCGTCGGGGCCGGCATCCACTGCCGCGAGCACCTGCCACTCGCCGTCGACGACCAGGGTCTCGTCGCCGATGTTGAGGGCGACGGCCACCAGGTCGTCACCGTTGGTGACCTCCAGCACCAGTCGGCGGTTGTCGATCGTCGTCGTGGTGCTCGTGGCCCGGTGCAGCCACGGCAGTCGACGCCGCAGGCCGATGAGCTGCTGGTGCAGGGCGAACACGGCCGGGTTCGAGCGGGTCAGCTCGGCGAGGTCGTCGGGCAGCTGCGGCCGGATGGCGTCGTCGCCGCCGAACCGTTCCTGCTTGACGCCCGTCAAGCCCGCCTCGTCGCCGTAGTAGACGGCCGGCGTGCCGCCGAGCACGAACAGCAGCACGGTCGCGTGAGCGTGGTGCCGCTCGTCGTCGACCTGGCTGGCGATGCGGGTCACGTCGTGGTTTCCGACGAACGTGTAGGGCACGAACGACTCGAGAAAGGTGTTGTGGCGCGTCAGGGCCCACGCGAGCTCGTGAAAGTTCGAGGTCTGGAGGCCGTGCCAGATCGCCTGCCACAGCTCGTACTGGGTCACGCTGTCGAGGGTGCCCTCCGCCACGATGGCGGTGTAGTCGCCGTGCAGCACCTCACCGACCACGTAGACGTCGGGATGCCGCTCACGCACGCGGGGCAGCACGCTCGCCCAGAACGGCGTGGGCACCGAGTACGCGGCGTCGAGGCGCCAGGCGTCGATGCCCAGGTCGAGCCAGTGGGTCATCACCTCGGTGACCAGGTCGGCCGTCAGGGGACTGTCGTGGTCGAGGGCGATCAGCCCGCCGTGGCCCTCGAAGGTGGCCAGCGAACCGTCGGCGTCGTGTCGGAAGAGGGCGGCTTCCGGCAGGTCGGGGCTGCGCTGCGCCGCGACCAGGGCGGGGAACTGCGGGCCCACGTGGTTGAAGACGCCGTCGAGCATCACCTTGATGCCCCTGCGGTGGGCTTCGTCGAGGAGGTGCACGAGGTCGTCGGTGGTACCGAGCCGCGGGTCGACGGTCAGGTAGTCGATCGTGTCGTAGCCGTGCGTGCTCGAGGTGAACACGGGCCCGAGCGCGAGGCCGTTGGCCCCGAGCTCGATGAGGTGGTCGAGCCACGGCACGAGACGACGGAGCCGTGGCTCGGACGACCGGTCACCTCCGGTGGTGTCAGCCCCGAGCGCCCCCAGCGGGTAGACGTGCCACCAGATGACGTGTTCCGTCCAGTCAGCCATGCCGAACAGCGTAGGGGAGCAGTCACATGGTCAGGCTCGACCCGGGGCAACAAGCCCAAACCACCGGGCGGGAGTCTCTTCCCATGAGTGCGGCCACCGTGTCGGGCCCCCGCACGGTCCCCCGGTCGCAATGGCCTCGCCGCCTCGGTGCTGATCCTGCTGCAGGTGCTCCTGATGGCCCGCATCCCGATCGTTGAGCAGGCCTGGCGTCAGGACGAGCTCGCCCGGGT
>JBBSTU010000090.1:0-15005 GCA_038235595.1 Actinomycetales bacterium | reverse complement strand
TCACCTGACGGTGAACGGCGCCTCGGCGCGCACCGGCGACCTGTTCGGCTCGGGAACCATCAGCGGGCCCACGAAAGGTTCGCGCGGAAGCCTGCTCGAGCTCACGTGGAACGGTACCGAGCCGCTCGAGCTGGCTGATGGAACCAGGCGCGGCTTCCTGGAAGACGGTGACACCGTGACGATGACGGCGTGGGCGCCTGGGCCTGACGGCAGCCCTGTGGGTCTGGGTGAGGTGACCGGCACCGTCCGGCCCAGCCCCTGACCCTTCGAGTCACCTGCCCTTCCAGGGTCAGCCCCGGGGGCCGGCGCCGGCCTTCGGCTGCTTGCCCATCACGACCTGGGTCTGGGCGACCTTGTCGTGCAGCGACTGGCGCTTGTCGTCCCACAGCGGCCAGAGATAGTCGATCAGAAAGATCAGGAAGTAGATGCCGCCCACGACCGGCAGGATCTGCACGATCGAGATCAGTCGGCGTCGCACCGAGGTGAGCAGGTCGAGCGGCCCGGGCTGACCGGCACGGCGCACGCTGATGCCGACCGCCATCTTGCCGGGTGTCTGCGCCGTGGTCGTCCAGAAGGCGATGCAGTAGACCGCCGTGATCACCCAGGAGAGGAGACCGGCCTTGGCCGACTCACTGGTGAGCTGGCTCACCATGGCGTTCATGGCGGCCTGGTCCTGGGCCCCGGCCGCGTCGAGGAACTGCTGCACCGTGTCGAGGTAGCTGGGCACGAACACCCGCGCCCCGATGTAGGTGAGGATCACCAGGATGACACCGTCGATGAGCCAGGCCCCGAGCCGACGGCCCCACGAGGCCAACGGGACCCCGTCAGAGGTGACCTTGATGCTGTGCATCCAGTTCGCCGCACCCGGAGCGCCTGGGTACTGCGGCTGCTGACCCTGCTGGACCTGTTGCCCCTGCCAGCCCTGCTGGGGCTGCTGCGACTGGTCCTGCCAGCCGCTGCCCGCGGGCATGGGGGGCGGAGCCTGGCTCGGCTGCCGAGGTGCCGTCGGGGCACTCGGTCGCTGGCCCTGGTAGTCGGGGCCGCCTGAGGACGACGACGCCGTGGGTGACTTGCGCGGCGCCGTGTGGCTGCTCCACGTGACCCCGTCCCAGTAGCGGAGCATGTCGGGGTTGCTCGGGTCGTCGTACCACCCGGCGGGCTGCTGGCTCATGCGCCAACTGTGCCACGAAAGCGGACTCGCCCCGCACACGAGGTGCGGGGCGAGTCGCGATGGTCGACCGGTGGCCCAGGGTCAGAGGTTGCCGCGCTTGTCCTGCTCGCGCTCGATCGCCTCGAAGAGGGCCTTGAAGTTGCCCTTGCCGAAGCCCAGCGAGCCGTGCCGTTCGATGAGCTCGAAGAACACGGTCGGTCGGTCGCCGAGCGGCTTGGTGAAGATCTGCAGCAGGTAGCCGTCCTCGTCGCGGTCGACGAGGATCTTGCGCTTCTGCAGCTCCTCGACCGACACCCGCACGTTGCCGATGCGCTCGCGCAGAGCGGGGTCTTCGTAGTAGCTGTCGGGGGTGTCGAGGAACTCGACGCCGTTGGCTCGCAGCGCGTCGACCGAGGCCAGGATGTCGCCCGTCGCCACGGCGAGGTGCTGAGCGCCGGCGCCGCGGTAGAACTCGAGGTACTCGTCGATCTGGCTCTTCTTCTTCGCGATGGCGGGCTCGTTGAGCGGGAACTTCACCCGGTGGTTGCCGTTCGCGACGACCTTGCTCATCAGCGCGGAGTAGTCGGTGGCGATGTCGTCACCGATGAACTCGGCCATGTTCACGAAGCCCATGACGCGGTTGTAGAAGCTGACCCACTCGTCCATGTGGCCGAGCTCGACGTTGCCGACGATGTGGTCGAGGGCCTGGAAGAGGCGCTTGGGCTGGCCGTCGCGCTTGACGAAGGTCGAGGCCGCCTCCGCGTACCCGGGCAGGTAGGGACCGACGTACGTCTGGCCGTCGACCGTGCGCTGCACGAGGGTGTGGCGCGTCTCGCCATAGGTGGCGATGGCCGCGAGGCGCACCGTGCCGTGCTCGTCGGTGTGGTCGGCCGGCTCCTCGAGCACGGTCGCACCCGCCCGACGGGCCTGGGCGATGCAGCGGTCGACGTCAGGCACCTCGAGGGCGATGTCGATAACGCCGTCTCCGTGGCGGCGGTGGTGGTCGGCCAACGGGCTGTCGGGTTCGACGGCTCCCTTGACGACGAAACGGATCGAGCCGCTCTTGAGCACGAAGGCCTTGTGGTCGCGGTTGCCGTTCTCGGGGCCGGAGTAGGCGACCAGCTCCATCCCCCACGTGTTCTGGTAGTAGTGCGCGCTCTGCGTGGCGTTGCCCGACACGAAGACGATGGCGTCCCAGCCCGTCACGGGGAAGACGTCCTTGTCCTGGTCGTACTCGACGAGGCCGACGAGCTGCTTGAGCTGGTCGAGGTCGAGGCTGGCCTCGCGCTCCTGGTCGGTGAGTTCGCGTTGTGGGTTCGAGATCGTCTCGCTCATGAGTTCGAGGGTGGACCCACCCAGGCGCACTGGTCAACAGTGGCACTTTATGGTGCGCATCCTGCGCAGATTGTTGACCTGATCCCCCTCACGACTAGACAATGTGCTCATGTCGAACACGAGCGCGACCAACGTCGACGCCCTGGACTGTCGCATCCTGCTGTTGCTGCTCACCCAGCCGGGGGTCGGGGTGCTGGGGGCCTCACGCCGGCTCGGGGTCGCCCGCGGCACGGTGCAGGCGCGCCTCGACCGGTTGCAGGAGCGCGGAGTGCTGCGCTCGCTGGCCCCACAGGTCGACCCCGCTGCCCTCGGCTACCCCGTCACCGCCTTCTGCACCCTCGAGATCCGTCAGGGCCAGGGCCACCAGCGCGTGGTCGACCACCTGACCGGCATCCCCGAGGTTCTCGAGGCCCACACCATCACCGGCTCCGGCGACGTGCTCATCCGCATCGTCGGGCGCGACAACGCCGACCTCCAGCGGGTCATCGACCAGGTGGTCGACGACTCGCACGTCACCCGGGCCTCGACGGCGATCTCACTCGCGACCCGTCTCGACCCCCGCACGGTCCCCCTCGTCGAACACCTCCTCGCGGCAGCGACAGGATAGGCCCGTGAGTGACAACCCCTACCGGCCGATCCGTGACGTGCAGCTGACCCATCCGGAGTGGTCGAAGCACGCGACGATCTACCAGGTCAACCAGCGGCAGTTCACCCCCGAGGGCACCTTCCGGGCCGCCGAGGGGCACCTGCCACGCCTCCGTGACCTCGGGGTCGACATCGTGTGGCTGATGCCGGTCAACCCGATCGGCGCGCAGAACCGCAAGGGCCCGCTCGGCAGCCCCTACGCTGTCTCTGACTACCTGGCGGTCAACCCCGAGTTCGGCGACCTCGACGACCTCAAGCACTTCGTGGCCGTGGCGCACGACCTCGGGCTGCACGTCATCCTCGACTGGGTCGCCAACCACACTGCTTGGGACAACGTGCTCGTCGAACGGCATCCGGAGTGGTACCAGCGCGACTGGAAGGGTGACTTCTGCCCGACGCCCTGGTGGGACTGGGACGACGTGATCGACCTCGACTACTCCAACGAGGGCCTGCGCGAGTACATGACCGACGCCATGAAGTTCTGGGTCCGCGAGGCCGGGGTCGACGGGTTCCGCTGTGACGTGGCCGGCTACGTTCCCGTCGACTTCTGGGACAACGTGCGTCGCGAGCTCGACCAGATCAGGCCCGTGTTCATGCTCGCCGAGTGGGAGACCCGCGACCTGCACACCCGCGCCTTCGACCTGACCTACGCGTGGAGCTGGAACGAGACCATGCACCGCATCGCCCACGGCAAGGCCGACGTCGATGCCCTCAAGGTCTACTACGCCTGGAACGAGCGGGCGTGGCAGCGCGACTCGATGCGCATGACCTTCGTCAGCAACCACGACAAGAACGCGTGGGAGGGCACCGAGTACGAGCAGTTCGGCGAGGCGCTCGAGGCGGCGATCGTGCTCTCCGTCGTCGGCGAGGGGATGCCGCTCATCTACAACGGCCAGGAGGCCGGCAGCGACAAGCGGCTGGAGTTCTTCGACAAGGACCAGATCCAGTGGCGCGAGCACGAGCAGGGCACGCTCTACCGCACCCTGTTCGCTTTGAAGAAGGCTCACCCGGCCCTGTGGAACGGCGCCTGGGGCGGCCGGATGGTGCGCGTGCCGAACGACGCCGAGAGCTCGGTGCTGAGCTTCGTGCGCGCCGTCGACGACGACCGGGTGTTCGGGGCCTTCAACTTCACCGCGGCCGAGGCGACGGTCGCCCTCGGCGACGGCCCGCAGCAGGGTGACTGGGTCGACGCCTTCACCGGCGAACCGGTCACCCTGACGGCCGGCGAACCGATGACCCTGCCGGCCTGGGGCCACCGCGTGCTGACCAGTGTTCGGAGCGCCGCTCAGAGGGCATAGCGCAGCAGCACGTACGCCCAGGTGATCAGCAGAGTCACGGCCGTGACGATGAGCCCGTAGCGGGTGAAGTGCCAGAAGCTGATGCGGATGCCGTTGCGCGCCGCGATCCCGATGATGACGACGTTCGCGCTCGCCCCGACTGCCGTGGCGTTGCCGCCGAGGTCGGAGCCCAGCGCCAGCGACCACCACAGCGACGGGTCACCGGTCGAGGAGACGAGCTGCTCGACGATGGGGCTCATCGTCGCCACGTAGGGGATGTTGTCGACGATGCCCGACAGCACGCCCGAGCCGAGCAACAGGGCCGAGTGCGCCACGACGAGGTTGTCACCGATGAGCCCCGCGGCCCACTGGCCGACCGTCTCGATGACACCGACCTTGACCAGGGCGCCCACCATGATGAAGAGACCGGCGAAGAACACCAGCGTCGGCCATTCGACCTCGTGGAGGTAGACGGACGGCTGGCTGCGCGAGAGGGCCACGAGCACGCCGGCGCCGAGCAGCGCCACCAGCGAGGGCTCGATGCCGATCAGCGGCCGCAGCACGAACCCTGCCATCACAAGGAGCAGCACCACCCCGCAGAGCACGAGCAGCCGCTTGTCCTCGATGGCCTCGCGTTCGTCGAGGTCCATGATCGAGTCGGCTCGCGCTGGGTCGACCTGCATCTTCCGGCCCCAGAGCAGCCAGGCGAGACCCACGAACACCACGAGCAGCAGCACCACGATCGGGCCGAGGTTGACGACGAACTCGTTGAAGGTGATACCCGACCGGCCGGCGATGATGATGTTGGGCGGGTCGCCGATGAGCGTGGCGGTGCCACCGATGTTCGAGGCCATCGCCTCCGCGAGCAGGAACGGCACCGGTGAGGTGCCGAGCCGCTCGCAGACGAGCAGCGTGACGGGCGCAACGAGCAGCACCGTCGTCACGTTGTCGAGCAGAGCCGACGCCACGGCGGTGAGCACGACGAGCATGACCATCACCCGGAAGGGCCGTCCGCGGGCGCGCTTCGCCGACCAGATCGCGATGAACTCGAACACGCCGGTCTGTTTGACGATGCCGACGATGATCATCATGCCGAGCAGCAGGAAGATGACGTTCCAGTCGATGCCGGTGTCTTCGGAGAAGAAGGCGCTCTCGGCGTTGACGGCGCCGAGCACGACCATCGCCCCGGCTCCCCACAGGGCAGCGGCAACCCGGTGGATGCGCTCGGTCGCGATGAGCACGTAGGCCGCGACGAAGGCGGCGATGACCAGGAGCGTCACGCAGGGGCCTGCTCATCGCCCAGGGCCGGGTTCGAGGAAGGGCCGGCATCCGGGAAGAGCACCTCGAGCAGGCGTCGGATCGTGATGGTGCCCACGATCTGGTCGCCATGCCCCACGACGACGATGGGGCTGTGGAACGAGGCCATGACGGCACAGACCTCGATCAGGGTGTCGTCGTCGTTGACCCGCGGAACGGCCGCCAGCTCGCGGCGGGCCGGCATCACATCGCCGACAGTGCGCCCGGCGAGCTTGGTGGCCATCAGGTCGGAGGCCTTCTCGTCGTAGACGCGAGCGAGCGCCGGGTTCTCCTGCACGTAGGCCGGGATGACGAAGCGCAGCACCTGCGAGGCCGGCAGCACGGTGTAGGGGTGCTTGGCGTCACCTCGAATCACCAGCCCGGGCAACGACAGGCGGGCCATCAGCCGGGCCGCCTCGAGGGCGTCGGTAGACTCGTCGACCATCGGATGCTGCTCGGTGATGTCGATGGCGCGCAAGGTTTCCCCTTCATCGGCTGACGTGTTCGGCGGGCCCCAGCCTAGTCAGGCCAGCCGAACCGTCGAAGAGGCAACTGCTCAGTCGGCGATGGTGATCGGGCTGCCGTTGCTGACCAGCTTCCAGTCGATGCTGGCGAACACGCTCGGGTCGATCTGGCCGTTGACGGTGGCCCAGTCGATGAGCAGCTGACGGATCTCGATCTGCCGGTTGTAGACCACCGGGGCCGCCTTGACGTGCGGGAAGCCGCCCCCGCCCGACTGCCGGTAGTTGTTGATCGCGATCACGAACCGTGCGGCTGGGTCGACGGGCGACCCGGCGTAGGCCAGGTTGGCGATGCGCGAGCCCGGGGCCTGGGCGATGTCGATGTCGTAGGTCAGGTCGGCGTCGAGGCCGCCCATGATGTCGTAGTTGTAGTCGGGCGTGCCGTTCGGGGCGAGCACCGTGACCGCGTTGGTCAGCTGGTCGGGCGTGAACGGCCCGGTGCCGCTGACCTGCTTGAAGTAGGTGGCCGACTGCTCGAGGTAGTCCTTCACCTCTGCCCCGGTCAGGGTGATGCCGAGCAGGGTGTTGTCGTAGATGTAAAGACCGGCGACGTCTCGCACCGTCACCTCGCCCGCGGGGATGGCCGCCTCCTTGTTGAAGGGCGCTGCGATCGAGAGCACCGGCAGGTCGGCCTCGGGGGTGCCCGCGAGGGCGGCCTTGACGGCATCCGCCTGCACGTAGTTGATGAAGTCGATGGCCGCGGTGTCCTCGTAGCGCGAGGTGGCCGCCGACATGGCCGCTGTCGAGGTGCCGATCACCCCGTTGACGTAGGCCAGCACGGTGCGGTGGGCCTTGCGCACGGCGCCGATGACGGCGGCGTCGGGTTCGACCTCGTTGGAGTTGTAGAGCCGAGAGGTCGACCCGACGACATGCCAGCGGCCCCGGCGCTCCTCGACGTCGATCGACATCTCGGTCACCCTCATGCCCCAGTAGTAGGGCTCAGAGAGCAGCACCGGCTTGCCGGTCGTGGTATTGGTGACGTAGCGCTGCTCGATCTCCTTGTGGGCGTGCCCGACGAGGATGGCGTCGATGTGGGGAACCTGCTCCGCCAACAGGCTGCTCGCGTTCTCGGGGTACGGCAGCGCGTCACCGTACGACGACGAGGTGTCAGCCCCCGAGTGGCACGAGACGATGACGACGTCGGCGCCGGCTCGCTTGAGTCTGGGCACGAAGATCTTGGCCTGCTCGACGATTCCTGGGAAGCGCACCTTGCCCTCGACGTTGGCGCTGTCCCAGATCGCGACCCCCGGAGTCACGAGGCCAAGGATGCCGACCTTGATCGGGGCTCGCCCGCGGCGCTTGACCGTCTTGATGACCCATGGCTTGAAGACCGGCTTTCCCGTGTTCCAGCCGACTGAGTTCGCCGACAGCAGCGGAAAGTTCAGCTGCTTCTCGAAAGCGCGGAGGGTGTCGAGACCGTAGTTGAACTCGTGGTTGCCGAGGGCTGCGGCGTCGTAGCCGACCTTGTTCATCGCGGCGGCCATCGGGTGGGTGGCGCCGCCGGTGATGGGGTCGACCTTGGCGTAGTAGTACGCGAGCGGGGTGCCCTGGATGATGTCGCCGGCATCGAGGGTGATGCAGGTGGCGGCCCCGACGACACCACGGACGGCCTTGATGATGGTGGAGGCTCGGGCCAGGCCCACCGCGTTGCCGGCGGCGTCGGAGTAGTCAGTGTTCTTGAAGTAGTCCCAGCTGTAGACGTTGCCGTGCAGGTCGCTGGTGCCCAGAACGGTGAGCCGAACCGCCCCCGCGGGTACGCCAGGGCGCCGGGCGCCCAGCCGCTCGGTGGCCGACGCACTCGCGGCCGCGCCGACAGACGCGACTCCCACCCCGCCCACGGCGGCCATGGCCAGCAGCTGGCGCCGGCTGGCGCCGCGTGAGCGCGTGGAACCGGCCTGGGTGTCGTCTCGTGATGAAGTCATGGCTTCCCTCGTCTGTGGGTTCGCAGGTGGCGCCGCGCACGGCATTCGTACCCTAGTTCGAAGCCGGCGATCTCGCGCTCCGAGCCGGGCCTCATCGAGACGAACATCAGGCGTCGATCGCGACGCTGGACGCCGGCCACGACGAGGCGCACACTCGAACGATGAACACTCGGGAGCGGTTCTCGCATCACCCCACCCTGGCTGCGGTCGTGGCCACCGGGGTGCTGGGCATCGGTGTTCTGGCGACCGCGCCCGCCGTCGCGGCTCCGGTCACCCCCGTGCGAGCGACAGCGGTCGTCGCGACCGCGACCTCCAGCAGCGTCTCGAGCACCGGGGCCACCACGGCGGTCGTGCCTGCTCTGCCGGTTCTCACCCACGCTGTGAAGCACGCGACCACGCGGGTGGCGCGCCTCGGGTCGTGCTCGGCCGCCATGATGGACCTGTGACGAGCTCAGCGACGTCCGACCAGCCAGAGCCGGATCTTCTCGATGCGCGCGGCGACCTGCTCTGAGCTCGCGGCCGCGAGGTCGGGGCCTCCGCAGGTTCGGCGCAGGTCGCTGTGCACGTTGGCGTGGGGCAGCCCCTTCTTGCGAGCGAAGGCGGCCACCAGCTGGTTCAGCTCCTTGCGCTGCGCCGCCAACGCGCGGTGAGCCGCCACGGGGGCCGGGCCGGCCGACGTGGTCGAGGCGTGCTGAGGTGAGCGCCTGACCTGGGCGCTCTGACGCTCACCGAGCAGGGCTGCCATCTGGTCGGGCTCGAGCAGCCCGGGCAGACCGAGGTACTCCTGCTCGTCGTCGGAGCCCACCTGGGCGTTCAGCCCCCACTGCTGCTTGTCGAAGAGCACGTGGTCGAAGTGGGCCTCTGACCCGAGTGCCTCGAAGGCCCCCTCGTCGAGGGCGCCGCTCGCACGTTCGGCGCGGTTCGCGTCGTCGATCAGCTGCTGCTCCTGCGCCCACAGCGCGGCGACGTCGTCGGTCTCCTCGCCGCCCGGCGCCCGGTCGAGCACGTGGTCGCGCTGCTCCTCGAGCCGCGCCGCGTGGTCGAGCACGACGGGCACCGAGGGCAGGAAGACGGATGCCGTCTCGCCGCGCCGCCGGGCGCGCACGAACCGCCCGACGGCCTGCGCGAAGTAGAGCGGCGTCGAGGTCGAGGTGGCGTAGACCCCGACGCAGAGCCGCGGCACGTCGACGCCTTCGGAGACCATCCGCACGGCGACCATCCACCGCGACGTTCCGCCGCCGAACTCCTCGATGCGCGCAGAGCTGCCGGTGTCGTCGGACAGCACCACCGTGGGGCGCTCCCCCGTCAGCGTGGTGAGCAGGGCGGCATACGCCCGGGCCTGGGTCTGGTTCGAGGCGATCACGAGCCCACCCGCGTCGTCGACATGGCGGCGCACCTCCGTCAGGCGCCGGTCGGCTGCGGCCAGCACCGCGGGGATCCACTCCCCCTTCGGGTCGAGAGCGGTGCGCCACGCGTTCGCCACGGCGTCACGGGTCATCGGCTCGCCGAGCCGCGCCTCGAGCTCGTCGCCGGCCTTGGTGCGCCAGCGCATCGTGCCGCCGTAGGCCAGGAAGAGCACCGGCCGCACCACCCCGTCACGCAGCGCCTCGGCGTAGCCGTAGCTGTAGTCGCTGCTGCTGACGAGCGCGCCCTCGGGGTCGAGCTCGTAGGTGACGAACGGGATCGGAGAGGTGTCGGAACGGAACGGGGTGCCGGTGAGCGACAGCCGCCGGGTGGCCGGCTCGAACGCCTCCCGGATGCCGTCACCCCAGCTCTTGCTGTCGCCGCCGTGGTGGATCTCGTCGAGCACCACGAGCGTGTTGCGGGCCTGGGTGAGCTCTCGGTGCAGGGCGGGTCTCGCCGAGACCTGGGCGTAGGTGACGGCGACCCCGTGGTAGTCCTCGCTGTGCCGGCCGACGCTGTTGCTGAACTTCGGGTCGAGGCTGATGCCCACCCGAGCAGCGGCATCGGCCCACTGCGTCTTGAGGTGCTCGGTGGGGGCCACGACCGTGACCCGGCTGATCACGCCGGCGTTCAACAGCTCGGTCGCCACCCGCAGGGCGTAGGTCGTCTTCCCGGCTCCGGGGGTGGCCACGGCCAGGAAGTCTCGTGGGGACCTCTCGAGGTAGCGGTTCAGAGCCTCCTGTTGCCAGGCGCGCAGCTTCGCGGCAGTGCCCCAGGCGGCCCGCTCCGGGAACGCGGGTGGCAGATGGAAGGCGGCACCGGAACTCATAGGCCAGACACGTTAGCCGGTTCCAGCAGACGACATGCCGGGGCCCCGTCGCAACGGACGGGGCCCCGGGGTGTGCTACGAACGGCCTGGCTGGTCAGGCTCGGTAGGCCGTCCACTGGGCCTTCATCCGCGAGACCTGACCAGCGGTGAAGCTGGTCATGCAGGAGTCGTAGGTGTAGTCCATGTAGTTCTTGATCGGGTCGAGACCGGGGCTGGTGCAGGTGTTGCGCCCGGTCGGGCAGGCGTAGGCGGGGCTGGCCTCGGCCGGGGTGTCGGCCACCCGGTCACCCTGACCGCTGCAGCCCCCCTGGAAGGTGTGGTATAGCCCGAGCCAGTGGCCGACCTCGTGGGTGGCCGTGTCGCCCTGGTTGTAGTTGGTGGCCGACCCGCCGGGCAGGGAGGCGTTCAGCATCACGACGCCGTCCTGGGCGCCGATGCCTGAGGTGGGGAAGGTGGCCCAGCCGAGCAGGCCGTCACCGATGTTCGCCGCGTAGAGGTTGAGGGCGGCCTTGCCCCCCTGGTGCAGCGCCGTCTTCATGGCCCGCTCCGCTGACGTGCCCGGGGTCACCCCGTACCAGCTGGCGTTGTTCGTCACGTCGGTGCCCACCAGACGGAAGCTGAACCTTGAGCCCGCGTAGGCGGAGTTGAGCACCGCGACCTGGCTCGTGATGCGGCTCGCGCTGATGGCGCCCTGCGAACCACTGGTGATGGTGTGGAAGTAGACGTCGATGGTGACCGGGGCGAAGGCCTTGGCCCGGGGAGCGAGCAGGGTGTTGCGGGCGAGAGCACCCGAGGCGTCTCGCTTCAGGCCCTTCGCCGCGAGAGCCTGCTTCAGGGCGGCATCCTGGGCTGACGCCTGGGCCTCGGTGAGGTCGTGCGGGTCGCGCGCCATGGTGTGGGTGCCGCGAGCGGCGGTCGAGGCGGAGGCACCGACCGACGCCGGGTCGAGGCAGCGAGCCACCGCGGCGACGTCTCGGTCGATGACCGGAGAGGCCTGCGCCGGCGTGACCAGAGACGCCGCCACGAGGGCGAGAGGGGCGGCGAGCACGACGGGACGAAGCTTCATCAGGGAAGTCCTTTCCAGGTGGCGCGGCCCGGTGGGACCGTCGGACCGCCCGACTCTTGCACCTGACGTACCAACGGCGTGTCCGCTGGCGGTAAAGACTCGGTACGAACCTCCCCGAAGAGCCGGGGGTCAGCCCTCGCCGCCTCCGCCGCTCTTGTCGCCGCCGTCCTGGGGCTGACGCAACCCGTTGTAGATCTCCTTGCACTCCGGGCACACGGGGAACTTCTGCGGGTCGCGGTTGGGCACCCAGATCTTGCCGCAGAGAGCGACGACAGGGTCACCGCTCAGGGCGCTCTCGAGGATCTTCTCCTTGCGCACGTAGTGCGAGAAGCGCTCGTGGTCGCCGGGCTCGGCAAGCTCTTCGCGCACCTCCTCGCGCTCGATCGTCGCGGTGCTGGTTCCGCGCAGCGGCTGCGGCTGCGGCTCGAAGGGGTCAGGAGGCATCGTGCTCATGACCAAAGTGTAGGCCGCATCCGCCGCCCTCCTCCCCGACTGAACGCCGCTTTCAGCGGGGTGGGGTCAGCAGAGCGGCGCCGGCGGGGTAGACGGACAGGGTGGCAGGCAGCTCACCGGGTCGCCCGCTCAGCAGCACGGCCTCGACAGCGGGCACGGCATCCGGAGGCGTTGTGGGGGGACCGTCAGGGCTCAGCCCGACGCGTCGCAGCGTCTGTCTGGCCACTGCCACCGGTGAGTCGAAGATCTTCACGTCGGGACCGACCGCGCCGGCGATACGGTCGGCGACGAGGCCGTAGTGGGTGCAGCCGAGCACCAGACCACGGATGCCGCTGGGCGTCTGGGCGGCGGCAGCCTCTATGCAGGCCTCGACCCGGCGCAGGTCGGCTGCGTCGATGGCCTCCGCCAGGCCGAGCGCGGCCACGGTGCTGGTGTCGATCTCGGCGGCGAAGGCATCGACCAGACCACGGAGGTAGGCGCTCGCAACGGTCGCCGCAGTGGCCCAGACCGCGACCGGGCCACCCGCCAGCGCTGCGGGTCGGATGGCAGGCACGGTGCCGATCACCGGTATCGCCGGCTCGAACTGTGCGCGTAGCGACTCGAGGCCGTGCACCGAGGCGGTGTTGCAGGCGACGACGATGGCGTCGGGCCGGTAGGGCAGCGTCGCCCGTGCCGCCTCGATCACGAGGTCGCGCACCTCGTCGGGGGTACGGGGCCCGTAGGGCATGTGGTCGGTGTCCATCGACAACACGAGCGACAGGTCGGGCCGTAGCGCGCGAAGCGCAGCGGCGTGCCCGATCAGCCCCAAACCACTGTCTACCAGGGCGATTCGTCGCACCGGCAGCACCATGTCAGTTCATCGACGGGTCGTCGGGAAAGTTCGCGACGAAGGCGAGCGAGTCACTCTGCCGTCGCAGCACCTCACGCCACAGCGCCTCGGGCGTCGTGGTGAACGGGTCACGCACCTCGACATCGACGACGTACCAGTCACCTCGCCCGATCTCACCCTCCAGCTGGCCGGCATCCCACCCGGCGTAGCCGGCGAAGATGCGCATGCCCGCGAGCTCGGCCTCGACCACGGGGGTCGGCACATCGAGGTCGACGATCCCGATCGAACCGAAGAGCCGTTTGACCGCAAGCGGTTCGAGCTCGTCACCGGGAACCGTGACCAGACCGAGCGCCGAGGTGGTCGACACCGGGCCGCCCTGGAAGAGCACGGGCGGAGCAGTCACGACCCGCTGCCACCCCGGCAGCACCGAGTCGACCTCGGCCGTCAAGGGCTTGTTGAGCACCACTCCCTGGGCTCCGTCGTGATCGTGGTGCAGAACGAGCACCACCGAGCGGCCGAACACCTCTCCCTCGACGGAAGGGGTGGCCACGAGCAGGCGACCGGTGTAGAAGGTGGAGCTCACGGGCTCAGCCTTCCACACCGGCGCTCAGGCAGGCTCAGGTCAGCTGCGGCCGTGACGGGTGTCATCAGACCAGCTCGTGACCAGGCGGTCGTCGCGGTCGCGGCGGCCACCTTGTGGGCGACCCGCGTCGCGCCCGCGTCCGTGCCCCTGACCGCCACGGCCGGAGGCAGCCGGTCGCGGTCCACGTGGACCGGCCGGAGCCCGCCGGGCCTTGGGCGCCGCCACGAGACGGTTGAACGCCGCCTCGTCGATCGGCACTCCCGAAGGCCGGGTCGCGCCAGTGGCGGTGATGACGTCGTCGCCGGGGGCGGCCTTGACGGGGAGGAGGTCGAGACCGGCATCCTTCAGCTGGCGCTCCATGGTCTTGCGTTGGTGCGGCAGGGCCAGGGTCACCACGGTGCCCTTCTCGCCCGCACGAGCGGTGCGGCCGGCGCGGTGCAGGTAGTCCTTGTGGTCAGCAGGCGGGTCGACCTGCAGCACCACCGACACGTCGTCGACGTGGATGCCGCGGGCTGCGACGTCGGTCGCGACGAGCACCCGCAGGCCACCGTCACGGAAGGCGCCGAGCACCCGGTTGCGCTGACCCTGGTTCAGGCCGCCGTGCAGGGCCGCAGCCATGACGCCCTGCTCGCGCAGCTGGAGCGCGATGCGGTCGGCGCCGAGCTTCGTACGGCAGAACACGAGGGTGCGCCCGTCGCGGTTGGCGACCTCGGCCGTGATCAGCTTCTTGTGCTGGGGGTCGATGAGTAGCACGTGGTGGTCCATGCCCTCGACCGACGCGGTGGCGTCGTTCGTCGAGTGCGTCACCGGGTCGGTGAGGTACTTCGCCACCAGCTTGTCGATGCCGTTGTCGAGCGTCGCCGAGAAGAGCAGCCGCTGACCGTCAGACGGAATCTGGTCGAGGCTGGTGGTGATCTCGGACATGAAGCCCATCTCGGCCATGTGGTCGGCCTCGTCGAGCACGGTGATCGAGATGTCGTTCATCTCGACGGCGCCCCGATCGAGCAGGTCGTTGAGCCGGCCCGGGGTGGCGATCAGGATGTCGACACCCTTGTTGAGCGCGTTGATCTGCGTCGTGTAGCTCAGGCCACCGGCGATGAGCTTGTGCCGCAGGCCGGCGACATGCACGAGCGGCTCGAGCGCGTCTGAGATCTGCATCGCGAGCTCGCGGGTCGGGGTGAGGATCAGCGCGTGCGGTCGGCGCGGTAGGCGTCGCTGACCGGCCTCGAGCAGTCGAGCGATGAGGGGCAGGCCGAACGCGAGCGTCTTGCCCGAGCCCGTCTGGCCCCGACCGAGCACGTCCTTGCCCGCGAGGGCGTCAGGGATCGTGGCCGTCTGGATCGGGAAGGGCGTGGTGATGCCCTCTCGCGCCAGGCGCTCGACGACCTTCTCGGGCAGGCCGAGCGCAGCGAAGCCGTTGTCAGACGCGACCTCGACCGGGCCGTCGCTGACGTCGGCGCGGGTCGACTTGGTCCAGGTGTCGGCGTCCATCCGCTCGGCCTCGGCGTCGTGACCAAATCGGTCATCACCGTGGCCGTTGGTGGCACGGGCGCCACGGTCATCACGGCGCTGGTAGCCGCCACGCGAGTCGCGGTCGTCGCGGTTGTTGTACGACGGACGCCCGCCCCGGTCGTCACGGTTGTTGTACGACGGGCGCTCGCTCCGGTCGTCACGCTTGAACGCGGGCCGGTCCTC
>JBBSTU010000089.1:0-15107 GCA_038235595.1 Actinomycetales bacterium | reverse complement strand
GAGCCACCGTTGTCGGGCTCGGCTCCATCGGGCGCCAGGTCGCTGCGGTCTTCGACGCCCTCGGGGTGCACGTGACCGGCGTCGGCCGCTCGGGCGGGGCGTACGACCTGCCCGCCGGTGTGGCCGTGGTCGCCATCGAGAACCTCGACGACGTGCTGCGCGACAGCGACATCCTCGTGCTCGCAGTTCCCCTCACCACCGAGACCCAGAACCTGATCAGCGCATCGCGCGTGGCAGCCCTGCCGACGGGAGCCATCGTCGTCAACGTCGCACGGGGGCAGGTGATCGACGAGAACGCCCTGACCGAGGCGCTCTCGGCCGGGAAGCTGGGCGGCGCCGCGCTAGATGTCTTCGACGTCGAGCCCTTGCCGTCCGCCTCACCCTTGTGGGACCTGCCGAACGTGCTGGTCTCACCGCACTCGGCCTCCACCGCCGCCGTCGAGAACGAGGTGCTGACCGACCTGTTCATCGACAACTTCCGTCGTCTTCGGGGCGGCGAGCCGCTCCGGAACCTCTACCATGCGGCCCGGGGCTACTGAGGTGCCACTCGAGACCGACGGCGAGAGGGCAGATCGCAGCCAGGCGCACGACTGGGGCGATCTCGCCGACGACGAGTCGGCGACGAGCCTGCTGGAGCAGGCGCTGGCTGTGCTGCCCGGCGACGTCGAGTTCGCTGACGTGAGGCTCATCGAGGCGGAGGAGCTTCGCGCCTATCACCGCCACGAGGGTGACCCCGACGAGCGCTGGGAGCACAACGTGGGGATCGGCGTGCGAGTACTGGTCGACGGCGCCTGGGGCTTCGCGTCCCGCCCCTTGGGGGCGTCCGGCGACCCGGCGGCGGCAGCTCGGCGAGCCCTCGCCGTCGCGCGGGCCGGTAGCGGCGTCGGCGCTCCCTCGCGTCTGCCGGCTCGCGAGGGGATCTCGGGTCGCTATGCCACTGAGGTCATTCTCGACCCGTTCGCGGTGGACGACGCGAGCCGTCACGGCCTGCTCGCAGACGTCATGGCCACCATGACCGGTCCGGCCGTCGTTCGAGACGCCCAGGCCGGGGTCAACGCGAAGCGACAGCATCGGCACTACGCCGACACCGAGGGCTCCCGCCAGCACCAGCACCTGGTGGAGTCGGGCGCGATGATGGTCGCCACGGCATCCGACGGCCACGACTTCCAGCGACGCAGCTACCCGAACTCCTTCCACGGTGACACTGCAGGCGCCGGCTGGGAGTTCGTGCTCGGCCTCGAGATGGTCGCCAACGCCGGCCGCGTCGGCGAGGAGGCGGTCGCGCTGCTGACGGCCCCGGTCGCGACACCCGGTCGCGCCGACCTGGTGATCGGTGCCCAGCAGGTGTCGCTCCAGATCCACGAGTCGGCAGGGCACCCCCTCGAGCTCGACCGCATCCTCGGCGACGAGCAGAACTTCGCGGGAACCTCGTTCATCGGTGTCGACGACGTCGGCCGACTCCGCTACGGCTCAGCCGCCGTGAACATCACCTCCGACCCCACCGTGCCGGGCACCCGGGGCAGCTTCGCGTTCGACGACGAGGGGACCCCCGCCTCTCGCACCCCGTTGGTCGTCGCTGGCGTCGTGCACAACACCCTGTCTTCGCGTGAGTCGGCTGCTCGGGCCGGCCTGCCGGTGACCGGCGCGGCCCGCTCCGACGGCTGGGCCTATCTTCCCGTCTGCTTCTCCACGCATGTGCACCTCGAGCCGGGCCACGGGTCGTTGGGCGAGCTGCTCGAGCGGCTGGGGACCGGCTACTACCTGGACGACAACCACAGCTGGTCGATCGACGACCGCCGGGTCAACTTCCAGTTCGGAACCGAGGTGGCCTACGAGGTGAGACAGGGGCGCAGAGGCCGGCTGTTGAAGAACTTCAGCTACGGCGGGGTGACCCCCCAGTTCTGGGGTTCGGTCGAGGCTGTCGCCGGCCCGGAGGAGGTTCGCAACTTCGGCTACCCCTGCGGCAAGGGCGAACCCAAGCAGTGGGGCTTTCTCAGCCATGGCGCTGCCCCCATCCTCGTTCGTGACCAGCGGATCGGGGTGGCCTGATGGCGACCGCCCCGATGAGCGGCGACGCGTTCGGTCCCGCCGTCGACCTCGACGCCGCGCTTGAGACCCTCATCGCGGTCGTCGGCGGCTCGGGAGCCGACGAGTTCGACGCCTTCCTGACCGGCCGCAACGGGCAGTACACCCGGTTCGCCGGAGACCGCATCCACCAGCCGCAGGACATCGTCGAGGTGCAGGTGATGGTGCGAGCGGTCGTGAACGGTCACGCGGCGCGCGCCTCCACGAGCAGCCTGGCCGGTGCCGCTCAGGCCGCGGCGTCGGCCGCCTCGTTGGCGAGGGCGATCGCCGCCGGCTCGTCCGCGCCCGGCGGCCACCGGGTCGCGACCCGTCAGAGCTTCGGCACCGGCCCGGTCGGGCCCCCGCGTTCGATACTCTGGTTCGACGACACAGCGGCGTTCGACGAGGCTTCCCGGGTCGAGCAGGTGCGGGCAGCGATGGACGCCGCGGAGGAAAGCGGCGCGACGGTGGCCGGCATGTTCGGGCGGGCCGCCACCTCACTCGTGGCGGCCACGAGCGGGGGTGTCGAGCGGGCGACGCTCGCCACGGAGGCGCTGGCGAGCTGCACCTTCACCGTTGACGACGGCACGAGCCATTTCGTCGACGTCGGGCGATCGAGCTCGCGCCTGCAGCTCGGCCTCGCGATCGAGTCCGGCCTGCAGCAAGCGGCCGCGAGCACTGGTCGATCTGACCTGGACCCGGGCGCGTACACGGTGGTGCTCGGGCCGGAGGCGACGGCAGAGCTGCTCGAGTTCCTGCCCAGCTTCGGCTTCTCCGGGGAGCTCGCCGCAGCAGGCGTCGGCCTCTGGGCCCGGTCTCGAGGCCAGCAGGTGGCAGCCGCAGCTGTCGACATCGCCGACGACGCTCTGGCCGACATCGGCCTTCCGGTCGGCTTCGACATCGAGAGCGTGCCGAAACAGCGAGTGCAGCTGCTCGACCACGGCGTCGTCGACTCCCCCGTGCTCGACCTGCACACGGCACGCGTGCTCGCATCCTCCCTCTCCCGGTCTCGGTCCACCGGTCACGCGCACATCGCCCGGGAGGAGGCTCCCGAGACGCGGGCCGCGAACATCGTGATGGCGGCGGGCACCTCGACCGAGGCGGAGCTGGTTGCGGGCGTCGACCAGGGTGTCTACATCCAACGGTTCTGGTCCACCCGTCCGGTCGACACCACGGCCACCACCATCACGGGAGTGACCCGCGACGCCTGCTTCGAGATCAGGGGCGGGCGCCTCGGCCGCCCGCTTCGTGGCATGAGGTTCACCCAGTCAGTTCTCGAGGTGCTGGCCTCGGTCGACGGGGTCGGTGACCTCCGGCGCTCGTCGCCCGTCATGAACGTCTGGAACGGCGCCATCACCGCTCCTGCCATCCGGGCGCACGGGTTCCGTCTCGGTGCCGCCCCGACCACGCCCTGATCCGTCCTGACGACCCCAGACCGCCTGACCGCCTGACCCCAAGGAGTGGAATGACCCTGCTGAGCAACCGCGACCGGCTGGTGACCCAGGTGCTCACCGGCGAGGTGTGGCCCGCGCTGGGTGACCGGCACGGATATCGCACCGATGCCGACGGGCACCCGTTCCTGCTGCCCGGCATGGGCGCCGTCACCCTGGGGGTGCACCCCGGCGACCCGGCGACCGGCTACGCCACCGACCACCTGGAGCCCGGCCTGTCCGTTCGCCACCGCGACGAGCGGGCGAACATGGCCCTGCAGTTTCTCACCTGTGTCGGCAACGCCGTCACCGTCCGCTCCGGCCCCGCGGCAGGAGCCGTCGGCCGCGTCATCGGGCAGCACGCCTACGTGCTGGTCGATCTCGCTGAGGAGGCGCTGGCGGAAGTCACCGTGGGCGACACCGTGACCGTGCACGCCCGAGGTCAAGGGCTGCGCCTGACGGATCACCCCGACATCGTGGTCAAGAACACCGACCCGGGCCTGCTCGACCTGCTCGGCATAGACACCGGTGCCGACGGGCGACTGCGGGTGCCCGTGGCCACGCGGGTACCGGCTGCGGCCGTGGGGGCGGGCGCCGGGATGTACTCCGAGTTCGCGAACACCGACCTGATGGGGGCCTACCCCGGGCAGAAGGCGGACCTCTCGCTGGGCCTGGAGGGGCTGCGGGTCGGTGACCTCGTGGCGCTGGACGACCAGGACCACCGGTTCGGCCGTGGCCACCGACCCGGGTTCACGACCATCGGGGTGATCAGCACCGGCCACTGTCGACTGTTCGGTCACGGCCCAGGCCCGAGCACCCTGCTGTCGGGCCCGTCGTCGGCGTTCGACGTTCGCATCGACGACGCAGCCAACCTTGCCTCTGCCCTGACCACGATGGGAGACCTCGCATGAACACCCCCACGCTCGTGGCCACCAACGTTGCCGGCGTCGTCGAGCACCCCGGTCTCGACAACAACCCGTACCTCATCGATGTCGATGGGCACCCCTACGTGCCCATCGGTGACGGAGGGGTCGTGCTGGGAGTCTCACTCGGAGACAGCGTCTTCGCCTTCGACACCGATCACGCCAGCGCCGCGGTGTCGCTGGTCCACGCCGACCCGGCCGCGCGGTACGCCCTGACCGCGTTCGCCTGCCTGGGCAACGCCGTGACGGTGCGCAGTGGCGCCGCCGCAGGCGCCGGTGGCGTCGTGCTCGGCAAACGGGGCGAGCAGGGTCGAGTGCTGGCCTGGTTTCCGCCCGAGACCCTGGCCACCATCACGCCGGGTGACGCCATGACCGTACGGGCCTTCGGTCAGGGAACCAGCTTGTCGGGTGACATCGCCGCCAGCGGAGCCGAGCTGCTCAACGTCGACCCCGGCATCCTGCCCCGGCTCGGGGTACGCCTTGGCGAGGTGCAGGTCTCGGCGACAGTCCGTGGTGTCGTCGGCTCGGAGGTCGTCGGGAACGGACTCGGCCGGCCGGCCCACCAGTGGGACCTCGACCTCCAGGTCGACGCCAGCAACGCGCGCCGAATGGCGTTGTCGCATCTGGCGATCGGTGATCTGGTGGCCGTCGCCAATCTCGATGTTCGGCACAACGCCGGTTACCGTCAGGAGTGGGTGACGGTGGGAGTGGTCGTCACGACGACGAGCCCCCGTCCCGGTCACGGGGTGGGGATGATGCCGATCCTCTCGGCTCCGCGCGCGACCGTCGACCTCGACGTCCGACCCGACGACCATGTCGGGGTGAGCGCCAGCCTCCTCACCGAGCTGGCCGGCCGGTGACGCTGAAACGGGGCCTCGCTGCCCCCAACTTCGCCGTAGACCCCCACGACCTCGTCGAGCTCGGCGTCACCGCCGAGAAGGCCGGCTTCGACGGGTTCTTCCTCTGGGACCACCTCCTGTTCAGCAACGACGGTGTCGGTCCCGACATCCTCGACCCCTGGCTGGTGCTGGCCCTGATCGCCGAAGCGACCGAACGCATCACGATCGGCACGATGATCACGCCGGTGTCGCGTCGGCGTCCAGCGGTGCTGGCGCGGCAGACCACCACGCTCGACCTGATCAGCGGGGGTCGGCTCGTGCTCGGTGTCGGCATCGGCTCGCCCGCTCACGGGGACTTCGCACTCTTCGGTGACGAAGCGGATGCGGTGACCCGCGCTGAGATGCTCGACGAGGGCCTCACCGTTCTCGAAGGCCTGTGGAGCGGTGAACCTTTCGCCCACGCTGGGAAGCACTACTCGATCGGCGAGGTGACCTTCACCCCCACGCCCGTGCAGCGGCCGCGAATCCCCGTCTGGGTCGGCGGCACTCTACCGTTGCGAAGACCCATGCTTCGCGCCGCCCGCTGGGACGGCGCGGTTCCCATCACGTGGGCCGACGGTCGGCTCGCTCGGCCCTCTCCTCAGCAGATCGCGAGCGTGCGCGACCTCGTGGTCGAGCACCGAGACCCCGGCGGTCCTCCGTTCGACCTCGCGGTGTGGGCCGAAGTAGCAGGCCGCCCCCGGGAGCTGGGGGCGCAGCTGCCCGAGTATGTCGACGCAGGCGCGACCTGGTGGATCGAGACAGCCAAGCCAGAGCCCGGTTGGCTGGCCGAGCTCGTCGAGCGGATCAAGGCCGGGGTCTGATCTGGGGCACCGGCGGCTGCCCGCGACCGATGCCGCCTCCGGGTCACCGCCGACAGCGCCGGGGCCAACCGTTCGTGGCCGCTGAGGAGGTGTGAGGTGTCGCAGGTTGCGGTGAGTCTGGCGGGTCTGCGTGCCATTGAGGCGCTCTCGGCTCATGGGTCGATATCTGCGGCCGCCGTTGCGCTCGGGTACACGCCTTCTGCCGTCTCACAACAGATCTTGAGGCTGGAGCGCGATCTTCACCAGAGTCTGGTCGAGCGTGGCGGCCGGCGCGCGACCCTGACGCCACCCGGCGAGATCCTTGCCCTCTCGGCCCGCCGCATCATCATCGAGCTCGAGAGCATGAACGCCACACTGCAGGCAGCGGCCCAGACGGTGACGGGCACGCTCACCGTCGCCGCCTTTCCCAGTGCCGCCAGAGGTGTGCTCCCCAGCGCCATGAGCCGGCTCCAGGGTCACTGGCCACAGCTCGAGCTGCGGCTGCTGGAGGTCACCTCGCATCGGGCCGTCGACCTGGTCGCCAGTGGTGGTGCCGACCTCGCTGTCGCGCACGACTGGATCGGCGTCACCATGGACGTCCCGACCGACGTGCTGACCCGACACCTCGGTGACGATGTGTCCGACGTACTGGTGTGCACCTCTCACCCGATGGCCTCCAGCATCGAGGTCGCCCTCCAGGACTTTGTCGACGACCCGTGGCTGTTCGAGCCGGGTTCGGTGGCCCACGAGTTCCTGCTCCACGCCTTCCGCGAGGTGCCGAACCGGGTTTCGCTCGGACATATGATCGGCGAGTACGCCACGCAGGTGGAGATGGTCGGCGCTGGTCTGGGCGTGGCCCTCGCACCCCGGATGGGACGGGGCCTGCTGCCGAACACGGTTCGGGCGGTAACGGTGCGGTCACCACCACTGCGCCGGGTCTTCGGGGCGTGGCGGTCGTCGTCTGACGGGCGTCCGGCCATCGAGGCGGCCCTGACAGAGCTCGAGACAGCCTGCCACCGGCCTGCCGGTCAGCCCAGGTAGACCACCGCGTCCAGCTCGACCTTGACCTGGCGCAGCCCCGCAACCACCGTCGTTCTCGCCGGGGGCGTCTCGTCGAAGAACTCGGCATAGGCACGGTTGAACTCTTCGAAGTCGGAGCCATCGGCGAGATAGGCGGTGATCTTGACCGAGTCTCCCAGCCGTGCGCCCGCCGCGGCGACGATCACCTCGAGGTTGCGCAACGTCAGCCTGGTCTCGGTCGCCACGTCAGCGGGTTCGTAGGTGCCATCGGCGCGGCGAGGCACCTGCCCGGAGACGTACAGAAAGTCGCCCGCTCGAACCGCCTGCGAGTAGGGGCCGGCGGGTGCCGGCGCGTCGGCTGCGCTGATGGCCTGCTTCATTGCTGCTCCGTTCTTTCAGCGGCTGTTCGCCGGTGCACATCATCGTTGGGCAGATCGGGTCAGGACTCCCCGCGCAAGGCGGCCGTCATTCGTTCGAGAGCGGCGGCCCACTCCCTTTCGTCACGGGCGTAGCAGATCCGAAAATGGTTGATTCCCGATGGCCCGAACTGGTAGCCAGGGCTGACCACCACACCGGCCTTCTCTTGCAGAACCCTGGCTGCCTCGAGGCCGGAGATGCCGAGCCCCGACACGTCTGGCCAGAGGTAGGCCGTTCCCGACCCGGCGGCGACGACCAGGCCCGGCACGGTCAGCAGCTGCTCGATCGTCGAACGTTGAATGTCGTGCAGCTCCGAGACGCGCTTGGCCACGAAGTCACCGTCGTCGACGAGCCACTTGGTCAGCACGTGCTGCGCGTAGGCCGGTGCGCGGAGGCAGAGCATCGCCAGGGTCTGCTCGACGGCGTCGATGACGGGTGCCGAGCTGACGACGACCCCGACTCGGTAGCCGCTCAGCGACTCCGTCTTCGAACCTCCCAGGAGGGTGATCGTGCGGTCGGCCATTCCCGGTTGGGCTGCCAGATGGGTGTAGGGGACGTCGTCGTAGACCAGGCGAGCGTAGAGCTCGTCGATCAACACCAGGAAGTCGTCACGAACGGCAAGCTGTGCCAGGCGGGCAACAGACTCCGGGCTCAGCACGGTGCCCGTCGGGTTGTTGGGGTTGGAGGTGATGAACAGCTTGATGCCTGAGCCGCCGTGCTGGTCGTGCTGGTCGAGCTGGTCAAGGTCAGGCTGCAGACCCGAGGTGGTCGAGACGAACGGAAGACGACGCACCTCTGCGCCCAGGAAAGCCAGCATCCGTTCGACGAACAGGTACTCGGGATCGGCCAGAACGACAACGTCACCCTCATCGACCACGGCGCTCAGCACGGCGAAGAGGGCACTTTGGGTGCCGGCGGTGATGGCGATGTTCCTTGAGGGGTCGATGTCGATACCCATGAGACCCGAGACCGAGCGGGCGCACACTCGACGTACCTCGTCGCTTCCGCGATACGCGGTGTAGGCCGTCGTCCCGTCGGCGGCCGCGGCGGCGAACGTGCTGACGGCCCAGTCCGGCGGAGGAAACCGCACGGTGTCGAAGTGCGTGGTGTCGAGAAGTCCGCCTCCGGCACCGTTGAGGCCCAGCGAGAGGTCTGCCTCCCTGACTGTCATGCCCAGCTGTTCGCGGCGCTCGGGAAGATGCGTCCGTTGGAGCCGTTGGGATTCGACGGCTCGCTCGGAAAGGTTCATTGAGGGCGTCCTCCGACGTGGGTTTCGAGCAGGCCCGGATGACTGCGAGCAGGCCTGCGATGCTGCTGCCGAGTATCGCTGGCCCGGTGACTGGCGAACAAGCGCGATTCCTTGTTGGGTGGCGTTTAGCTCGACTTCACGATCGCCCAGACGACTGCGTCGTTGGCGGTGTGGCAGGCCCACTGCCCGCTGGCCGAACCGGCATCCAGGCTGAGGTCAGCCCCGTTCGTACAGCGCCCGGGTGCCGCAGTCGCTGAACCCGAGCCGTTGGTAGAGGGTCCGCGCCGGGTTGTCACACCCCACCGCCAGCCACGTCATGGACGCGCCTCGCTTGGAGATCGCGGTCAGCGACCGGGCGATCAGATGGGCGCCGAGACCGCGCCCACGCCAGGCGGGTACCACCCCGACCTCCTCGACCCAGTTCTTCGAGATCGTGACGAAACCGGCGACGTGCCCCTCTCGGTCGAGGGCGACGCGAGAGTCCTCAGGCTGGAAGCCTCGTTGCTCGCGCAGCCACCGGCCCCAGGCCTGGGCGCTGGTGGCGTCGTAACCGGGCTGGTCGCAGAACGAGGCGGTGTACGCGTGCTGGAAGGCCTCAGAGGTGTCGTCGGTGAAAGGGATCGTGATGATGTTCTCGGGTAGACGGACGACGGGGATGGCGCGCATCGGATGGCACATCACGGTCTCGGCCAGAACCCGGCGCAGACCGAGTCGCGAGAAGAGCCCCTCGGCCTCGGGGCTCATCGAGTCCATGACCAGGCTCACCGGCCCACCGGAGTGCTCATCGACCCAGGCAGCCAGCTCCTCCCCGATGCCCCGCCCCATGACGGCCGGGTCGACCAGGGCGGCGGCGATGCGTTCGCCGGCACCGTTGCGCGCGACAGCCGCCGCAGCGACGATCTCGCCGAGCTCGTCCCGGCCGCAGATCGCCGTGTCCGTGACGAAGACCTTCCGCAGGTGCTCGGGGTCGGCGACATCCGGCAGGCCGCCATCGCGGTCGAGGCAGGCCTGACCCAGTCGCACGAGGTCTTCGACATCGTCAGGCGTCGTCGACGACCAGTTGAGGTGGCTCACGGGTGCGGACCAGACCTGCGTCCCGCTGGGCGCTCTACCGAGGTTGGGCTGTGCACGCTCCACACTTTAGGGTCTGAGCCCCCGTAGGGCGGGTACCGTCGCCTCATGGCAAAGAAGAAGTGGTCGGACCTGACGGCCGGCCAGCAAAGAGTGATCAGCGTTGCCGGGGCGGTGGAGGCGGTTCTCACGGCCACCGCGTTGTACGACCTGGCTCGACGCCCGGCCAGCCAGGTGCGGGGCCGCAAGTCAGCCTGGGTGCTGGCCCTCTCGGTGCAGCCCTTCGGGCCGATCGCGTACTTCGCAATGGGCCGGCGCTGAACCCAGCCGACTTCCAGCTGGACCCCAGCCAGACCCCTGAGCCTGTGGGCCGCGACCCGAAACTCCCAGCGTCACGTGTGACAGTGGTAGTCCACTCTTCGGACTACCACCAAGGCAAAGGGAGAAGACTGTGGCGCTGCTCGGGACTCCCCTGGTCGTCGTGCTGGCGATTGCGGCGATCCTGGTTCCAGTCGTGACGGTGTGGAGCTGGAACCGCCTGCGTGGTCCGCGGGTGGCGCGTCAGTCGACCCGGCTGGGGATGTTGCTGGTCGGGCAGCTGGTAACGGTCGCGCTGGTCGGGGTACTGGCCAACGACTACGGCCAGTTCTACACCTCGTGGGGTGGCCTGTTCGGCCAGACGGCCAGCCCGACGGTCACGACGTATGGCGCCACCCCGAGTGCCGCCATGAGCCCTCGCCACGCGCAGACCACCCTGGGCCCGGCCACCAGCCGCATGCAGGTCACGGGCGACACCGACTGGAACACCCCGGCGCAGCGGAACACCCAAGGACAGGTTGTCGCGGTGCAGATCACCGGCTTCCGCTCGAAGCTGGCGGCTCCCGCGAACGTGTACCTGCCCCCGCAGTACTTCCAGCCTGCGTTCGCTCACCGCCGGTTCCCGGCAGTAGAGGTGATGACCGGCTACCCCGGTTCGTCACTGAACCTGATATCCCGGATGAACTATCCGAAGGCGGCGCTGGATCTGGTGCGGGCGGGCAAGGCCAAGCCGATGATCTACGTGATGCTCTCCTCCACCGTGGCCCCACCTCGTGACACGGAGTGCACCGATGTGCCCCGGGGCCCCCAGGCAGAGACGTTTCTCTCCACCGACCTGACCGAAGCCGCACAGCACGCGTTTCGGGTGCAGCCGGGCCACTGGGGCGTGATCGGAGACTCCACCGGCGGCTACTGCGCCGCCAAGCTGACCATGCTGCACCCGAGCATCTACGCCGGTGGGGTGTCCTTGTCGGGCTACTATCACGCCCTCAACGGAGGTACGGCTGGCGACCTGTTCGATGGTTCGTTGGCTCGCCAACACGAGAACGACCTGCGATGGCGGCTGGAGCACTATGTCGCACCACCGGCCTCCCTGTTCGTGACGATCGGCCGAGCCGAAGACAGCGACGGGCAGGGTTTCGGGGCGACCATGCAGTTCGTAAAACTGGTGAGGCAGCCGATGCAGGTGACTCTGCTGGTCGAGCAGAACGGCGGTCACAACTTCACCACGTGGGACCGTGAGCTGCCGCGTGTCTTGTCGTGGCTGTCCGCCAAGGCCACCACCCACACTTCGACCGCCACCGCTTCGCCCACCAACAACACGGTCACCGCCGCAAAGAGGCCCGCACAGGGGTGAACCGAACTCGTCGCGAAGCGGGGGGCGAGCTTGTTGTGGCTGGTGCACAGCAATGGCCCCTGATCTGCGCTTCCGCAGGTCAGGGGCCATCTTGGTGGTGGGCGATACTGGGATCGAACCAGTGACCTCTTCCGTGTCAGGGAAGCGCGCTACCGCTGCGCCAATCGCCCAAGCGTCAACCAGGTGGTGCTGTTCGAGGTGGAGACGGGATTTGAACCCGTGTACGCGGCTTTGCAGGCCGCTGCCTCGCCTCTCGGCCACTCCACCGTGTCGGCAAGGTCGTGCTCGATTTGCCTCCGAGCGGACAACCGGGCTCGAACCGGCGACCTCAACCTTGGCAAGGTTGCGCTCTACCAACTGAGCTATGTCCGCGGAAACACCAGCGGCGTAACTGCTCCGCTCGGTGCGAGGTCGACATTAGCCGATCACCCGACGAGACACCAAACCCGGTGCCGGGGTGTCGTCGCGGAGCTCGAAGCTCAGCGATCCTCACCGTTCGTCAGCGTTCGTCGGCGTCCTTGGACCCGCGCAGTCCGTGCGCGAGCTCTCGTTCGATGGCCTCCGCCAGGGCCGACCGCTCGAGCTTGGCGAACTGCTGGTCCCGGGCCCGCTGACGGGTCTCGGGATCGTCCACCAGCGCCGCCGGGTTGACCTCGGCGGCGCGATCGTTGGTCTGCTCCCCGGTAGGAGGCTCGGCGCCGGTCGGGCCGTCGGGAGCCACAAACACGGCCCGCACCCGAGCCCAGATGCGCTCACTCAGACCCTCGTGAAGCTCGACCGGCCACACGATGCGGGTCGCCGCGTTGAGGCCGGCCCCGATGAGGATCGCGATGGCGAGCGTATACAGCCAGATGAGCAGCACGATGGGGGTGCTGAGGGGTCCGTAGATGGTCGAGCCTCCGAGGGAGGCCTCGAGCGCCATCCGCACCACGACCGACGCGAGCAGCCAGATCGCGAGCGCGAGCAGGGCGCCCGGGGTGTCACGCCACCACGAGCCGCGCCGCGGTGTGGCGATGTGGTAGAGCGTGGTGAGCCCGGAGATGCTGAGCAGCACCACGAACGGCCAGTAGACGATCGTCACGAAGCCGAGCTGGTCGGGCAACCAGTCTCCGATGAGCTCGGGCCCGATGAGCACGAGTGGCAGCACCACGATGATGACGACCATGCCCAGCGTGTAGAGCGCGAGGCTGAGGGCTCTCATGTGCACGATCCCGCGGACGTCCTTCTGCCCGTACATGATCGAGATGGTGTCGACGAACACGTTGAGGGCGCGCGAGCCAGACCACAGCGACAGCAGGAAGCCGATCGAGACCAGCTCGGCCCGGCCCGTCTTCAGCACGTCCTGGATCGTCGGCAGCAGGATGTCGACGATGGTCGAGTCGGTGAGGAACTGGGACGCGTAGGCGCGGATGTGCTCGATGACCTGCTGCACAGTGTCAGGCCCCAGCAGGCTGCCGACGAACCCGACGGCGCCGAACAGTCCGAGCACCAGGGGTGGCAGCGAGAGCAGCATGAAGAACGCCGCCTCCGCGGCCAGACCCGTCACCCGGTAGTCGAGGCAGACGTTGAAGGTGTGCAGCGTCAACCGAGCGACCGGCATCCCGCCCGGGATGCGCTCGAGGACAGCGCGACCGCGGCTCTTCAGAGTCATTGCTCCGAAGGCTATCCGTCCGCAGGCACACGGGGGCGCTCCTGCACCCGACGGTGGGACGACACCTGGCCGCGGCGTCCTACAGTCACAGGGGTGAGCACCTCCCACCCCCACAACCAGCCCCCGCCCTTCAGCGGGCGTGACCTGCTCGCCGACGACCCTGCCCTGCTCGAGGCCCTGCGCCGCGGCGGCGGCGAACCCTCCCCCGAGCTCGTGCGCTGGGGCCGTCTGGCGGGCTCGGCCTCCGCACAGGAGCAGGGTCGTCTCGCCGACGCCCATCCGCCCGTGCTGCACGCCTTCGACGCCCGCGGCAACCGGGTCGACGAGGTCGAGTTCCACCCCGCCTGGCACTGGCTGCTGGCTCAGTCGGTCGGGGCCGGCCTCACCGCCGGCCCGTGGACAGCGCCACCTGACACCGGCGCGCACTCACGACGCGCCGCGGCGTTCATGCTCTGGTCACGGGTCGAGGCCGGCCACCTGTGCCCGGTGTCGATGACCTACGCGGCCGGGTCGGCGATCCGTCACGACGAGACGCTCTCCGCCCGCTGGCTCCCACCTCTCGCCAGCCGCGAGTACGACCCCCGGATGATCCCGGTCACGGCGAAGACCGGCGCCCTGGCCGGGATGGGGATGACCGAGAAGCAGGGTGGCTCCGACGTGCGGGCCAACCTCACCCGGGCGCTGGCGGTGACCGAGGGGCCGGTGCCGGGAGAGGCCTACCGACTCACCGGTCACAAGTGGTTCTGCTCGGCACCGATGAGCGACCTGTTCCTTGTGCTGGCCCAGGCGCCCGGTGGGCTGACCTGCTTCGTGGTGCCCCGGACACTCGACGACGGCTCGCGAAACCCGTTCGCGTTGCAACGGCTCAAGGACAAGCTCGGCAACCGGTCGAACGCCTCGAGCGAGGTGGAGCTCGACGACACCTGGGGTAGCCGTCTCGGCGACGAAGGGCGCGGCGTGCGCACCATCATCGACATGGTCGGGGCGACCCGGCTCGACTGTGTGCTCGGCTCGACGGCGACCATGCGGGATGCCGTGTCGCGCGCGGTCCATCACGCGCGGAACCGCTTCGCCTTCGGGGCCCTGCTCGTCGACCAGCCGCTCATGCGCAACGTGCTTGCCGACCTCTCCCTTGAGGCCGAGGCGGCCACGCTGCTGGGCATGCGACTGGCGCAGGCGTTCGACCGTGGCGAGACCGACCTGGCCCGCCTGGGCGTGGCCCTGGGCAAGTTCTGGGTCTGCAAGCGCACCGCGCCCCTCGTGGCGGAGGCCCTCGAATGCCTGGGCGGGAACGGCTATGTGGAGGAGAACGGCCTCGCCCGTCTCTACCGCGAGGCCCCGCTCAACTCGATCTGGGAGGGGTCGGGCAACGTCAACGCCCTCGACGTGATCCGCGCCCTGTCTCGCGATCCGGCGGCTCTGGAGTCGCTCACCGCCGAGCTGCACCGGGTGCGTGGCCGTAGCAACGAGCTCGACAGGTTCACCGAATCGGCGCTGCAGCAGGCCCGCTCACTTGACCCCACGTCGCCGTCAGCGGCGTTCGAGGCTCGCCGAACGGTCGAGGCCCTGGCCATCGCTTTGCAGGGTGCGTTGGTGGTGGAGCACTCCCCCGCCGCCGTCGCTGACGCGTTCGTGGCGGCCCGCGTGGTCGGCGCCCACGGACACACCTTCGGCACCCTCACCACCGACCTGGCGTCAGCGGCATCCGAGCTCATCGCACGAACGGGCTGACCCGGGCGACGGTGGACCACCCGATCAGCTCTCAGCCAGCCGCGCCTTCTCGGCCTCGACGTCGAAGTCGGCCGCCGGCCACTGGAGGTCCATGGCGCGCAGAGCCTCGAGCAGCAGCTGCTGAACCGCGAGGCGGGCATACCACTTACGGTCGGCGGGAACGACGTACCAGGGCGCCCCCACCGTGGAGGTCTT
>JBBSTU010000088.1:0-15120 GCA_038235595.1 Actinomycetales bacterium | reverse complement strand
TCGGCGGCCACGGCCTCGGCCGCACGCAGCACGTAGACGGGGTAGTCGTCCTGGTCGTCGTACTCGAACGGCCCGTGGTCTACGACGTCGTGACCCTGCTGCTGCAGGTGCTCGACGAGCACGTGATGCAGCTCGAAGGCTGCGTGGTCACCGCCGATGTGGATGCGCATGTCGGTCCTCTCGGTCGATCCAGGGTCAGGAGAAGTCGGGACCCTTGGTTCGGGTTCTCTTCAGCTCGTAGAAGCCGGGAGTGCCGGCCACGAGCACGCAGCCGTCGAAGAGGTCGAGGGCGGCCTGGCCCTTCGGGGCGGGGGTCACGACCGGCCCGAAGAAGGCCACGCCGTCGACCGAGATCACGGGAGTCCCCACCTCGTCGCCCACGAGACTGATGCCGCGATCGTGGCTGGCTCGCAGCAACGCGTCGTAGTCATCGACATGGGCGGCCCCGGCCAGCTCGGCCGGGAGGCCGACCTCGTCGAGCCCCTCCTTGATCACCACATCCATGTCCTGGTTCTCGCCGAGGTGGACCCGCGTGCCGAACGCGTCGTAGAGCTTTTTGACGACTCCTTGCCCGTGCTGCTCCCGGGCCGCGATGATGACCCGCACCGGGCCCCAGGCCCGATCCATCAGGTCGCGGTAGTCGGAGTCGAGCTCGCGGCCCTCGTTCAGCACCGCCAGGCTCATCACCGACCAGGTCACCGCGATGTCGCGCTGACGCTCGACCTCCATGAGCCACCGCGAGGTCATCCATGCCCACGGGCACACCGGGTCGAACCACAACTCCACGGACGTCTGCTCATCAGCCATGTCCTTCATCATTGCACTGCCCTGGTGCGCGTGCTGATGACGGGGCGACCGGCCGCGCTCGGGATGCCGGGCCGACGCCGCGTCCGTGCGAGGATGACCACCGCGACGGCGCCGTCCTCACCACGGGTGACCCGTTGTCGACACCACCATTGTCAGCGAGAGGAACCCCCGTGCCCGGCAAGAACCTGACCCGCTGCGAGGCCGCCACCCGGGCCGGCCTCCTGCGCGTCGACGACTACGACGTGCGCCTTGACCTCACGACGGGCCCGACCACGTTCGAGACCGTCACCACGGTGCGGTTCACCTGCTCCGAGCCCGGCGCCGACAGCTTCATCGATCTCATTGCCGCGTCGGTCGAGTCGATCACCCTCAACGGCAAGGCGATCGACCCCGCATCCGCCTTCGCCGACTCGCGCATCGCCCTGGCCGGGCTGACCGCTGAGAACGAGCTCACGGTGCAGGCCACCGGCGCCTACACGAACACCGGCGAGGGGCTGCACCGATTCGTCGACCCCGTCGACAACGAGGTCTACCTCTACACCCAGTTCGAGGTGCCTGACTCCCGGCGCGTCTACAGCGTCTTCGAGCAGCCCGACCTCAAGGCCAGCTTCCGGTTCACGGTGACCGCTCCCGCGCACTGGAAGGTGATCTCGAACTCCCTCACGCCCGAGCCGGTGCCGGCCGGGGTGGCCGAGGGCGTCGAGCGCGCGGCGTGGGCGTTCTCGCCGACGAAGCGCATCTCCTCCTACATCACTGCGCTCATCGCGGGGCCCTACGACGAGGTGCGCGACGAGGTGGAGACCAGAGCAGGCACCGTGCCGCTCGGGGTGTTCTGCCGCCGGTCGCTCACCCAGTACCTCGACGCCGACAACATCTTCGACGCCACCAAGAAGGGCTTCGCGTTCTTCGAGCGGGAGTTCGACCAGCCTTACCCGTTCGAGAAGTACGACCAGATCTTCACCCCTGAGTACAACATGGGGGCGATGGAGAACGCCGGCGCGGTGACCTTCGTGGAGGCCTACGTCTTCCGCTCGAAGGTCTCCGACGCCAAGATCGAGCGTCGCGCCCTGACCATCCTGCACGAGCTCGCGCACATGTGGTTCGGCAACCTCGTGACGATGAAGTGGTGGGACGACCTCTGGCTCAACGAGTCGTTCGCCGAGTGGGCCTCGACGACCTGCCAGGCCGAGGCGACGCAGTGGTCGAGCGCCTGGACCACGTTCGGCACGTCCGAGAAGGCCTGGGCCTACGCGCAGGACCAGCTCAGCTCCACCCACCCGATCGCGGCCGACATGCGCCACCTCGAGGATGTCGAGGTGAACTTCGACGGCATCACCTACGCCAAGGGCGCGTCGGTGCTCAAGCAGCTCGTCGCCTACGTCGGTCGTGAGCCCTTTGTCGCCGCCCTTCGCGAGTACTTCCGCAAGCACGCCTGGCAGAACACGACGCTCGCCGACCTGCTCGGCGAGCTCGAGACGGCATCCGGGCGCGAGCTGACCGAGTGGAGCCGGCTCTGGCTCGAGACCGCGGGCGTCAACACGCTGCGGCCGGTCTTCGAGGTCGGCGCCGACGGCCGGTACACCTCGTTCGCGATCAGCCAGACGGCGAGCGACGCGCACCCCACCCTGCGCCCGCATCGCCTGGGCATCGGGCGGTATGCCGCTCGGCCGGGCGAGCACGGAGAAGTGCTCGAGCGGGTGGGCTACGACGAGGTCGACATCGCCGGTGCGCGCACCGAGATCGCGGCGCTCGTCGGAGTGGCCCAGCCCGACCTGCTGCTCATCAACGACGACGACCTCGCCTACGCCAAGATCCGCCTCGACGAGCGGTCGCTCGCGACCGCGCTGCGCCTGCCACGGGGCTTCACCCACTCCCTCCCCCGTTCCCTCGTGCTCGGCGCCACCTGGGACATGACCCGCGACGCCGAGATGTCGGCTCGTGACTTCGTGCGCTTCGTGCTCGAGACCCGGCCCGGCGAGAACGACTCCACCATGCTGGGGGTGCTCATCGGCCAGCTCTCGACGGCGGCCCGCCTCTACACGGCCCCGGCCCACCGCGACGAGACCGCAGCGCTGCTGACCTCATCGCTGCATGACCTGGCGCTGGCTGCCGAACCCGGGAGCGACGCGCAGTTCCAGCTGGTGGAGGCGTGGGCCGACGGCACGTGCGATCTGAGCGCCGAGGCACGCCTGCGGGCCTTGCTCTCCGGTGACGACGTGCTGCCCGGTCTCGAGATCGACACCGAGCTGCGGTGGACCCTGGTCAAGGCGCTCGCCGCCATCGGCGCGGCCGACGACACACAGATCGAGGCCGAGCTGGGGCGTGACCGCACCTCGACCGGCAAGGAGCGCGCCCACGAGGCGCTGGCCGCTCGCCCGACGGCCGAGGCCAAGGCCCAGGCCTGGGCGGAGGCCGTGGAGGCGAACGTGCTCTCGAACCAGATGGTCGAGGCCGTCAGCGCGGGGTTCCGACGCAGCTGCGACCTGTCGCTGCTCGAGCCGTACATCGAGCGCTACCACGCCGTGGCGGTCGAAGCCTGGGCGACGCGAAGCGCCGCAATCGGCGAGCGCGTCGTCGGCGGCTTCTACCCCTTCTCGCTGGCCAGCGCCTCGCTGAAGGAGGCCTCCGACGCCTGGCTGGCCGATCACAAAGACGCCGCTCCCGGCCTCGTGCGAACCGTGGCTGAGAACCGCGACACGATCTCGCGCGCCCTGCAGGCCCAGGCCCGCGACGCCCAGGGTTGAGGGAAAGATGCCGGCGGCGGTCCCGGCGATCCCGGCGCTGAGCATGGACGGTTTCGTCAGCTGGCTGGTCGGCGCCCCGGTCTCCATCCTGATCGTCCTCGTTGTCTCGGTGGTCGCCCGGTGGGCGGTGCACCGGGCCATCAGGCGGGTCGTGCAGGCCACGACGAGCCGGCACGCCACGCGGCTGGCGGGGATACCTGGTGCCGGCCGGGCTCTGGCGGCCGCCGGGATGGCGAGCGAACGGCACACCCAACGCACCCAGACGATGGGCGCGTTGCTGCGCAGCATCACCACGTTCGTCGTGTTCGGGGTGGCGGGCCTGACGATCCTGTCGATCGTCGGCATCCCGCTCGGACCGATGCTCGCCTCGGCGGGAGTCGGTGGAGTGGCCCTGGCCTTCGGGGCGCAGAGCCTCGTCAAGGACTTTCTCTCCGGTGTCTTCATGATCGTGGAGGACCAGTACGGCGTGGGCGATGTCATCGACACCGGTGAGGTGGTCGGCACCGTCGAGAACGTCTCGCTGCGCGTGACGCAGCTGCGCGATGCCCAGGGCGTCTCCTGGTACGTGCGCAACGGTGAGGTCGTGCGTATCGGCAACAGGTCTCAGGGCTGGTCGACCGCCCTGCTCGACGTGGCCATCGCCTACGACGAGAACGTCGACGCCGCCATGGACATCATCCGGGGCGTGGTCACCGCGATGGACGCCGATGAGCCGTGGTCCGAGCGGCTGCTCGAGGTGCCCGAGGTGGTCGGCGTCGAGTCGGTCGCCAACGGGGCGACGACCATCCGGGTCGTGGCGAAGACCGTGGCCCAGCAGCACTTCGGCGTGCAACGGGAGATGCGCGAGCGCATCAAGCTCGCCCTCGACGCGGCCGGAGTGCGGACACCTCCGGTGATCCCACCCTTCGGACCCGGCCCGGCGAAGTGAGGCAGGGCCGCTCTGGGAGACTGGCCCGGTGACCTACTACGACGACTTCGGTGGCCACCGCGCCTTCAGCAAGCTCGTCCACGAGTTCTACCGCGGCGTGGCCGACGACGAGGTGCTTCGCGGGCTCTACCCCGAAGCCGACCTCGGCCCTGCCGAAGAGCGTCTGCGGATGTTCCTCGAGCAGTACTGGGGCGGCCCGACGACCTACTCCGACCAGCGTGGTCACCCCCGCCTGCGCATGCGACACGTGCCGTATGCCGTCACGCCCGACATGCGCGACCGCTGGCTGCTGCACATGTTGAACGCCCTCGACACCCTGGCCCTCTCGCCCGACGACGACGACCGGCTTCGCGACTACCTCACTCGAGCGGCCTACTCGCTCGTGAACACACCCGGGCCTGACGGCACCGTCTGAGCCCGCGGCGTCCCAGGGTTCACAGCAACCCACAGGCTGGGCCTGCCGTTGCGGACAGGTGGGGTGGGCATCGTCGAGGGTGTCAGGACTCGAGCCCAAGAGGGGCCGGGCCGCAGCGGTGAGGAAACCCCAACCATGTCGATGACTTTGAAGAAGAAGGCCGTGGGCTTGGCGGCCGCGACCGCCGCCGCCGCCGCGATCGGGTTCGGTGTCTCGGGCGCCGCCCAGGCCGACACGACCACCCCGACCCCGACGTCCACGTCGACCCAGAGCTCGGGGGATGCCGCCGCAACCTCGTCTCGTGCCGGTCACGGCCCGGGCGGTCGACACGGGGGCGGCATGGGCCCCGGAATCGAACTGTCATCGCTCGCGACCAGGCTCGGCGTCGACCAGCCCACGCTTCAGACAGCGCTGACCGCGGTGCGCGAGCAGATGAAGCCGGCCGACGGCGTCAAGCCCGACGGGGCCACCAAGCCCGACCCGAGCGCCCGCGACAACGAGCTCGCCACCCGGCTGGCGGGCAAGCTGGGCATCGACACCGCCAAGGTGAAGGCGGCGTTCACCGAGCTGCGAACAGCAGCCGAGGCCGATCGCACCAAGGCATTCGACGACCGCCTCGCTCAGGCCGTCACGGACGGCAAGCTCACCCAGGCCGAGGCGGATGCCGTCAAGAAGGCGGCCAGGGCCGGCGTCATCGGAATGGGTGGCCACCGAGGGCCACGCTGACGACGCTCTCGTCTCGACGAGGCCCGCCCGCGCCCTCACTGCGTGGGCGGGCCGGCCGCCACCCGGCGGCGCACCATCTCGAGGCCATCACGGCCGCGCGGCACGTCCCACCAGCTCTCGACCCACCAGGTGGCGCCCGCCTGCGCCCACGCGTCGTATCCCGCCGGCTCGAGAGAGGTGAAGCCCCCGTAGGAGTCGGCCTCGATCACGACGTCATAGCCCTCCCACGGAAGACCGAGGTCGGCGCGCAGGGCCCGCACGGGCTCGATGACCGCCGCGAAGGCCGCCACGGTCTTCGGTGCCCCCTCGTCGGGCGGCTGGATGGCAGGGATGACGCCCTGCCAGCGGGCCGCGCGTTCGAGCGAGCGCTGTCGGCCTCCGCCGGGGGTTGGCGCCGCGACGACCCAGACCGGCGGATGCGGTCGCTGCGGCGGGTCGGGCGGCAGCAGGAAGTCGTTGGGGCCGGCGCTGTAGTGCTCGCCGGTGTACGTGAAGGTGCCCGCTCCGCTCAGGAGGCCGGCGTAGATCGCCAGCGACTCGTCGAGCTTCCTCGCGCGCGCCGACCGCCCCTCGTCGGGCTCGAACGCGGTCCATCCTGGGTGCAGGGCGCCGAGACCGACCGACATGGTGACCCGGCCACCGCTGATGCGATCGACGGAGCCGACCGCCGACGCGAGGTCCCACGGTCGATGGCGTGAGGCCGGGGTCAGCAGGGTGCCGAGGCGGATCGTCTCGGTGACCATGGCCGCTGCACCGAGCTGCACCCAGGCGTCGACGCCGTAGACCGCCTCCCAGCCGAACACGCCGTCCCACCCGCGCTCCTCCCCGAGCTGAGCGAGGGCGGCGAACTCTCGCTCAGTGGCGTACGGAACGACGAAGCCCTTGTTCATCGCCCCTTCCTACCAACCGACGCCGACAGCCGGTCAGCCTCCATGGCGCTGTCTGCAACTTCTTGCAAATCCGCTTTGGATTTTTACGGTCAATGCGGAACGATAGTGGCCCGTGACGCAATCAGCCGTGGACCTGACCACACCCTCGACCGCCCCGCTCCCCGACCCGTCGGGCGGCGCCACCGTTCGCGAGTCGGCCGTGGTGACCCACCACGGCGCCGGACCCGACGCGGCGTGGTGGCGTCAGGCCGTGATCTACCAGATCTACCCGCGCTCGTGGGCCGACAGCAACGGCGACGGCATCGGTGACCTGCCCGGCATCACGTCACGGCTCGAGCACCTGAGCCGGCTGGGGGTCGACGCCATCTGGCTCTCGCCGTTCTACACCTCACCCCAGGCGGATGCCGGCTACGACGTCGCCGACTACCGCGACGTCGACCCGCTCTTCGGCACCCTCGCCGACGCCGACGCGCTCCTCGAGCGGGCCGGCGAGCTCGGCCTGCGGGTCATCGTCGACCTGGTGCCCAACCACAGCTCCGACGAGCACGCGTGGTTCCAGGCGGCCTTGGCGGCGGCTCCCGGCAGCGCAGAACGCGACCTCTACATGTTCCGGGAGGGCGCGGGCGACACGGGCGAGCTGCCGCCGAACAACTGGCAGTCGGTCTTCGGCGGACCCGCGTGGACCCGCATCACAGAGGGCGACGGACGGGCCGGACAGTGGTATCTGCACCTGTTCGACCCCAAGCAGCCTGACTTCAACTGGGAGCACCCCACGGTGCGAGCCGAGTTCGAGTCGGTGCTGCGCTTCTGGCTCGACCGCGGGGTCGACGGCTTTCGCGTCGATGTCGCGCACGGGCTGATCAAGGCCGAGGGCCTCCCCGACGCGCAGGAGCGCACGACCATGCTCGGCGACACGAAGAGCGACACGAAGAGTGACACGGTGAGCGACGCCGATGGTGCCGCTGACAGTGACGAAGGTGACGAAGGTGACGACGCTGACGACGCTGACGACGCGGACGACGCTGACGACGCTGACGACCACCGGGTCGACACCCCCTACTGGGACCAGGAAGGCGTGCACGAGGTGTACCGCGCCTGGCGCCGGGTGCTCGACGGTTACGGCGAACCCGACCGCATCCTGTGCGCCGAGGCGTGGGTCGAGCCGCAGTCGCGGGCGGTGCTCTACGTGCGGCCCGACGAGATGCACCAGGCCTTCAACTTCGACTTCCTCCAGACTCCGTGGCGGGCACCAGACCTTACGTCGGTCATCCAGAGCTCCCTCCGCGCGGCCGACTCCGTGGGCGCCCCGTCGACCTGGGTGCTGTCGAACCACGACGTGGTGCGACACGCCACCCGGCTCGGCTACGCACCGGGGCACCGGGTACCGAACGGCATCTCGGCTGACGACCCCCAGCCCGACGAGGCGCTCGGGCTGCAGCGGGCCCGGGCCGCGACCGCGCTCATGCTGGCGCTGCCGGGCAGCGCCTACCTCTACCAGGGTGAGGAGCTCGGTGTGCCCGACTCGACCGACCTGCCGCACCAGGTCCGCCAGGACCCCACCTTCAGGCGCACCGACGGGCAGGAGATCGGTCGAGACGGATGCCGGGTGCCACTGCCGTGGGTCGGCGGCGCCCCGAGCCTGGGCTTCGGCCCGGGCGAGGCCATCTGGCTGCCGCAACCCGCGAGCTACGACCGCTACGCGGTCGACCGTCAGGAGGGGGTGGCCGGCTCCACCCTCGAGCTGTACCGCTCGCTGCTGGCCGCCCGACGCGACCTCTCGCTCGGCACGGGCTCGCTCAGCTTCGTCGCGGGCTACGACGAGACCGTCGTCGCCTTCGTCAACGACGCCCAAGGGCGTGATCGCCTGCTCGTGGTCGCGAACCTCGGGGAGACCCCCGTGATGCTTCCGCCAGGCTGTGAGGTCATCGTGGCCTCGGGGCCGCTGGGCGAGGCCGGTGTGCCGACCGACACGACGGTCTGGGCTCGCTGGGTCTGACGAGTCCCGCTGGCAGGTCAGGGCGTTCACCTTCGTCGGGCGCCTTGACTGAGCCGTCTCCCGACCCTGTGGACAACGCCCGAGACGGGTCGGCGGGATCTCTTACGGTCGGTGCATGGCTCGTTACCGCATCGATGACGTCGGCGTGTCGCAGGTGCGCCGATCCCTCGCGGCCGACCCCGCGACGTTCCGCGGCTGCGCCACCTCACTCTCGGTCAGGTCTCGTCGGCTAAGGGGGCCGTCGACACCGACGCCGACGGGCTGCTGCGGGCCCTCGAACGATTCCGGGTCGTGCACGTCGGCTCGTTGCACGCGGTCGCCGACGCGGCTGCCGCTCTCGGTGGTGACCTCGACCTCGTCGTCGACAGCGAGGGCGAGACGCAGTTCGGGGTCGCAATGGCCTTCTCGGCCATGGTCGGCTTCGAGGGCGCCGGGTGAGCCTCCCGTCGTCGCCGTCCGGAATGGCCGTGGCCGGAAGCACCGCCCTGCCGATGCCATCGGGCGACCCTGCGCTGCTCCGCACTCGGGCACGCATTCTGCGGGGCATCGAGGCGGAAGCACGAGGTACCCCGCTGATGCACGGGGTCATGGCGCTACGGCTGCCTGAGGTCTGGGCCGGCGTGGCGGCCGACACCGCAGTCGCCGAGTCGACGGTACTGGTGGGCCGGGCCGCCCGGGTGCTCCAAGCACTGACGGCAGCCGCTGACGCCCTGGCTCGCTACGCCGCCACTCTCGAGCTGGTGCGCAGCGCCGTGGCGGGCTTGCAACGGCAGTGGAACGACGAGATGGCCGCACACACCCAGGCGGTCGTGACCACCCGCGCCCAGGTCGTCATCGACGTGGCGTCGGTGCACGCCGTCATCCTGTTGACCCAGGAGCACGAGGCCGTGAAGTCGCGGTTGTCGTCGCAGCACGCCCAGCAGGTCGACGTGCTGCGCGCGGCAGCCGCAGCGGCGGCGCGGGTGGTCGAGGCGGCGAGCAACCGCACCTTCCCGAACCGGGCCGAGCCGACCGGCTCCGCCCTGCGTGAGCGGCTCTTCGCCGGGATGACGTTCGCCGAGGGCGCAGCGGCGGTCGCTCGCTCGCGACGGCTCGCCCTGGGCGACGCCGCGATGCTCAGGCGAGCCGTGCAACCGGTGTCTGCGCTCGACTCGAATGCGTCGCCACCCGCCGACCTGACCGATCTGCTCGCCCGGCTCGTCCTGATGCGGGGCCGAGCCGACGACCCCGTGTACGCCCAGGTCGTGGTCGACGAGCTCGGCGTGAACGGCATCCAGAGCCTGCTGGCCGAGCTGTCACGACGTGACTCCCCCGTCAGTGCCGAGAACCGTCACCATGTCACCGGGCTGTTGGGCCGGTTGCTGCTGACGGCCACCCAACCCGCCCCCGCCGATCTCGACCCGCGCACCGACCGGCTGGTCGACTCGAGCTCCGCCCTGCTTCGTGACAGCGTGGTCGCGTCCCTCGGGGGCGAGGTGACCGACTCCACCGGTGGCGACCGTTACGCCGGGTACTGGCTGATGGGGCAGCTGGTGACCGGAGCCCGACGCTCTGGATGGGCCGGCACCATCGCCCCCGGCTTCCTGCAGCGGCTCGTGACCGCCGCCGCCCGAGCCGAGGTCGCCGAGACTCGCGACGACGACGGGTGGCGCCGGCACGGCACGACCATCGCTCCTCACGGCAGCGACCAGTTCAGCTCGTTCTTCGACGACGCAAACCACTCCGGCGACGCCCTGCATGTGCTCCTCTCGGAGGTGAGAGATGACCCGGAGGCCCAGCGCGAGCTGCTGAACGGCACGTTCGACGGCGGCGCCCTGACCGACACCCGCGGCCGTCCGATTTCCGTGGCTGCTTACCTGGCCCGGCGCTTCGTGACCTACAACGCGAACGGCCCGGCCACCGAGAACGACCTGCACCTGGCCACCACCGACGACCTCGCCCGGCTGCTGAGGGATTCGTCTGTCGGCGGCAGCGAGCTGGCGGCCACCCTGCGCGGCAAGGTGATGGCCGAGGTCGGCCGGGTGAGCGGCTTCGCGCAGCAGGGCGTTTCGACCACGCGACAGTACGAGCGCAATACGGCTGCCGTCGAGAACCAGGCCGTCGAATGGGCGCTGGCGATGCACGCCAACGTGACGAGGGCGTTGAACACCCCGGGTCTGGCCATCGACAGCGACGAGTACGCCAGCCCGGTCGGTGGCGTCTTCCAACCGGTGCTCAGCGTCGGCGAGCTGAGCAACCTGGTGGGCTCGTTCGCTGTGTCGACCGACTTCTCGGCAGGCCCGAAGGCGCCGGCGCAGAACTACCAGCGGCTGATGACCGGCTCGGTCGCCGACGCCAGAGCCGACGCGGTCAGTGGGCTCTCGGTCGACGACGGCATCCAGCGGATGGCGTTCTTCGACGCCTCAGCCTCGTGGGCGTCATCGGGCTGGCGCGCAGGCAGGACGCGCTCAACGCCTCGATGTGGAGCAACCTCGCCGAGGCCACCAACTTCGTGGTGGCCCTGAGAAAGGGAACGAAAGAGCTCAGAGACCACGTCAAGGCCCTGGTCGTCGACAGGAGCACCAAGGGCGACTTCGAGAAGCTGGCCATCTCGATGGTGCGATCCGACGTCGAGCTGAAGCAGTCGTTGGCGAACGAACAACGCACCGCGGCTCTCACCGGGCTACTCAACGGCATCCGCTCCACGACGGCGATGGGTCCCGAATCGCTCAAGGTGCTGCTCAAGAGCGGCACGAACCGCCTTACCCCTCTGCCGACCGCCGGCTCGGTACTGCTCGCGAGGGTGACCGAGATCGACGCCGCGGTGCGCGCCGTTCAGGGTCGACCCGACCCGACACCGCTGAACCTCGCCCCGCCGCTGCGCGCCTTGGCCCACGGCTCTCAGTTCGTCTACGACCCCCTCACCGGCGGCAGCTTGGACCGCTTCGAGGTCGATCACCTGAAGCAGCACGAGATCGACACTGCGGAGCGGCTCATGCACGCAGGCCACCGCATCGAGTTCATCCACGCCACCGGCACGGGGACCTCTCCCGATGTACGCCTCGACGGTGAGCGTTGGGAGTTCAAGGCACTGTCGGGTAGCAGCACCAGCACGTTGGTGACCGCCATCAGAAGAGGCGGTACCCAGTCGTCGCGCATCCTCGTCGATGCCACGCAGTCAGGACTGACCTCCCGAGATATTCTCGGCGCGGTTGACAACGCTCTGCGCCGCTACGGCTCCGCCCCTGCGGTTGACGGCGGTCGTGGAAAGATCGAGGTGGTTCGGGTCATCCTGCGCGGTGGGCGCACCATCGAAAGAAGGGTGTGACATGTCAGGTTGGATGATCAACATCGACCTCCCTTTCGAGCAGGTTTCGGCCCTGCTCCGGGGTATGGATGGCGCTGCGTTCACCGAGTCCCACAAAGGTCTCAGCCTCGACTTCGGGCAGGACAGGGGGGCCAGCGCCACGAATGCCTTTCCTGACGTGGGCACCGACATCGCCGTCGGCGACATCACCGAGACGCTCCCCTGGACCATCTATGACTTCCTCGCTGAGCGAACTTCGGCCGTGATGTGGATGGTCGATGACCTCACGATGCTGGTCACTGCCCGTGGCACCACTCCTCAGGCGCTCGGGCTGGAGCTGGTCCACGATCGCGTCCCTCCCCTCATCTCCACCATCGACGCGGCGGGTAGTGCCTACCAGTGGCGGGCTGAGCCGAATCCGAGATCAGGCACTCTGACCTGAAACGGTGTCAGAGCTACTGGCGAGTTCTCACAGGTTGGGCGGCAATGTCGGTGGGTCTCTGGCACAGGTCAGGCATAGGTCCGGCGTTGGGCCGCATAGGGTCGCAGGGTGAGCACAGCTCGGCCCTACCTCGACCACACGCCGGTGGCGCTGGCGCACCGGGGTGGCTCGCTGTATCCGCCGAACGTGGGCCTCGAGAACACGCTGACCGCGTTCGGCAACGCCGTCGGTCTCGGCTACACCCACCTCGAGACCGACGTGCACCTCACCCGCGACGGGAGGGTCGTGGCCTTCCACGATGTTCGCCTCGACCGGGTGACCGACCGGAAGGGCCTGATCCGAGACCTACCGTGGAGCGAGGTGAGCCGAGCGCGGCTCGGCGCCGAGCGGAGCGAGGGGGTGGCGCTGCTCACCGACATCATCGAGGCCTTCCCGGGCACCTACCTCAACGTCGACCTCAAGGCTCGCGGCACGGCGGGCCCGCTGTGGCAGCTGATCGAGCGGTACGCCATGCACGACCTGATCTGCGTCGGCTCTTTCCAGCAACGTCACCTGTCGCAGTTCCGTGCACTGGCCAAGGGGTCGGTGGCCACGGCGGCCGGGGCGGCCGGTACCGCCCTCCTGCGGTTCTCACCGGCATCCCTGAGCCGCCTGCTGCACACCCCCGCCGACGTGCTGCAGGTGCCGGCGACGGTACGCGTCGCGGGTCGGCAGCTCGACCTGGTGACGGAGTCGTTCGTCCAGGCGGCCCACCACGCCGGCCGCCAGGTGCACGTCTGGACCATTGACGATCCCGCTGAGATGACACGGCTGCTCGACCTGGGCGTCGACGGTCTCGTCAGCGACCGCATCGACGTGCTCAAGCGCGTCCTGACCGAGCGCGGAGCCTGGACCGGCACCTGCTAGCCCGGCCCTCGCTGCGCGCCACGGGGATCAACGCACGAGCACGTGCCCCTGCGACGTGCTGAGCCGCGTCCACCGCCCGTTCGCCGAGACGGATGCCGCGGAGCCCGCCACCGTGAAGCCGAGCACGTGCGCTCCCAGCGCCAGACCGGCGACGATCGGTGGGCGCGTGTCGCTCATCGCCCCCCACACCCGCCGACGCAACGCCTCGACGGCCGGCCCTCCCGCCGTCGCGGGGCTGCCTTCGGCGACCGCCGAGATGCCCTGTCTGGCAATGGTGTCCACCTCGGAGCAGGGCAGTGAACCCACCGGCTCCCAGCCTCCACGAGGCGGCGCCAACCCGGCCCACGGCACGCTGACCGTGACCGGGGGGACGGGCAGCACGGCCGAGCCTCCGCGCGCCAGGCGGTCACCGATCGACGCGAACGAGACCGTGGCGTCGAGGTCATCGGTCGCAGCCACCGGCACCACGCGCAGGCCGAGCACAGCCCCCTCGCCCATCAGACCGGAGCCGTCGAGCACCGCGACCGTGGACAGCAGCAGGCCACCGATCACCTGCAGGCGCACCGCACCATCGGCGCGCACCTGTCGGGCGCGACCGACGAAGGTCGCAAAGTCGGCGAGCGCGTGCTCGTCGCCGAAGTCGATGGTGCTCATCGGCGGTTCACCTGCGACGTCGGCGGAACGGGGCGGGTCCGCCCATGTGTGCGCGCACCGACTCGCGCTCGTGGTCGCGCATGCGTCGGGGCGTCTGCGAGGTGAAGTCGTAGAGGGCCAGCTCGGTCTCGGCCACCGCGTACACGATGCCGCCGCCACCGCCGCCACCGTCTCCACCGTCTTGGCCGGCGGCCATCCCGGCCGGGTCGGTGACGATGTACGCCACGTCGAACCCGGCCCCGCCGACCCGGGAGACCCACATCTGGATCTCCACCGGCTCGTGCCGAAACCCCAACGGCCTGCGGTACTCGATCTCGTGCCGCGACACGAGCACCCCTTCGTCGAGCAGCGTGCGCTGCCCGGCGTCCTGGCCCCCGAACCAGTCGCGGAACCCGATGACGCGAGCGTCCTCGAGCAGCCGCAGGAACTGCACGTTGTTGATGTGCGCGTACGCGTCCATGTCTGACCACCGCAGGGCCACGTGCGCGGCATACGGCCTCGGGGCTTCGGCGGCGCGGTCAGTGGCGTCAGCGGCGTCATCGCTCATGGGCCCCATCCTCGCACCGCCCGTCCACACCCCCCGCCCGCTGTCCGCGCCCGTCCACAACGGCCGGATGCCGGACCGCCCCGACAGAGGCCCCACGTAGGTTGGCCTCATGACCGTCTCCCCCGCCGTGACCGGACCCGCCACCGACCAGGCGCCCGACCCCGAGCTGCGCGAGCGCGCCACGACCGCGTTGCGGCGGTTGGTCGGGCGCGACGACGTCGACTTCCGTGACGGGCAGCTCGAGGCGATCAGCGAGCTCGTCGAGGGCCGCCGACGGGTGCTCGTGGTGCAGCGCACCGGATGGGGCAAGTCGGCCGTCTACTTCGTGGCGACCGCACTGCGGCGGGCCGAGGGCGCCGGGCCGACCGTGATCGTCAGCCCCCTCCTGGCCCTGATGCGTGACCAGATCGGGGCAGCCGAGCGGGCCGGCATCCGGGCCGTCACCCTCAACTCCACCAACGCCGAGGAGTGGGCCACGGTCTCGGCCGCCCTGGCCCGAGGCGAGGTCGACGTGCTGCTCGTCAGCCCCGAACGTCTCAACAACCCCCGGTTCCGCGACGAGCAGCTGCCGACCCTGGCGCAGACGTGCGGGCTGCTCGTCGTCGACGAGGCGCACTGCATCAGCGACTGGGGCCATGACTTCCGGCCCGACTACCGCCGCATCCGCGATCTGCTCACGACGTTGCCCGACCGCACTCCGGTGCTGGCCACCACCGCCACCGCCAACGCGCGCGTCGTCACCGACGTCGTCGAGCAGCTCGGCGCCGGCAACCGTGAAG
>JBBSTU010000087.1:0-15165 GCA_038235595.1 Actinomycetales bacterium | reverse complement strand
TGCCACATCACCCGGTCGCTGTCCCGGCCGCACACCTCGAACGACAACCCGTACTCCGAGGCGTTGTTCAAGACCGTGAAGTACTGCCCCGCCTTCCCTGACCGGTTCGGCTCTCTGGCCGACGCGCGCGGCGTCATGGCCACCTTCGTCGACTACTACAACCACCACCACCGTCATTCCGGCATCGGCCTACACACCCCAGCGAGTGTCCACGACGGCACCTGGCGGGCTATCGCCGCCCACCGTCAAACCGTCCTGGATCAGACCTACCAGGCCCACCCCGAGCGGTTCCGCCACGGACGGCCGGCCATCCCGACCATGCCCGTGAAGGCGTGGATCAACCATCCCAAACCCACCATCGAAACGAGCACCACTTCCCACACTTCCTCAGCCGCCTGATGTCTCACACACCTTGACAACTTCCGGAGTAGCCCGGTTCGAGCGCACGGTGCGTAAGGAGATCGTTCGCCGCGGCCGGGTCCGGCCGTGCCTGCGGATCGTCCGCCAACTGTTCACGGCGCTGTCCGACCCGGCCGGGGTGACCGCACACCGGCCCGGGGCGTTCGAACGGCTCGGGTGGACCCTGTCGGACTGGGACCAGGCCAGGGCCAACCAGGCCGCGACCGAGGCCCGGATGGTGGCCGTCCTGGACGAACTGGGCCTGACCGCCCTGGCCACCAGCATCGATGGGCTCTCCCCGGTCGGGGCGGCAGCGATCCTTGCCGAGACCGGCGACTTGCACCGCTTCACCAGTGCCCGCGCGGTCGTCAAGCACGCCGGCCTGGCCCCGCGGGAGCGGATGTCCGGCACCTTCACCGGCAGGGCCCGCCTGACCGGCGCCGGCCGTCCCGGGCTGCGCGTCGCCGCCTGGCGGGCGGTGTGGGGATGCCTGCAAACCAACCGGGTGTACGCCGCCCGCTACCGGCACCTGACCACCCGGGAGACCAACAAGCTCACGCCCACCCAGGCCCAGACCGCGGTCGCTGCAGCGATCCTGCGTCAGTTGTACGCGGTGATCGTCCATCAGCGGGCCTGGGACCCGGACGTTACTGCCCACGGCACCCACGGGTTGGAGGTCGCTGCGGCATAACCCGATTCGCGTCCACCGCCCAGCGCACGGACGCGCCCCAGAGCTGGGGCGGGGCCAGCCTTCCGCGGCATTGAGAACCCACCGGTATCTCGTCGCTCATCACAGGCAGCCCCGTCCCGTCGTCGACACAACCCGATCACACGCTGCCGAGCACAGCTCGATTACCGCTATGCAGGGACAGACGACAGGACTGGACACCGGCACCCGCCCAGCCCTTGACGCTAAACGCCTCACGCTGATGAGTGGAACTTGTTATACGACCAATGCCGAGCTCTAACATCGAAGCAACGCGGAGCTTCGTAAATTGGGGGGTCTGGCATGCGCCGGAGGGTGTGGTGGACCGGCGGCTCCGCAGTGCTTCTGATCTTGGTGATAGCGGTGGCGAGTGGGGTGGCGCGCCTGAAGAGCGCCCAAGAGTACTCCACGCAAATCACTCCGCTGTACGTTTTGGCGCCGGAGGAGCGTGCTGACCAGCGATCCGTCATGGTCGTGTTCCCTTGGCACGCGACGGGCTATTGCGTGGGCCAAGCCCTCGTCATTGCCACAGAATCGCCTACCGAGGTCGTCGTGAGCCAGGTGAAGGTCCGCACCGTAGGTCCGAACGAAGGGTGCGCTGGCGTCGGGACCGACGGAGTGACGGCGGGTGACTACCTGCGGCTTGAGGCGCCGGTGGGCAATCGCACCTTCACCCGGGCGCAGGACGGCGTGAAGCTCGAGGTCCGAAAGTCCTGAGTCGCTGTACCTTGGCGCAGAACCGTCAGATCAGAAGCCTGATCGCCTCGGGCCGGACAACCGCCCGGCGGTATCGCGGAGTCCAAGGCCGCCACTGCCGACGTCCGCACACCGGTTACCATCGGGCGCCCTATCCGCGGCGGGACCGGTCGTTCATCAGCGACGTTCGTAGATGTCGCGTCGGTGGCCGACGGCGACTACGAGGACGACCAGCACGTCATCGTGGACCTCGTAGACGATTCGGTAGTCGCCGGTCCGGACCCGCCACTCGCCCTCACCCCCGACCAGCTTCTTGGCCCCGCTCGGCCGCGGCTGATCGGCGAGAAGCTCGATGGCTGCTTGGACCCGCCGTCTGGCGGGAGGGTCGAGCTTGCGCAGTTGACGTACTACCGCCGGCGCGACCTCGACCCGGTGCGTCATGCCAGCCCGAGGTCCGCCTTGACCTGCTGCCACGGAATCGTGGCATCACCGTCGGCGATCTCGGCCCTGGCGGCCTTGGCGGCTTCGATGTCGGCCAGGTCCTCGGCGGAGGCGATCAGACGGTCGAGGTCGTCGGCGTCGATCACCGCGGCCACCCGCTGTCCGCGTCGGGTCAGATAGACCGGGTCGTGACCTACGCGCGCAGCATCCACGACATCGGCCAACCGTGCTCGAGCATCAGTGACGGTGATCTCACTCATGGCGCCTACAATACCTGCTGGGAACGCTGAGTTGTACATCTGCGTCAACACCAGCCACCGCCCTTGAACGTCCGCTCATCGGCATGAGAGTGAAAGTGGCCGACCCGCAGGTAGCCCTTTCTGGGCGGAAAGACGCGCCTTCACCACACGGCTCTCGTACAGTCGTCGTCGAGAACAGGCGGATGCCGCTGACCTCCCCCGGGCGGCATCCGTCCGCGAGAACGACCAGGCGTGGCGACTGGCCCGCACCGTCCCGGTCAGCTTGGCGCGTCGCGGTCGGCAACCGTTTCGGCCGGTGCCCGCATCTGCCAGGCATCGGTCACCAGCTCGGTGAGGCGGGTTTGGTTCAGTTCGGTCAGCCGCACCATCACCAGCGGCGAACCGTCGTAGCTGGGTGTCGTGAAGAAGATGTCGGGTTCGCCGAGAAGCAGGGCCTGCTTCTCGGCCTCGTCGCCGACGAAGAGCACGGCGATGTCGGTGCGGATCAGGCGCCTCTGACCCGGCCGACGCTCGGGGTACGACCACACAAAGCCCTTCCCACCCACCCGGAAGTCGAAGCCTTCACTGGCGACCTCCTCGACGTGGGGCAGCGACATGGCAACGCGACGCAGGTCGTCGGCGTCGGTCACGTCGTCACGATCGAGTCAACGATGGCGATCGCCTCGAGCAGGCGGGCCCGCAGCGTCTGTCCCTGGGCTGCAAAGGTGCGCTGCTCTGCGGCGTACTGCGCTTTGCCTTCGGGCGTCTCGATGAGCAGTGGCTCGTAGCCGAGCTCGCGCAGGTCGTAGGGCGCCGCGCGCATATCGAGCGAGCGAATCGCCCGCGCCAGATCGAAGCAGTCCATGACCAGCTCGCTCGGCACGGCGGGCACGAGCTTGTGGGCCCACTTGTAGAGGTCCATCCCGGCGTGCAGACAGCCCGGCTGCTCGGATGCCGCCTGGCCGGCCCGCGTCGGCGACAGCGCGTTGCGCGGCACGGCTGGGGGAGTGAAGAAGCGGAAGGCGTCGAAGTGCGAGCAGGCGATCTGGTGGCTCTCGACGACGGCATCCGTTCCGGCGGCGCCGAGGCGCAACGGCCAGTCGGCGTGGCGCACGTCGGCCGGCGTCTGCTGGTAGACCATCGCCCACTCGTGCAGCCCGAAACAGCCGAAGCGTCCCGGTCGGCCGGACGTCTGCGTCAGCAGGTCGCGCACGAACCGCAGGGTGTCGCCCCGCGCCGCGACAAAGCCGGCCACGTCGACCTGGGCGACACCATCGACCAGTTCGTAATGTCGCCAGTCCCGTTGAGGGGCGGCTGCGCCCGACTCCAGGCCGACGCGCGCTCCCGGGTGCCACCGCCGCAGCTGCGACGGCTTGAAGGCGTAGTAGGTGAAGAGGAAGTCCTCGACCGGATGCTTGCGACCGTCGCCCCGCCGCTCGAGGTGCGCCGCCGTCGCCGCATCGACCCGCGCCTCGTGCGCGACGGTGGCGGCCCGCCACGTCGGCTCGGTCAGCGTCTTCACCCCACGAGGGTAGGTGACGACGGCAGGGGCCGGTCGCGCGCGCGGCGCTCAGCGCCGGCGTTCCTCCGGCACTGGCTTGACCGCCTGCGGCACCACGTCGGTCTCGGGCCACGCGCAGGTGAACGTGCCGCGGTAGCCGAACCGGGCGCCGAAGCGCTCGTTCACCACGGCCACGTCGATCGTGAAGACGCTGGCCCCTCGCGAAACCGCTGCTCGCCCGAGGAGATGTGCAGGGCGCCGTGGTCGTCGACGCTGACGTCGAGGTCGACCGCGAGGTGCTGGTGGGTGCCGAGGTAGTCGACCACGTGGCCGGATGCCGGATGGCTGACCAACGTGGCGTCGAACCGCCGGCGCAGCGTGGGGGAGAGCTCTAAGGTGCGCACGAACGTGAGGGTCTCGCGGCCGAAACTGTCGAGTCCGGCTGCTGAGTGGCCTGCCAGACCTCGTCGAGGCCCGCCTCGACTGTCGTTCTCCACGTAGATGCCCGGCATCCTGCGACCCCATCGATGGCGTGGCGCAAACCCCGACACGATGGTTGCCCGCGCGGCGACGCGCGAGGAGGATCGGCCGATGAGGAACTTCTCGGGGGCCGTCAGCTGGGACGGCCAGACCATCAGCGGTGTCAGCACCATCACCGCCCTGCGCTCCGCGACCGACGTGATCACCTTCCACGACGGCGGCACCGGCGCCACCTTCCACGCTCCGGGTCGCTCCGACACCGACTCGGTCACGGTCACTCGCGGCGTCAGCGAAGACCTGGCGTTCGACCTCTGGGCCCGAGGGCCGGCGCTGCGAAAGATGGTCGAGCTGGCTCTCGTCGACACCTCCGACGGACTGACCGTGAACTACCTACTGCCCGACTGCTGGGTGGCCGCCTACACGGTCGCCCCCGACCTCGAGACCGGCATCGTCGTGGAGTCGCTCACGCTGAGCACCGGGCCCTGGCAGCGGGTCACCCCGCCGGTCGCCGAGCTGGCGGAGCAGCTGGCCGGGGAGCGATCGGTCTCCGTGCGCCGCATCGACGTGGCGGCTCTGCTGTCGACGTTCCAGCGTGAGACCTCGGCCAACCTCGACGCGGTCTTCGCGGAGGCGGAGCAGACCGGGGCCGTGCTGCTGCTCGACGAGGCCGACGCCCTCTACGGCAAGCGGAGCGAGGTCCGAGACTCGCATGACCGTTACGCCAACGCGGAAGTCGACGCACTGCTGCAGCGGCTCTCCGCCTACCGCGGCCAGGTCGTGGTCGAACCGCCCGAGCGACGCAGTGACCGCAGCGACGGCGGCGGCGACGGCGACGGCGACGGCGACGGCGGCAGTGACCCGACGCGTCCACCTACCTGAGCACCGACCAAGCCGGTCGGCGATCTACACCAGAGTCGACGCCGGTCAAGGCCCTGTGCGTCTGACACCTCCGACCGCAGAGAGGTGCCAGCCGCACGACTGGCTGTGCACCTGACACCTGCGACGCGTGATCGGTGCCAGACGCGCACCGGATACCGGAGGCCTCACCGGACGGCGGGCCTCACCGTCGCCGTAGGGTGGGGCGCGTGCGAATCGCGAGGTACACGACCGGGGACGACCCGGCATACGGCATCGTCCAGGGCGACCCCGGCAGCGAGGTGATCACGCCGCTCGCCGGCGACCCCCTCTACATCGGCTTCAAGCCGTCGGGGGAGGGCCCCGTCATGCTCGAGGACGCGCGGCTGCTCGCCCCGGTGATCCCGCGGTCGAAGGTCGTGGCGATCGGCAAGAACTATGCCGAACACGCGAAGGAGATGGGCGGTGAGGCGCCGAAGGAACCGCTGATGTTCTTCAAGCCGAACACCTCGGTGGTCGGCCCCTTCGACCCGGTGGTGCTGCCTGCCGGCAGCGACGAGATCTCGTACGAGGGTGAGCTCGCGGTCGTCATCAGGACGATCACCAAGGGCGTGAAGGCCGAGAACGCCGCCGAGTGCATCTACGGCTACACCATCGCCAACGACGTCACGGCTCGCGACTGGCAGCGCAGCGACGGTCAGTGGGCCCGGGCGAAGGGCTTCGACACCAGCTGCCCACTCGGGCCCTGGATCGAGACCGAGCTCGACACGGCCGACCTGTCTATCCTGACCACGCTCGACGGCGAGGTGAAGCAGGACGGCACGACCGCCGACATGATCCACGGCATCGCCAAGATCATCGAGTACGCGTCGGCCGCCTTCACCCTGCTGCCCGGCGACGTCATCCTGACCGGCACCCCCGCCGGCGTCGGCCTCGTCGACGCGGGTCAGCAGGTCACCGTCAAGATCGAGGGCATCGGTTCGCTGACCAACACCTTCGTGCGTCGCTGAGGCCACGGGGTCGCCGGGTCGGCCGATAGGCTGGCGCCACCATGAGTGAGACGAACGACGACGCCCGGATGCCGCCCACCACCGTTCGCGACGGGAGTGACGGAGACGACGGGAGTGCGGTCGAGGTGCGCCCGGCCCCCACGCCGCGCGTGTCGACCTCAGACGGGCAGGGAGCCGTTCGCCTCCGAGTCGCCCCCTCGCCGACCGGTGACCCGCACGTGGGCACGGCCTACATGTCGCTGTTCAACCTCGCCTTCGCGCGCCAGCAGGGCGGGCAGTTCGTGCTCCGCGTCGAGGACACCGACCGGGCCCGGTTCCGTGAGGACAGCGAGGCGCAGCTCTACGACACGCTCGGCTGGCTCGGGCTGTTCTGGGACGAGGGTCCCGACATCGGTGGGCCGTTCGCGCCCTACCGTCAGTCGGAGCGGCTCGACACCTATCGCCCCTACGTCGAGAAGCTGCTCGCCGAAGGGTTCGCCTACCACTGCTGGTGTTCGACCGAGCGGCTCGCGCAGATGCGTGAGATGCAGCAGAAGACGAAGCAGCCCACTGGCTACGACCGGTTGTGCGTCGGCAAGACCCGCGACGAGCGGGCGGCCCTGCCCGGGTTCAACGAGACCCCCGTGGTGCGCATGCTGATTCCCGTCGACCCACCCCTCGTGTTCGACGACGTCATCCGCGGCAAGGTGTCGGCGCCTCGGCCCGACGACCAGGTGATCCTCAAGGGCGACGGCTTTCCGACCTACCACCTCGCCGTGGTCGTCGACGACCACGAGATGGGCATCACGCACGTCGTGCGGGGCGAGGAGTGGATCAGCTCGACCCCCAAGCACCTGCTGCTCTACCGCTGGCTCGGGCTCGAGCCGCCGAAGTTCGCCCACATGCCCCTGCTGCGCAACGCCGACAAGTCGAAGATCTCCAAGCGCAAGAACCCGGCGGCCCGGCTGACCTGGTTCCGCGAGCAGGGCTACCTTCCCGAGGCGCTCGTGAACTTTCTTGCCCTGCTTGCCTATCCGCCGCAGCAAGACGCGGAGGGCAACGACGTCGAGGTGTTCTCGTTCAAGGAGTTCAGCCAGACCTTCGACTGGTCGAAGGTCAACCCGATCGGGCCGATCTTCGACCTCAAGAAGCTGGAGTGGCTGAACGGCGTTCACATCCGGTCACTGCCCGTCGGCGAGTTCGCCTCGCGGCTGCTGCCCTACCTCGAGGCCGACGACGTGCTCTCGAGCCACCCGTCGCTCGGCGAGCTCGGGCGCCTCGAAGCGGTCGCCGCGCTCATCCAGACCCGGATGGCGCTGCTCACCGAGGCCCCCGCCCTGGTGCGGCCCTTCTTCGTCGCCGACGACCAGCTCGCGATCGACGACGACGCGCGAGCCCAGCTGAAAGACGACTCGGGCGCCGTCCTCGACGCCGCCGTGCACGTGCTCGGCGACATCGACGACCACGGAACCGGTGTGCTCGGCACCGGGAGCGGATGGAACGCCACCGCCATCGAGGCGGCGCTGCGCACGGCCATCGTGGAGGGCTTGGGCATCAAGCCCCGCTTCGCGTTCGGGCCGCTTCGCACGGCAGTCTCCGGAGCCCGCATCTCGCCGCCCCTCTTCGAGTCGATGGAGATCCTCGGCAAGACCTCCACCCTGGCTCGCCTCCGGGCCCTTCGCGACTCACTCTGACAGCCACCGGCGTGGAGCATCTCTGGCCGCTGCACGGCATCCGCCTCACAACACCGGATCTCGCCCTGACCGCGATGGCCGAGCCCGACCTGCCCCTCGTGCTCTCGCTGCTGCCTGCCGACCTCGACCTCAACCCGCACGCCACCACCTATGCCGGCCTGGGCCGCGAGGCGAACCGGCGAGCGGTCGTCATGCAGGGCTACTGGAGGGCGCTGGGCCTCTGGTCACCCAGCGACTGGATGCTGCCCTTCGTGGTGCGCCGTGCCGGGGAGGTCATCGGGGTGCAGTGGCTGGAGGGCCCGGACTACCTCACCGACCACACGGTCGACTCCTCGTCGTGGCTCGTGCCGGGCGAGCGAGGTCGCGGGCTCGGTCGCCAGATGCGTGCTGCCGTGCTCGACCTCGCGTTCGGCCCGTTGGGCGCCGAGGCCGCCATCAGCTCGGCCGTGACGGCGAACGCCGCCTCGCTCGGGGTGTCGCAGTCGCTCGGCTACCACGCGACCCACACGTCGGTGCTGCCGCACAGCGGTGAGGTGCTGCAGCACGTGCGGCTCGAGCGTGACGCCTGGCGGGCCGGGCGCGCGGCCGGCACGACCACGCTCGAGTGCGTCGACGCGGCGTTGCCGTTCTTCGGGCTGGGGGAGGGGCGATGAGCCCGGTGAGCCAGGGTCGGCTCGCCAACGAGCTGGCCGGCATCCGCGCGCTGCTGCTCGATGTCGACGACACGATCGTCGACACCCGCGCCGCGATGGTGACCGCCGGAAGCGTTGCGCTGGGTGCCTTGTGGCCCGACCACGCGGCCCACCATGCGGCGATGGCGGTGCGCTACTACGAGGACCCGGAACGGTGGTTCCCGCGCTACGCCTCGGGGGAGGTGCGGTTCGACGACATGCGCGTGGGACGCATCGAGGAGGTGGCTCGAGCGTTCGGGGTCGCGACGCCGGGGGGTGCCCTGGCCCGCTACGCCAAGGCTTACGACCCCGCTTTCAGGGGGGCGCAGCGCCTCTTCGAGGACGTGCCCGACCTGCTCGACGTCGCACGGGCACTGCGTCTGCCGGTCGCGCTGATCACCAACTCCGCGGCGGCTCCGACCACCCTCAAGCTCGAGGCGCTGGGCCTGCTCGACGCCTTCGACGCGGTGGTCACGACCGACACCCTGGGGTTCGGCAAGCCCGACCCCCGCATGTACCTCGAGGCCTGCCGGCGGGTCGACACGCCCGCTTCGGCCTGCGTCTGCGTGGGCGACAGCCTCGCCTGGGACGTGCTGGGCGCCCGCGACGCCGGGCTCCGCGCGGTGTGGCTCGATCGAGCCGACCGGGGCACCGATGAGAACGTGACCCGGGTCACGAGCCTGCACCAGCTGACCGCGGCGTTGCGCGCCGCGTGAACCCGGTCGGTGGCCGACCGATTTGGGGCCAGGGTCGACGACCGGTAGTATTCCAACTCGGTTCACCCGCAGCCAGCCCTTGGGCAAGCTCGGCGTGAAAACCCTTGGGGTATGGTGTAATTGGCAACACAACGGTTTCTGGTTCCGTCATTCTAGGTTCGAGTCCTGGTACCCCAGCTTTGGCACGACGGGCATTGCAGAGGATGCCGGTCGAGCCGATTCGGAGAATCCCTTTCCCTGCCGGTAAGGTTTTCTCCTGTGCCGGGTTCGCCCGGTGCCGCTAGGGCCCCGTTGTGTAGCGGCCTAGCACGCCGCCCTCTCAAGGCGGTAGCGCGGGTTCGAATCCCGTCGGGGCTACCAGACACCAACGGGCCCGGATCCACGAGGATCCGGGCCTGAGTCGTCTCGGCCACCACCTCGCGACTGGTTCTTGGCGAGACTCTGCGAGTCGCCGGTGACGAGCCCGTGGGGTGACATCCCGCGCTCTATGCTTCGAACACGCCAGTTCGGTCGTGGGTCAGGAGCAGTCATGTCGGTCACGGTGTCATCTCCCGACGCGCCCGAAGCGGTGCCGGATGCCGGCTCCACGCCCCCGTCGGGCGGTGGCCCTTCCTGGTGGCGCCCGCGGTTGGGCGAACCCAACCGGGTCTTCCAGCTCTCGTTCTCGGGCGTCGGCGTCACGGTCGCCGCCTGGTTCTTCAGCCTTTCGCTGCAGCCCTCACTGCTCCCCCGTGACGCGGTCATCCAGGGCGTCACCTCCGGGGTCACCGTATTGATCGGCTACGGGGCGGGCGCCGGGGCACAGGCGCTCTGGGAGTACCTCGGCATCCCGGTCGTCGCCGGACGCTGGCGCGCGGTTCTCGTTCCCCTGCTCGTGACGCTCGGGGTGCTGGCGGCGGTGTTCTCGGGCTGGCGGTTCGTCGGCTGGCAGAACGAGATCCGCAACCTCTACGGCATGGAGCCGACGTCGCCGACGATCTGGCCGGTCGTCATCGTGGTGACCGTGGTGGTCGCGGCTCTCGTGCTCGTGGTCTCACGCAGTCTGCGCCTGCTCTTTCGCACCGTCTTCCGTTGGCTCGGCCGCCGCCTGCCACGGCGCGTCGCCGCGGTCACCGGCACCGCCGTGCTGCTCGTCGTCATCTGGTCGCTGCTGACGGGAGTGCTCGTCAACGGGTTCTTCGCCGCCGCCAACGCCACCTTCGCGCCCAATGACACGAGGGTGACCGAAGACATGACCCGGCCCCAGGTGCCCGAGCGTTCGGGCAGCCCCCAGTCGCTCTCGTCGTGGGACTCCCTGGGCCGCCAAGGGCGGTACTTCGTCGGTGGCGGCCCGACGGTCGCCGAGCTCAACCAGGCCAACGGTGGCGGCGCCAAGGAGCCCGTGCGGGTCTACGTAGGCCTGCAGGGCGCCGAGTCGCTGCAGGGGCGAGCCGACCTGTTGCTGGCCGAGCTGAAGCGGTCGGGGGCCTTCGACCGCAAGGTGCTGGTCGTGGCCACGACAACGGGCACAGGGTTCCTCGACAGCAACGGCGTCGATCCGCTTGAGTTCGCCTGGAACGGCGACACCGCGATCGCCGGGGTGCAGTACTCGTTCCTGCCGAGCTGGATCTCGCTGCTCGCCGACCAGGCAGCCGTCAAGGAGACCTCGCAGGTGGTCTTCGCGACCGTGCACCAGTACTGGGCCTCCCTGCCCGAAGGGAGCCGCCCCAAGCTCTACCTCTACGGGTTGTCGTTGGGCTCCTTCGGGGTGGAGAGCATCCTCGAGTCGGTCAACATCGTCAACGAGCCGATCGACGGCGCCCTCATGGTGGGCCCTCCGTTCGTGAACCCGCTGCACCAGCGACTGACGGCCGAGCGTGACCCGGGCAGCCCGGCATCCCTGCCGATCTACGAGAACGGCCGAACGGTACGCTTCGCCAACGAGCAGGGCGGCCTCGACCGAACGACCGGCACGTGGGGGCCCACCCGTCTGGTCTACCTGCAGCACGCGAGCGACCCGATCGTCTTCTTCTCCACGAAGATGGCCTTCGCCGAGCCGGAATGGCTCTTCCCCGGCCAGCGTGGGCCCGATGTCAGCCCGCGAATGGACTGGTTCCCCGTCGTGACGATGTGGCAGACCTTGCTCGACCTTCCCGGCGCCGGCAACATCCCGATGGGCAAGGGGCACCTCTACTCGGCCACCGCCAACCTCAGCTCGTGGGGGGCGGTCACCCAGCCGCCCGGGTGGACTGCGGAGCGAACGAAGGCGCTGTCGAAGATTCTCGAGGCCCGGCCCTACGTCAACACGTGACCGGCATCCGCCCGCCGCGGGCTCGTCACAGCGGAGGATCGGCGACGCCGAACCGCTCCGAGCTGAGGCGCTCCTGCGCGACTCGGCGCAGCGCGATGAGGATGGGGTCGGTGATCACGTTGCCGATGATGGCGTAACGCAGGGCCTCCGCGGGAGTGGCGTCGGCGAGGTCGGCCACGACATCGACCTGGGCGACCGCGCGCATCGCCTCACCCCAGCTCGTCAGTGTCTCGGCCGTGATCGGCCAGCCCGCTGACTCGGCGACCGTGACGGCCTGGTCGAGGGTGAGCGTGGCGGGGGAACGGCCCCCGTCACGGGGGTCGGATGAGGGCAGGCACGCCGGCACGACGCCGTCGACGAGCCGTTGGGCCGATGCCGAAGTCGGAGGGCGGTCGCGGTCACGCAGCACCTCGTGCGCGGTGCCGAGCAGCTCGTGGCGGCTCGCCGGGGGGTTGTCGAGCGCCGCCACGACCTCGCTGATCCGCTCGATGGACAGGCCACCGACATCGACGAGGGTTCGAACGAGCCGGACCCGCTCGAGGTGGGAGTCGTCGTACTCTGCCCGAGTCGCGCTCTGGGCGACCCCCGGATGGAGCAGTCCGATGCGGATGTAGTACTTGACGGATGCGATCGTCACGCCGGACCTCGCCGCCAGCTCAGAGACCTTCACGGCCACCTCCTTGCTTTTGGATAGTAGCAGTGTCCACCATTGGATAGTCGCAGACCTTAAGGAGCTTGGCATGGCGGAACACCAGAGCCACACGCACGGCCACAACGGTGACCTCGCCGTCTTTCTCATCGGGCTGCGCGTCAACCGCCCGTGGCGTCCTGACCTGTGGATGCCCACGTTCGCGGCCATGGGCCCGATGATCACCGAGCTGTACACGGCCAAGGCGGCAGCCGAGCGGGGGGAGGGCCCGCACCCGGGGTTTCTCTCGCATCGCACCCTGGTGGCCCTCGGCGGCCCGACACTCGTGCAGTACTGGCGAAGCGTCGAGGACATCTACGCCTACGCCCACGCGCCAGAACGCCACCACCGCCCGGCCTGGCTCGACTTCTACCGTCGCAGCAAGGGGTCGGGTGGAGCGGTGGGGATCTGGCACGAGACGTACGCCGTACCCGCCGGGTCGGCCGAGAGCCTCTACGTCGACATGACACCCATCGGTCTTGCCGCGGCCTTCGGTCCCGTCGAGGCGTCCGGGCGCCAGCACGCCCGGATCGGGCGCGCCACCTGACGGCGACCGCTGCTCCTGGCGTGGACGTGGGTCTACGGTTCGACCTTCGACTCGGTCAGGAGCTGGCGCCGCGGCCGGTGGCGCTCTGCAGCCGGTCGATGTGTTCCGAGGCCTGTGCCTTGGTCAGGTCGGCCGACAACGTCTCGCCCGCCTCCCGCGCCAAGGTCTCGAGGTAGCTGCGCTGGGCGCCGGTCATCGGCTCGTCGCCGGTCACCCAGTCGTCGGTGTCCTTGATGGCCCCGTCACCGCTCGTGCCGCCGATCACGTCGCCGCTGGGCGCGGCGCCGGCCTCGTCGGTGGGGGTGGTCTCGTTCGAAGGTGTGTTCGATTCGCTCATGCTGATCCCGTACCCACCCGAGCTCCCGATGAGACGTCGGTGGCGGGGCTCCCTCGGGCGTCTTGGCCCGGGCGGGTCGAGGGACCGTCGGGGCGGATGCGGCGAGCGGTCAGGTGAGCTCGCGCAGGCCCGGGAGCACGTCGGCCGAGAACTGGTCGAGAAACCGGGCCTGGTCGTGGCCCGGCGCGTGGATGACGAGGTGGTTGAAGCCCCAGTCGACGTAGGGCCTGATCTGCTCGACCACGGCGGCCGGATCGCTCGCCACGATCCAACGGGAGGCGATCTGCTCGTCGCTCAGCTCGTCGGCGAGCCGTTCCATCTCGACGGGGTCGTGCACACCGTGCTTCTGCTCGGCAGTCAACGACAGCGGGGCCCAGAACCGGCAGTTGTGCACCGCCTCGTCGTGGTCGCGGTCGTAGGAGAGCTTGATCTCGATCATCTTGTCGATGTCATCACGGGTGCGCCCCGACTTCGCCAGTCCCTCGTCGACCGCGGGCAGCAGCTTCTCCTCGTAGAGCTCGCGACCCTTCCCGGACGTGCAGATGAACCCGTCGCCACTTCGACCGGCGTAGCGGGCCACCAGGGGCCCACCGGCTGCGACATAGATCGGCACGGGCTGGTCGGGCCGGTCGTAGATGGTCGCGTCATGGGTGCGGAAGTAGTCACCCTCGAAGGTGACCCGCTCCTGCGTCCACAGCTCGCGCATCAACGCGACCGCCTCGCGCAGTCGGGCGAAGCGCTCCTTGAACTCGGGCCACGGGGAGCCGGCGGCTCCGACCGCGACCTCGTTGAGGGCCTCGCCCGTGCCGATGCCGAGCACGACCCGGCCGGGGTTGAGCGCCCCCAGCGTGCCGAACGCCTGGGCGACGACCGCGGGGTTGTAGCGGAACGTGGGGGTCATCACCGACGTGCCGAGCTGCACCCGCTCGGTGCGTTCGCCCACGGCGGCCAGCCACGACATGGCGAACGGGGCGTGACCGTCGCGATGACGCCACGGCTGGAAGTGGTCGGAGATGAACACCGAGTCGAGCCCCAGGTGCTCGGCCTGGGCGGCATACGTGACCAGCTCTCGTGGGCCGAACTGCTCGGCGGATGCCTTCCAACCAACTTTGAGCACGGTGCCTCCATGTCGTCAGGGCCTCGGGGTGACTCCCGTCAGCCTACGACCGCAGGGTTGCCGGCCTCACCAGTGGACGACGACCTTGTCGCCGAGGTTGACGGCCGCGTAGAGGCGGGCGATGCCGTTGAAGTCGCGCACGTTGACGCAGCCGTGCGAGTTGCCCGCGTAGCCGACGCGGGCGAAGTTGGGGGAGTAGTGCACGGCCTCGCCGCCGGAGAAGAACATGGTGTAGGGCATCAGCGACTGGTCGATGTTCGAGCGGATCTCCCGCGCCTTGCGATAGACCGAGAAGACGCCCTCGCGGGTGGGCAGGTCGGCGCTGCCGAACCGCACGGTGAACTGGTACTGAGGCTTGCCGTCGATGACCCACGTCAGCACGCTGGTCGACTTGCTGACGCACATCACCCGGCCGGTCAGGCACCGAGGGTCCTGGTCCCAGGTGATGCCGGTCGGCTGGGGTTTCGGTGTCGCCGGCTTCGGGGCTGCCGGCTTGGGCTCCACCGGCTTGGGCTTGACGTTGGCCAGCTCGTCCGAGGTGGGTCGACGGGTCATCGACAGCAGCCGGTTGTAGGTCGTCTCGTCGACCTTTCCGGTGGCATCGAACCCGCGCTTGGCCTGGAACCCGCGAACGGATGCCGTGGTTCTGCTTCCGTAGAGGTTCGAGACGTCGCCGGTGAACCAGCCGATCTGACGCAGGCGGGCCTGGAGAGAGCGCACGGTGCTCCCGGTGTCGCCGGCCTGCATGAGGATCCGGACCGCCGGAGTGGGTTTGGCCGGCTTGGCCGTGTTCGACGGT
>JBBSTU010000086.1:0-15312 GCA_038235595.1 Actinomycetales bacterium | reverse complement strand
GGAGAAAAGCGATTGGGGAGTGTCGGTCATCCCGCCTACTCTTGATCAGCCATGCGAGACTTCCCGCCCGACATCCGGGCCTACACCGATACCGGGCGTGCGGGCGATGAGCCAGACACGCGAAGCCCGCGCGCCTTCCTGCGCTGGATGGTGGTGCAGCAGGGCCGGCTCTTCTGGTTCGGCCTGTTCGTCGCACTGATCTGGATGGTGCCGCAGACTCTCGGCCCGTGGATCGTCGGTCGGGCCATCGATACCGGCATCGTCGCCGGCAACTCCGCCGAAACGGTCAAGTGGGTGGTGGTGCTCGCCGTCGTCACCGTCGCCGGCGCTCTGAGCGGGGTCGTGTTCCACACCGTCATCGTGCGCGAGTGGCTCATCGCCCTCTACGGCACGACCATGCTCGTGACCCGCAAGGCGTTGCGGCTCGGTCACGTGCTGACTCGCCGCACTCCGACCGGTGAGGTGCTGTCGGTCTCGGGCAGCGACGGCGACCAGTTCGGCGCCCTCATGGAGGTCACGACCCGGGCGTTCTCGCAGCTGGCCGCCTACCTCGTGGTGGCAGGAATCGTGCTCACGACGTCGGTTCGCATGGGTCTGCTCGTGCTCGTCTCGGCCCCTCTGCTCGTGGTTCTCGGCGCGCCGCTGCTGCGCCCGATGCAGCGGTGGCAGGGCGTCGAGCGGTCACGCAACTCCGAGCTGACCTCGATGGCCACCGACATCGTCGCCGGGCTGCGCATCCTGCGGGGAATCGGCGGTGAGGAGACGTTCGGCGGCAACTACGCCGCCCAGTCGCAGCGCGTCCGCCAGTCGGGCGTGGCGGCCGGCCGATGGCTGTCGGCCGTCGAGTCGGTCGGGGTGCTGCTCTCCGGCGGCTTCGTCGTCGCCCTGCTGTGGCTCGGCACCCGTGAGGTCGCCGTCGGACGCCTCAGCGTCGGTCAGCTCGTCAGCTTTCTCGGCTACGGGCTCTTCCTCGTGCAGCCGATGCGCACGTTCGTCGAGTTCGCCCAGAAGTGGACACGGTCCGCCGTCTCCGCGCGCAAGGCGATCGCGGTCTACGAGCAGCGCTCCCCGTGGCACCCCCCGACCGAGCTGCGTGAGCTGCCCTACGCCGCCACCATCGTCGACGAGGTCTCCGGCGTCACGATCGAGCCCCACCGCCTCACCATGGTCGTCTCGGCCGTTCCCGACGACTCCTCGGCGCTCGCCGACCGGCTGGGTCGCTACCTGCCGAACGAGGAGGGGGCTCTGGTCAGTGAGGAGATCCCCGAAGACCTCAGGGGCCGGGCGGCTCGTCGCGAACGCGCTGTGCGGGCGGCCGCCCGCGCCGCCCAGGCCGACCGTGACGACGTGCGGGCCGCCCAGCCCTGGGGCGTCACCGTCGGGGACGTCGACCTGTTCGAGGTTCCGCTCGACGTCGTGCGCGAACGCATCCTCGTCAGCGACACCGCGCCCCAGGTCTTCGCCGGCACCCTGCGGAACGCCGTCGACCCCCTCGGTCGGTTGACCCGAGACCAGGCGGAACGAGCCCTCTACACGGCCGCGGCCGACGACGTCTTCGACGCTCTCCCCGGCGGCTGGCAGGGCGAGCTCGACGAACGCGGGCGGGGCCTCTCCGGTGGTCAACGCCAACGACTGGTGCTGATGCGTGCCCTCGCGGCCGACCCCGAGGTGCTCGTGCTCGTCGAACCGACCTCGGCGGTCGATGCCCACACCGAGGCCAGCATCGCCTCCCGGCTCGGCGACCACCGTGCCGGGCGCACCACCGTGGTCATGACTGCCTCACCACTGCTGCTGCACCACGCCGATGAGGTGGTGCTGCTCGTCGGTGGGCGAGTGAGCGAACGCGGCCGGCACGCCGACCTGTTGGCCGGCTCGGCTCAATACCGATCTGTCGTGGTTCGTGGCGACCACGAACCACGTGCCTCCGTACGTTCTGGTGACGGCGACAGGGCCTCCGAGACCGATGACGCCAACGAACCCAGCGTGCTCGCGCCCGCCGGGGAGGACTCCCGATGAGCTCTGACGCACCGACCCAGGTCGTCCCGTTGCCACCGGCCCTGGCGGCGGAGTCTCGACGCACCTGGGATGCGGCGGTCGACCTGCCGGCGGTGCCCGACGAGCTGCGGCCACCCACCCAGGCCTCACCGTCTGAGCGGGTCGCCGCGATGCGACGGCGCCATCTGCTGCGGGAGCGCCGAGCGCAGGAGTTCGTGGCCGACACGATGAACGCCCGAACCGGTCTGCCGATCGCCGACACCCGCAGCGTCATCCGCTTCGTCGGTCGGCTGCTCGGCGACCAGCGCCTGCTTGTCGCGGGAGTAGTGGGCTTCAACGCGCTTGCGGCCATCGCGGGCCTGTTCGTGCCGCGCCTGCTCGGCCAGCTCGTCGACTCGACCGTGGCCGATGTTCAGGCCGGCCGGGTGGATGCCGCTCTGGCCGGAGCCAACGCTGCCGCCCTGGTCGTCGCCGGCCTCGTGATCGTGCAGGGTGTCGTGACGTTCGCCGCAAAGCTGTCGGCCACCGTGCTCGGTCAAGGCGTGCTCGCCTCGGCTCGCGAGTACGTGGTGCGAGCGATCCTGCGCCTGCCGCTCTCGCGCGTCGAGAGCGCCAGCTCGGGCGACCTCGTCACGCGAGTCACCCGCGACGTCGGCACGATGAGTGAGAGCGTGCGCTGGGCCCTGCCCGAGTCGATCGTCGCCAGCATCACTGTTGTACTGACCCTGTTGGCGATGGTGAGCAACTCTGTGCTTCTCTCGGTGCCCTCCATCGTGCTGATGTCCTTCGCGATGATCCAGGTGCGGCGCTACCTGGTGCGCGCGCCCAAGGGCTACCTGACCGAGGGTGGAACCTACTCGCGTATCAACACCACCCTCACCGAGACGGTCGAGGGTGCCCGCACGGTAGAAGCTCTCGGTCTGGCCGGTCGCCGCCTCGAGCGTGGCGATGGTGACATCGCCGTGTCGTCGCAGGCCGAGCGCTACACGATGACGTTGCGCAACCTGCTCTTCATCGTCATGGACGTCGCCTTCAGCCTTCCGCGGGTGTTGGTGCTGCTGCTCGGAGCGGTCGGCTACGCCCAGGGCTGGGCGTCGCTGGGTCAGATCACGGCCGCCATTCTCTACACCGAGGCCCTGTGGGGGCCCTTCGACATGCTGGTGCACACGGTCGACCGGGTGCAGGTGGGCGTGGCCTCGACGACGCGTCTGCTCGGCATCGCGACGGTTCCTGCCGACCGCGAGGCCGGGGAGAACCTTCCGAAGGGCCGCGACCTGGTGGGCACCGACCTGCGTTACGCCTACCGTGAGGGTCACGACGTGCTGCACGGAATCGACCTGGTGCTGCGCACCGGTGAGCGGCTGGCCATCGTGGGGCCGAGTGGCTCCGGCAAGTCGACGCTCGGGCGGCTGCTGTCCGGCATCCATGGCCCGCGCACCGGGTCGGTCGCCGTCGGTGATGTCGAGCTGACCGCACTGCCGCTGGAGGCGCTGCGGTCGGAGGTCGCCCTCGTCACGCAGGAGCACCATGTCTTCATCGGCACGCTGCGCGACAACGTCGTGCTGGCTCGCGAGGGGGCGAGCGACGACGAGGTGTCGAGGGCGCTCGCTGCTGTCGATGCCCAGGCGTGGGTCGACCGGCTCCCCGACGGGCTCGACACCCGGCTGGGCTCGGGGCAGCTCGTGCTGACACCGGGTCGGGCCCAGCAGGTGGCGTTGGCGCGGTTGATTCTCGCTGACCCGCACACCATTGTGCTCGACGAGGCGACCTCCCTCATCGACCCGCGCACGGCGCGGCACCTGGAAGGGTCGATGAACGCCCTGCTCACCGGGCGAACGGTCGTGGCCATCGCCCACCGGCTGCACACGGCACACGACGCCGACCGCATCGCCGTCGTCATCGACGGACGCGTCGCCGAGCTGGGCAGCCATGACGAGCTGGTCGATCTGGGAGGGGAGTACGCCGCCCTCTGGACGGCTTGGACCTCATGACCACGACCTGGTGACGGTGCGCCCAGCCGGCCAGGTGTGTCGACCGGCTAAAAGATCGACGTCGCGCTCGCGGCGACGGCGGCAGTCAAGGCAACGACTGCGAACCCGGCCGCGACCACGCCTGCGAGCAGGGCCTGCTCCACTCGTCGTTCCGACTCGTCGATCTCGGACTCCAGCGTGCGCACCTGAGCGTGCAGCTCGAGCAGATGTTCGTCGGTCAGCACATCCGCGCCAGTACGTCGTGCCCCCGTGCTCTCCACCCTGCGGCCGTGCTCGCGTGCCTCGAGGTGCCGGCGCACCGAATCGAGCCTGACCAGACAGAGGCGTGAGTCGATGCGGCGCGACTGCACGCGGTAGTCATGGAAGACGGCCACAACCCAGGCTGCCAGGGCGACGATGAGCGCTGCGACCACTGTGGGTGGACCCAGCAGGTCGGGGCCCCGCATGACCGTCATGGTCACCAGCAGGAGCACCAGAGCGACGGTGAGCCAGCGCGCTACACGGCGCGCCGAGCGCAGCCGGTCGAGCCGGCGCTGATGGAGATAGACCCTCATCACCGCCGACGGGATCGTGCCGTTCGGGCCAACCGTAAGCATTGGGGCCTCCGGTCGTTCGAAAGATGGGCAATTAGTCCTTTATGCGGGCATCTTAACCCGAGGATACACGACCAGCCCATCAATTGTGATTCGTGCATCGCCCCATCTTCGGCCGCATGCCCCACGCGGTAACGAGCACGGTGCGAGACCACCCCTCGACGGCATCCGCACGGCGTGTGAGGGTGGGTGCATGAGCGCACACGAGTCATCAGCCACCTATGTCCTCGTCGGCGGCGGCCTCGCCGTGTCTCGCGCGGTCGAGGGCATCCGCAGCCTCGACCAGAGCGGGAGCATCGTGCTGGTTACCGAGGAGGAGCGACTGCCCTACGAGCGCCCGCCGCTGTCGAAGGCCGCCCTCAAGGGCGATGACCCCGTCGAGTCGGCCTTCACCCACGAGCAGAGCTGGTACGAGGCCAACCATGTCGACATCAGGCTCGGCGACCCGGCGACCTCGCTCGATGCCGGGGCCCACACCGTCAGCCTGCACGACGGAGGGACGGTGGCCTACGAGAAGGTCCTGATCGCCACTGGCTCGTCGGCCCGGGCGCTCGAGGTTCCGGGAGCCGACCTCGAGGGCGTGCTCTACCTGCGTGAGATGCCCGAGTCGACCGCGCTGCGCGCACGGTTCGCCAACGGGCACCGGCTGGTGATCGTGGGAGCCGGTTGGATCGGCCTCGAGGTGGCGGCAGCAGCCGTCGAGGCGGGCTGCCAGGTGACGGTCGTCGAGCCTGCGCCCTCGCCGCTCTTCGGCGTGCTGGGACCGCAGGTCGGCGGCTGGTTCGCTGATCTGCACCGCTCACACGGAGTGGAGTTTCACTTCGGCGAGGGGGTCGAGCGACTGTCCGGCGACGGGCACGTGACCGGGGTCGAGACGAAGAGCGGTCAGACCTTGGCGGCCGACACCGTGGTGGTCGGGGTCGGGATCAGCCCGAACACGAGTCTGGCGGAGGGCGCCGGGTTGACCGTCGAGAACGGCATCGTCACCGACAGCTCGTTGCGCAGCTCCGATGACCACGTCTGGGCCGCCGGTGACGTCGCAAGCTGGCTGAGCCCGACGCTCGAGACTCACGTGCGGGTGGAGCACTGGGCGAACGCGAACGACGGCGGCTACGCGGCGGGGCGGATCATGGCCGGCAGTGACGAGGTGTACGACCCCATCCCGTTCTTCTTCTCCGACCAGTACGACGTCGGGCTCGAGTATGCAGGCTACGTCGCCCGCGGCACCGACACCGAGCTCGTCATCCGCGGAGACCTGCAGGGCAACGAGTTCATGGCCTTCTGGGTGGTCGACGCCGACCCCTCTGACGGGTCGGCCGGTGGTGTGCGAGTGCTCGCGGGCATGCACGTGAACGTCTGGGACACCATCGATGCCGTGCAGCAGCTCGTGCGTGAGCGCACGACGGTCGACCGCAAGAAGCTGGCTGACCCTGAGGTGGCGCTCACCGACCTCACCTGAGGGCAGAGGGGCGTCTTGCCCCGTAGAGCCGAGACGGGTCTGTTCAGCCTGCCCTCCCGGTCGAACACCGACGCGGTCGGGTGGCAGGATGGGGCCGTGACGGCTCGCATCCTTGACGGCAAGGCCACTCTGCGCTCGATGAAAGCCGAGCTGGCGGGGCGCGTGGCGCGGCTGGCTGAACGCGGCGTGGTGCCGGGTCTGGGAACCGTGCTCGTGGGCGATGACCCCGGAAGCCTCTGGTACGTGGCCGCCAAGCACCGGGACTGTGCCGAGCTGGGTATCACCAGCCTGCGACGAGACCTGCCTGCCAGTGCGACGCAGGCGCAGGTGGAGGAGGTCATCGACGAGCTGAACGCCGATCCGAGCTGCACGGGGTTCCTCGTGCAGCAGCCCACGGGCCTCGACGAGATGGCTCTGCTCTCACGGGTGCACCCCGAGAAGGATGTCGACGGGCTGCACCCGATGAACCTGGGTTGGCTCGTGCTCGGCAGGCCGGCCCCGCTTCCGTGCACGCCGATGGGGTGCATCGAGCTGCTGCGTCGCCACGATGTGCCGATCGCGGGCGCCGACGTGGTGGTGGTGGGTCGCGGCCTGACGGTCGGTCGGCCACTGGGGCTGATCCTCACGCGCAAGAGTGAGAACGCCACGGTGACCCTGTGTCACACGGGCACCAGGGACCTCGCGGCCAAGGTGCGTCGAGCTGACATCGTGATTGCGGCAGCGGGGGTGCCGGGCATCATCACGAGGGACATGGTGCGACCCGGCGCAGCCGTGCTCGATGTCGGCGTGAGCCGGGTCGAGGGGAAGATCGCCGGCGACGTGGCTGCTGACGTGGCCGAGGTGGCGGGGTGGATCAGCCCGAACCCCGGCGGGGTCGGCCCGATGACCCGGGCGATGCTGCTGACCAATGTCGTCTCGGCCGCTGAGGCCGCTGAGGCCGCTGGAGCCGCTGGAGCCGCCGACCGTGCCGAGGCGGCTGAACACGCCGACACCGCTCACCCGCACCGATGACCGACCGACGATGAAGATGCGCGGCAGCGGGTTTGCCGTGCTCGGGGTCTGGTGGCCGGTGGCGCTGCTGACTGCGGCGGGGGTGGTCACGACGGGTCTGGGTCAGATCAGGCTCGGCGGGCAGATCATGTGTGGTGCCCTGGTGGTGGCGGCTGTGGTGCGGCTGCTGGGCCAGCCCGCCCGGCGTGCGGGCGGGCTGGTGGTGCGTTCGCGCACCCTCGATGTGATCGTGCTCCTCGCCTTGGCGGTCGGTGTGCTGATCGCCTCGGCCACGGTCAACCTCAACCCGTCGAACGAACGCCCGCCGCCGCGCTCAATCACGGGCTGACGACCGCCGCGCAACATCCACGGACGTCGGAACAACAGGGCCCACCCACCAACGCGGGTCAGATCGGGGCTCAGATCAGCCCGAGGCCCTTCACCGCGTCGCGCTCGCCTTCGAGGCGGGCCACAGAGGCCTGGATGCGCTCCTTGGAGAAGTCGGACAGCTCGATGCCCTGCACGATCTCGTACTTCCCGTTCTGCACCGTGCACGGGAAGGAGGAGACGATGCCCTCGGTGACGCCGTAGGAGCCGTCGGACGGGACCGACATCGACACCCAGTCGTCAGTGCCGTGCACCCAGTCGCGCATGTGGTCGATGGTGGCGTTGGCGGCCGAAGCGGCCGACGAGCTGCCCCGGGCAGCGATGATCGCACCGCCGCGCTTGGCCACCGTGGGAATGAACTCGCCCGTGATCCAGGCCTCGTCGACCAGGTCGGCCGCGATCGCATCGCCGACCATCGTGTTGTAGAGGTCGGGATACATCGAGTCGTCGTGGTTGCCCCAGACGGCCAGCTTGCTGATGTCGCTCACTGACACACCGAGCTTCTTGGCCAGCTGAGACTTCGCCCGGTTGTGGTCGAGCCGCGTCAGCGCGTTGAACTGCTCGTTGGGGATGTCGGGTGCGTTGGTCATCGCAATGAGGGCGTTCGTGTTGGCGGGGTTGCCCGTGACGAGCACCTTGACGTCGTCGGCGGCGCTGTCGTTGAGGGCCTTGCCCTGACCGGTGAAGATCTTGCCGTTGGCCGAGAGCAGGTCGGCGCGGTCCATCCCCTCCTTGCGCGGCATGGCACCGACGAGCATGGCGAGGTTGACTCCGTCGAAGACCGTGTTGGCGTCGTCTCCGATCTCGACGTTCGCGAGCGTCGGAAAGGCGCAGTCGTCGAGCTCCATCACCACACCCTCGAGCGACTTCAGGGCCGGGGTGATCTCGAGCAGACGGAGCTCGACGGGGGTGTCGGGGCCGAGCAGCGCGCCGCTCGCGATGCGGAACAGGAGGCTGTAGCAGATCTGGCCGGCGGCGCCGGTAACGGCGATCTTGACGGGCTGGCGGCTGGTAACGGTGCTCACGATGGGCCCTTCACGGTGTGTGGTGGTGGACGTCTCGACGCTATCAGTGGCGCCCGATGACTCCACTCACCCGGTCAGCGGCTGGCCGTCACGGTGGATGGGGCGCGCGGACCAATCGGGGACCCGGCATCGGCCTGCGGCGCAATCAGCGCGCGACCGCGAGGGTGATGAGCGCGAGCAGCCAGCTCACGAAGCTGCCGACGAGGAAGTACTCGGTGACGTCGTCGATGCCGACCGGTCCGGAGCGTGGGCCGGCGCCGGCGCCGGGCAGCGCCGGGTTGGCCGACCCGGCCGTGCGGTGGGGACCGGGTGCGGTCGCGCCGCCGCGCGCCGATGCCTGGATCTCGGGGAAGCGGAGCAGCCCCTTGGCGGCTATCACCAGCCCCGCTGCGCCGAACTCACCCGCGAGGCCGAGCCCGAGGATGACGAGCCGCTCCATCGGCCCGAGCAGGCGGCCGCCCTTGAGACGGTCGGCGGCCTGTGGCTGCGGGTGCAGGGCCAGCTGGTCAGGTCGCAGCGCCCCGATGGCGAGCAGCACGAGGCGCACGACGATGTTCGCGGTGGCGATGTTGAACAGCACCAGACCGGTGAGCAGCAGCACCCGCCCGCTGTCGGCTCGCCCCGAGCCGGGCAGGTCGGCCCAGGCGAGCCACGACTCGAGTGGCCCCCCCGGGCTGGTCGCCGCTCCGGAGAAAGCCAGCAGACCCACCAGCGTTCCGGCGAGGCTGACGAGCGCCCAGATCGCCTGTCGGCCCGTGGCCTGGGCCCGGTCGGAGAGCTCGGTCCACAGCGCGCAGCCCCCGAGGGCCAACAGCAGCGCGACGGCGTCGGCCCACCGGGACACTCCCGAGAGCATCGCCGCCACCAGCACGACCACGGGGCCGGCCACGTGGGCCGCGAGCCGTCGCCTGCGCGACAACGACGAGCGCACGAGGTCGGCCACCCCCAGCCCGATGAGCACGATCGAGACCCACGTCACGGCAGAGATCCCAAGGTCGTCATGGTGTCGAGGGCGACGCCCAACCCGTCGCGCCGCACGCGCTGGGACACGGCCGACGCGCTGATGCCGGCTCGCTCGGCGATCTCTAGCTGCGTGCGTCCGTTCATGAGTCCTTCGAGGATGACGTCGGAGGGGCTTGTCAGAGAGCCAATCATGAAGTCCAGACAGTCGAGGGTGGCCTGGATCGTCGCGACGTGGTGTGGAGGGTCGTCGGGGGATTGGTAAGCGGTTCGCGAGGTGCGGGTGCGAGCACGTCCGGCTCGCCGTTCGGCTGCCTCGATCGCGTCGCGGGCCCGCCAGAAGGCCGACCCGTCGAGGATGCCGCGGGTGGTGTCGAGCGTGCGCACGTCACCGCGCCCGACTCCGAACCGCACGTCGCCGACGGGTCGCAACGACAGCCGCACCCAGAAGCTGGCCGTGAGGGCATCGCCGACGCTCCGGTAGACGCCCTGAAACTCGTCGCCCACCGTGATGACCGCCGCTACGATCGGGTCGAGGCGTTGGTTGACCGCCCGGAGAACGTCGTCGAGAGCGGTGTGCAGGGACTGTCGGTCGGGGGACTCACGGGAGTCGACGAGGTCACCGATGAGCGCGACCGCTGAAGACCTGATCTTCACTACCTTCATATGAAGACTATAGATTCATCTGGATCAGATGAACAACTCGCCTTCATCGTTGTGCCAGCGAGGCCCTACGTCGGGACATGTCTGCGGCTTGGCCCCGGTCGCCAGCGGTGGCGGATCAGCCCGAGAGATGTCGGTCGAGCCCCGCGCGCCAGTCGCCGATCGGAGTGAGCCCGGCAGCGAGCAGCGTCTCATGCGAGAGCACGCTGTAGGCCGGCCGCGGTGCCGCCCGGGCGTAGGCCGCGCTCGTCGTGGGCCGAACCCGCGCCGGAGCAAGGCCTTGGTGCTCAAAGACCGCCTGAGCCAGCCCGTGCCAGGTCGTCTCGCCCGTTGCCGTGCCGTGGTAGATCCCAGGCGGTGCGTCGGCGGCAATCATCCGCACCAGAAGATCGGCCAGGTCAAGCGTCGAGGTGGGCTGGCCGTGCTGGTCGGCGACGACCGAGAGCTCGTCGCGTTCGGCGGCCAGCCGCAGCATCGTGGTCACAAAGTTCGGGCCGCCTGCGCCGTAGAGCCACGCCGTGCGCACCACCCACGAGTTGGGGCACAGGGCGCGAACCGCCCACTCACCCGCGGCCTTCGTGCGCCCATAGGCGGAGGCCGGTGCTGCCGGGTGGTCGGCGGCATACGGCTCGGTCGCCACGCCGTCGAAGACGTAGTCGGTCGACACCTGAACGGTGCGGGCGCCGGCGTGTGTTGCGGCGCGGGCGAGGTTGGCCGCTCCGACGGCGTTGACCGAGAAGGCCTGAGCCTCGTGGCTCTCAGCCTCGTCGACAGCGGTCCAGGCGGCCAGGTTGATGACCACGTCGTGCCCGGCCACCCCCGCGACGCACTGAGCGGCATCCGTCACGTCGAGCTCGGCCCGGTCGACTGCCGTCACCACGTGTCCGGCGGCTCGCAGGGCGGGGACGAGGTCGTGGGCCAACATGCCGTTCGCGCCGGTGACGAGAACCCGGCGGACGACGCCAAGGGCGCTCACCTGCCGAGCCGGGAGTAGGTCTTCTCGGCGGCCACCTTCGCCGAGCGCCACCAGTCCTCGTTCTCGCGGTACCACGTCACCGTGGCGGCGAGGCCGGCCCGGAGGTCGCCGTAGCGGGGCTGCCAGTCGGTCTCGGCTCGCAGCTTGCTCGAGTCGATCGCGTACCGAAGGTCATGACCGGGGCGGTCATTGACGTGTTCGAACCAGTCGGCGGGCCGGTCGGTGAGCTCGAGCAGCAGGCGAACGATGTCGCGGTTGTTGCGCTCACCCTCGGCGCCGATCAGGTACGTCTCACCGAGTCGCCCCTGCTCGATGACGGCCACCACGGCGTCGTTGTGGTCATCGACGTGGATCCAGTCGCGCACGTTGAGCCCGGAGCCGTACAGCTTGGGCTTGACCCCGTCGAGGATGCCGGTGATCTGGCGCGGGATGAACTTCTCGACGTGTTGGCGTGGACCGTAGTTGTTCGAGCAGTTCGACACGGTGGCCCGGATGCCGAACGACCTGATCCAGGCGCGCACGAGCAGGTCGGCGCTCGCCTTCGTCGCCGAGTACGGGCTCGAGGGGTTCACGGGGGTCGACTCGGTGAACCTGTGGGGGTCATCGAGCTCGAGGTCGCCGTAGACCTCGTCGGTCGAGATGTGGTGGAGGCGCTTGTCGTGCTGACGCACCGCCTCGAGCAGCGTGTAGGTGCCCACGACGTTGGACTCGACGAACGGCCACGGGCTGTCGAGACTGTTGTCGTTGTGCGACTCGGCGGCGAAGTGCACCACCACGTCGCACCCGGCCACCAGCTCGTCGACGAGGCCGGAGTCGGCCACCGAGCCCTCGACCAGACGTACGGACCGGTCACCCTCCTCGAGCACCGACGAGAGCGAGGCCCGGTTGGCGGCGTAGGTCATCGAGTCGACGACCGTCAGAGCCCAGTCGGGCCGGGTCTCGCGCACGCGCAGAACGAAGTTCGAGCCGATGAAGCCGGCGCCGCCGGTGACGAGAACACGCATGTGACGAAGGCTATCCAAGATCCTCGCGATCGTCGGTCGGCCTCCTGCGACGCCGGGGCCGGCGCAGACCCTAGGCTGGCCCATTATGAAGGGGATCATTCTCGCCGGTGGGACGGGCAGCCGCCTGCACCCGATCACGCGCGGTATCAGCAAGCAGCTGATGCCCGTCTACGACAAGCCGATGGTCTACTACCCCTTGTCGACGCTGATGATGGCCGGCATCCGAGACGTGCTGGTCATCACCACCCCGCAGGATGCCGCCCAGTTCGAACGGCTGCTGGGTGACGGGTCGCAGTGGGGGATGTCCATCACGTACGCGGTTCAGCACCGGCCCGACGGGCTGGCCCAGGCGTTCATCCTCGGAGCCGACTTCATCGGAGACGACACGGTTGCGCTCGTGCTCGGTGACAACATCTTCTTCGGTTCGGGCCTCGGGACCCGGCTGCGAGACAACACCGCGGTCGTCGGGGGGAGCATCTTCGCCTTTCGCGTGTCCGACCCCTCCGCCTATGGCGTCGTCGAGTTCGACGACGACGGGGTGGTGCTCTCCATCGAGGAGAAGCCTGTGCGGCCGAAGTCGAACTACGCGGTTCCCGGTCTCTACTTCTACGACAACGACGTGATCGACATCGCCCGCCACCTCAACCCCAGCGCGCGTGGCGAGCTGGAGATCACCGCCGTCAACGACGAGTACCTTCGTCGCGGAACGCTCACCGTCAGTGTGCTGCCCCGGGGCACGGCCTGGTTCGACACCGGTACCTTCAACGGGCTGATGGAGGCGAGCCAGTACGTCCACGTCGTCGAGGCTCGCCAGGGTCAGAAGATCGGCTGCGTCGAGGAGGTCGCCTGGCGCAACGGCTGGCTCGACGACGACGCCTTGGCTCGGCATGCCGACGACCAGCGCAAGAGCGGCTACGGGCTCTACCTGAGCGGGCTCATCGACGAACGACGGGGTGCGCGGTGATGCAGGTGCGCCCGCTCTCCGTCTCGGGAGCGTTCGAGGTCACCCCGCGCCAGTTCGCCGACGACCGGGGGGTGTTTCTCGAGTCCTTCCGGGGCGACCTGCTGGCCGAGCACGTGGGCCACCGTCTCGACGTGGTGCAGACCAACGTCTCGGTGTCATCCCGAGGAACCCTCCGCGGCATCCACTTCGCTGACGTGCCGATCGGTCAGGCCAAGTACGTCACCGCCGTGACCGGGTCTCTGATCGACTATGTCGTTGACCTCCGCGTCGGGTCACCGACGTTCGGGCGGGTCGACTCTGTGCTGCTCGACGCCACCGACCGCCGCGCTGTGTACGTCGCCGAAGGCCTCGGGCACGCCTTCCTCGCCCTGGAGGACGGCACGACGGCTCACTACCTGTGCGGGGCCGCCTACGACCCCGGCGCGGAGCACGGCATCGACCCTTTCGACCCCGAGGTGGGGCTCCCTCTGCCCGACGGCATCGACATCCAGATCTCACCCAAGGATGCGGCGGCGCCGTCGCTCGAGACCGCCACCGCACGGGGGATGCTGCCCACCTGGGCCGCGTGTGCTGCCTGGTATGCGCGCCTCGCGTCTGACTGAAAGCTCGCGGCAGGCGGGCCGCTCTCAAAGATTCACCGTCAAAAGCAATCTTTTCGGGCCAAGGTGACGAAATACTCAAGACGGAATCATCTTTGCGTTACCGAACGGACGGACTCCCATGACTGCTCGACTCGTAACAGGTGCGCTCGCCGCAACCTGCAGTGTCATCCTCCTCGGCGCCTGCAGCAGCGGGAGCCAGCCCACCAGCACCGGGCAAGGCGCATCGACACCCGCAACGGCTGCTTCGTCGACCACGAGCGCGGCCAGTGCGACGCCTTCAGGCACGTCGACGCCGTCGGCGAGCGGGTCGTCGTCTGCGCCCGCCAAGCCTGCTGCCGAGGCCAAGATCACCATCAAGGACTTTGCGTACCAGGTGCCCATCAGCGTCAAGCCCGGGGCGAAGATCACCATCACCGACATGGACGGACCCACGCACACGGTCACCTCGGATGAGGCAGGGCTCTTCGATGCCTCGATCGACGGCGGCGGAGGCAGCGGCACCATCACGGCGCCGACCAAGCCTGGCAAGTACCCCTTCCACTGCACGTATCACGCCAACATGCACGGCATCTTGGTTGTCTCATGACCGCCCAGAGTTTTCGACGTGCAGGTTCTCTGCAACTCGTCGCTGGGGCTGCGGCATGAACGCGGGCGGCGTGGTCGGCTGGGGACTACGTCTTCTGGTCGCCGCGTGTCTCGTTGTGGACGCAGTTGTGCACCTTCGCCTCGCCGGCAGCTACGGGCAGGCCGGTGCCACAGGGCAGCTGAGCCAGGGGCTCTTGTTCCGCATGGAGTCGGTTGTGGCCCTGGTCGTGGCCTTGCTGGTGCTCGTGCTGGGTAACCGCGTCGCGTTCGCCGCGGCGTTCATCGTTGCCGGTAGCGCCTTCGTCGCCGTCATGCTGTTCAGGTACGTCGACGTGCCGGCGTTCGGGCCGTTGCCCTCCATGTACGAGCCGGTCTGGTTCGGCCAGAAGACGGCCAGTGCTCTTGCCGAGGGACTGGGGGCCGTATTGTCCGCGATCGGGTTCGTCCACGCCCGACGCCGTGCCGCGCCCGCCGGCAAGGGCGGGGCTTGAACCAGCGTCGGGCGTGCGTGCGACGCTCGGCCACCCGGTTGCCCGGCCACCCGGCCACTCGGCCACTCGGCCACCCGGCTACAGCGGCGGCTCGTCGCGACTGGCACCGGCGCCGGCCTTGACCCGGAAGGTTGTGGGGCGCTTCCACCCCTGCTGCCGGTAGGCCTGGCGCACGCCTGCGACGACGGCGCCGGACTGACCGGCGCGAACGAGGGCGATGGCGGAGCCGCCGAAGCCTCCGCCGGTCATCCTGGCTCCGTAGGCACCGGCCGCGGTCGCGGCTTCGACGGCCACGTCGAGCTCGGCACACGACACCTCGAAGTCGTCGCGCAAGGAGACATGCGACGCCGTGAACAGCGCGCCGAGGGCATCGAGATCGACGCGGTCACCCTGACGGAGCAGCTGCGCAGACTCCTTGACCCGGCCGATCTCGGTGACGACGTGATGGGCCCGCCGCCGCGCCACCGGATCGGTCACCGCCTCGAGCGTCTGGGCGAGCCCGTCGAGCGACACGTCTGCGAGCAGGGCCACCCCCAGGTCGCGGGCGGCCGACTCGCACTGCTCACGGCGGGCGGCGTACTGGCCGTCGACGAGCGCGTGGTGGGCGCGCGTATCGATGATGAGCAG
>JBBSTU010000085.1:0-15335 GCA_038235595.1 Actinomycetales bacterium | reverse complement strand
TGCTCCGCTGAAGGTGGTCGAACCGGTGGCTCCTCAGCGCCCCCGCCCCTGGCGGGTCCGGCCACGGGCTCGGCGACGGCCACGGGCTCAGCAGCCTCGTCGTTCGCGGCGACCGTGCCGGCCGCAGCACAGGCGATCATGGCCAAGCCGGCGTACCAGGGCGCCCGGTGGATCTATCAGGTGAGCGACCTGAAGACGGGCCAGGTGCTCCTCGCCGACCGGTCGGCGGAGATGGCGTTCACGGCGTCGACAGCCAAGCAGTTCACGGTCGGTGCGGCCTACCGCACCCTGGGCACCGACAGCAGGCTGACCACGCCCGTCTACGCCACCGGCCCGGTCGTCGGCGGCGTCGTGAGGGGCAACCTGGTGCTGGTCGCCTCCGGTGACCTGACGATGGGCGGCCGCAACGCCGCGAAGGGCCGAGCCGACGACTCGTTCAGTGCCACCGCCATCGACCACGTCTACGGCGACCTGGCGCCCAACGCGGTTAAACCGCAGGGTGATCCGCTCGCCGGACTGGACGACCTCGCCCAGCAGGTCAAGGCCAAGGGCATCCGTCAGATCAGCGGCGACGTGCTCATCGACGAACGGCTGTGGAGAGCCTTCGCCGGCGGAGAAGGCGTCGTCCGGCCGATCTTCGTCAACGACAACCTGCTGGACATCACGGTCACGCCCGGCGCACCGGCCACCACGGCGACCGTCGCGGCCAGCCCGGACACCGGCGCCTTCCAGGTGGTGTCGCAGGTGAAGACGGAGTCAGGATCGAACGTGTCGATGCAGGTGGCGCCCGACCCGCGCCGGCCGCGACGCCTGGTGGTCACGGGCCGCATCGGAGCCGATGCCGGGCCGCGACTGACCATCTACCGCATTCCAGACCCGGGCTCGTGGGCCCGCACCCTGTTCATCGAGGCCCTCCGGCGCGCCGGGGTCACCGTCACCGCCGACCCGCTGGCCACCGACCGCACCACTCGGTTGCCGGGCAAGGGCAGCTACAACCCCGACCGGCAGGTGGCGAGGCTCACCTCGCCGCCCCTCTCGGCGTTCGGTTCCTTGGTGCTGAAAAGCAGCTACAACACCGGCGCCAACGCGCTGCTGTGCCTCCTCGCCGTCGCCGGGGGCTCCACCGACTGCCTGGACGGGCTCAAACCCATCCGGGCCATGATCGACGACGCTGGTCTGGTGGCCGCAGACGTCGTACTCGTCGACGGTCAGGGCTCGGACCCGGCATCGGCCCCGCCCGGCCAGATGGTGAGATACCTGCGCTGGACCCAGACCCAGCCCTGGGGCGCGACGCTCAAGGCCGGGCAACCGGTGCTTGGTCAGAGCGGCACGCTGGCCGGCAACGATGTCACGAGCCCGGCCAGGGGCCACGTGCGGGCCAAGACCGGCACCAGCGCCCACGGCGACACGGCGACGGGGCGAGTGCTGTTCAACGTGCAACGTCTGGCCGGGTTCATGACCGCCCCCGACGGGCGCGAGCTCGTCTTCGACGTCGCCATGAGCAGCGGCACCTACCAAGACGTGCCGACGGGTGTCGCGCAGGCCGGCAAGGACGTCTCCGGCGTGGTCGCCGCGTTCCAACAAGCCCTGCCGTGAGCGGCCGCGCCGCCTGACCGGCGCTCACTCCTCGTCAGCTCAGTCCTCGTCAGCTCAGTCCTCGTCGTCGAAGTCGACGTCGTCGAGGTCGCCGTCGGCATCCGCGAAGTAGCTGATGACGCGGATGTCGGGGGTGTCTGACACGAGCAGCACCAGCTGGCTGAGCTTGACAACCTCACCCGATGCGAGCCGAATCCGCTTGGTACGACCTCGGGCCGGGTCGCGGTCGTGGCGTTCCCACCAGTCGACCGCGGCCGGGTTCGACTTGAAGATCTCGTCGAGGAGACGTTTGAACGACGGGTCGTCGGGATGCCGGGCGTACGCCTCGCGAAAGAGCGCGAGCTGGTCGGCGGCCTCCTGCTCCCAGTCGACGAAGAGGCTGCGCGCGGCCGGGTCGCAGCAGTAGAACCACAGCAGGTTGCGCTCGCGCTTGGTGCGCTTGGCCTCCCAGTCGCTGAACAGCTGGCGGGCCGTGTGGTTCGAGCCGAGCACGTCCCAGCGGGCGCCCACGACGTAGGCCGGGTTGGGGTCGAGCGAGTCGAGCAGCTCCTCCAGCTCTTCGGTCAGCTCTTCCGGCTCCGATTGGCGACGCGGCTTCGCCCCAGTGGCCAAGTCGTGCAGGTGCGCCCGCTCGTCAGCGGTCAGGCCCAGCCCCCGGCTGAGTCCGTCGATGACCGAACCGCTCGGGTGCAGGTCGCGACCGCGTTCGATGAGGTCGTAGTAGGCCACCGAGATGTTCGCCAGGTCGGCGACCTCGGCCCGGCTCAGACCCACCCGGTTTCGGCCCGTCGCCCGCTGGATGCCCACCTCCTCCGGCGCGATCTCGCGGCGCCGGGCCCGCAGGTAGTCACCGAGCAGAGAGGGCGTGCGCACGCTGAGCGGCACTTCGGTGTTCATGGCGCTCATCCTGCCAGCCCGGCCATCCCGTCACGGTTCGCGCACCGAGACCCGCTCGGTCGAGCTGAAGAACCAGCCGAGGTCTCGCTGGGGTCAGCGCAGCGGCACGAGCCTGGTGGTCTCGCCGTGAGGCAGGCTCCCCCCACTCGTTAAGTCGTGCGGTGAAGCGATCCGCGGTGGCTAGCGCGACAGGTAGCGAATGACAGCCAGCACGCGGCGGTGGTCGTCGTCACTCGGCGGTAGCGTCAGCTGGTCGTAGATGTGCGACACATGCTGAACGACCGCCTTGTCGGTAATCGACAGGCGGTGGCCGATGGCCGCGTTGGTGCGGCCCTCGGCCATCAGCGCGAGCACCTGCTGCTGGCGCGGGGTGAGCTGTCGTACCGAGGCGTGGTCGCGGTCAGCACGAGCGATCATCAGCGCGATCACCTCCGGATCCAGCACCGTGCCGCCGGCCCGGACGCGTTCCAGGTCGGCGCAGAAGGTGGGGATGTCGGCAATCCGCTGCTTGAGCAGGTAGCCCACCCGCCCGATGTTGCCGGCGACCAGCTCGACCGCGTAGCTGCGTTGGACGTGCTGAGAGAGTACGACGACTCCGATGTGCGGATGGTCGGCCCGAATGCGCAGTGCCGCGCGCAGGCCCTCGTCTGCGTATCCAGGGGGCATCCGGATGTCGGTGATCACCAGGTCGGGGTCGAGCTCGTCGACCTTCCGGAGCAGCTCGTCGGCGTCGCCGACGCCCACCACGTCGTGCCCGGCGTGCTCGAGAATATGAGTCAGTCCTTGACGGAGCAGGGCCTCGTCCTCACCGATCAGGATCTGCATCGGACCACTGCCGTCATCGGCATGGCGCCGCCCTCGACGTGGTTCACGCGCGGGGGCCTCGAGGTGCGAGTGGGCATGGGAGCAGTGTGCCCCGCATCTGCCCGGGGGCGCGATGAGCCCGATCGAACGGGTTCGCTCCCGAACCGAGGGTTCGCCGGCCCGGTCGGTGACGCTCACGCGCACCCCTCTACTTTCTGACGAAGGTGCCGAGCTGATGGGCGTTCCACGCGTTCACCGTCAGGGCCGAGACCCGCCCCGACGAGCCGGCGAACACCGCCCCAGACCACCCGGAGGCCCCCTCCCCCGTCGTCTGGACGTAGAACTCGTCACCGCTGTAGTGACGGAGCGGGAACGACTGACCCTCGGGGCCGACGGTGAAGGTGAGGCCACCGGCGCGCACCGCCACGGTCATGGTTCCGTAGAGACGGTTGAGGTAGGTACCGGCGTAGGCGGTGAGGGATCGAGCCGGTGCCGGCTTCGTCGCCGGCCTCGAGTACTTCTTCTGGTCGTCGGTGACCGGCTCAGCCACGAACGGGCCGATGATCGACAGCCAGTCGTCCTCCTTCGACTTCCCGTAGCGAACGATGTCGGTGAACTCGACGGTGACCGCCTCGGGCATGCCGAGAGGACTGGAGTTGGAGAGCACCGCGATGGCCAGCTTCTTCGAGGGATAAGCCGTGATCGCGGTGGCCGCCCCGCGGCCGAAGCCGCCCGAATGTGAGACACGCAGCTCGCCCGTGGGTTCGTAGTTCACGTTCCACCCGTGGCCGTAGAACGAGGCCGGCTCGCCGATCTTGGGCAGGCCGGGCTTGACCTGGTGGGGCAACCAGATCCTTTGCAGCTGCTCGGCGTCCGTGACCGGGGCCCCTTGGGCGAGCATCATGGTCAACCACGCGGCCAGATCGCGGACCGAGGAGATGCCACCGCCTGCCGGGGCCTGACCGTCGTAGTTGCCCGACAGCACGGGCGTCCACGCGCCCTTCTCCTTCCGATGCAGTGCCGCCCAGTTGGGTCCCTTCTGCAGGTCGGTGAAGGTGAAGCTGCTGCTCTTCATGCCCAGCGGGTCGAAGAGCACCTGCTTGGCCAACGCCGGCCACGAGCGGCCGGCCGAGGCGGCCACTGCCTCGGCGCCCGCGGTCAGGCCGTAGTTGGTGTACTCGTAGTTGTCGCGGAAGCGGCGCAGCGGAAACTGGGCCAGCTTGGCGATGACCTGCTCACCCGTGTACCCGAGGTCCTCGAGCAGGTCGCCGGCATGATCGGGCAGGCCACTCCGGTGCGAGAACAGGTCGGCGACGGTGACATGTTCACCGACCCAGGGGTCAGCGAGGGTGAAGCCCGGCAGGAAGGAAGCCACCGGGTCGTCCCAGCCCGCCTTGGTGAGCTTCTTGCTCAGCGCAGCCGCGACCACCGTCGAGCTGATCGGCTTGGAGACCGAAGCCAGCGCGAACACGGTGTCGGCAGTGACAGCCCCGGCCTTGCCGACCTGGCGGGTGCCGAAACCTTCGAGGTAGCGGACCTTCCCGTCGTACACCACCGCGATCGCCAGGCCGGGCACACCGGTCTTCTTCATGTTCTTGGCGATGATCACGGGCAACGCGGCCAGGCCGCGCTTCACCCCCTCCGCGGTGATCTCGCCAGACCCCACGACTCCCGCAGCCAAAGCCGCAGAGGTGTCCACGGCGGCCGGCCTCGTGGTGCCGGCGCCGGATGCCGCCCCCCCGCTGGCAACGGCATCCGACGACGAACATGCGGCCAGGCCGGTGACGCCCACAACGGCGCCCATCAGCCCGAGACCCTTCAGCAGCGGACGACGACCGATCGCCGCCGCCGACGACGACGAACGAGACGACGAACGAGACGATGAGGTTTCCATGACCCGAGCGTGACTCCCCAGCCCCGGCCCTGCCCATAGACCCAGGTCGCCTCCTTACACAGACCCGGGCCCAGGACGTCCGGCTACCGGTCAAAGACTGGACCTAGGCCCACAGACCAGTGGCCGCCGAGTCCCATAGCGTCGAGACCCACAAGTCACGTACCGGGTCGCAAAGGGGATGCCGTCATGCCAACCCGCAGAATGCGGTTGACCGTTGAGGTCGTCGTCGATGACGACGACGGCGGTGTGCTGCACGGGCGGATCGGCTGCGACGGGGAGAGGTGCTCGGACTTCACCGGCTGGCTCGGGCTGCTCTCGAGCCTCGACCGCCTTCTCACCAGCCCCGACAGCAGTCTGGGGTCAGGGGATACGCCGGCCCAAGGAACGGACGCACCACCGTGAGCGATACGCCCGATACCACCAACTACGTCCAGCCCGGGTACGCAATAATGAACCCGTGGCGCAGCCGACAACGGACGGGGTGCCGATCGCTGAGGCGGTCGGGGGCCGTGGGCTGTGGGAGCGCGAACGCGAGATCGCTGCGATCAACGGCTTGATCGCCGACGCCGCAGCGGGGGCGGGCCGGCTGGCGTTGGTCGAGGGCGTGGCTGGAATCGGCAAGAGCCGGCTGGTGGGCGAGGCCCAAGCCTTGGCCGGCTCCGCGGGTTTTCTGGTGCTGTCGGCCCGCGGCGGTGAGCTGGAGCAGCCCTTCCCTTTCGGCGTCGTTCGCCAGCTGTTCGAGCGGGCCCTGACCGATCCGCAGATCCGTGAGCGATGGTTGTCCGGCGCAGCAGGCGCAGCAGCGACCGTCTTCGGCTCGGTGGACGAGACGCCAGACGACTCACGGGTTTCGTTCGCCGCGCTGCACGGCCTCTACTGGTTGGCCGTCAACGCCTCGGTCGAGAGACCGCTGCTGCTCGCGGTGGACGACCTGCAGTGGTGTGACGGCTCGTCACTGCGATTCCTCGACTACCTGACGCGGCGCCTTGACCAGCTGCCGGTTCTGGTCATCGCCGCGGCAAGGCTGGGGGAGGCAACACCGCAGGTGAGCAACGGAGCCCTGTCGTGGCATCTGGTGGCCGACTCGGCCAGCACGAGAATCCGCCCGTCTGCCCTGAGCCACGAGGCGGTCATCGGGCTCGTGGAGGAGCAGCTGGGCCGATCTTCTGACTCTGCCTTCGTCAACGAATGCCAGCGTGCGACGACGGGCAACCCGTTGCTGCTGCACGAGCTGTTGCGGGCACTGCGCGTCGAGGGCGTGTCTCCGGCTGCCGCGAACACGAGACAGATTCGTGAGATCGGCCCGACGGCGGTCAGGCGCACCGTGCTGCTGAGGCTGGCGAGGCTGTCGGCCGACGCCCTGGCCGTGGCGCGGGCAGTCGCCGTGGCTGACCATCAGGCCGACGGGGCAGTCGTCGCGGCGCTGGCTGGTATCGACGAGGCCGCGGTGAGCGCCGCCACCCGGGCGCTGGTCTCGGCCGAGATCCTGTGCCCAGACCGCCCGACCGGTTTCGTGCACCCGCTGGTCCGCGACGCCGTCTACCACGACCTGAGCCCCACCGAGCGGGATGAGCAGCACGCGCGGGCCGCCAAGCTCCTGTGGGATGCCGGCGTGCCCAGCGAACAGGTGGCCGGGCACCTGTTGCTGGTGTCGCCTCCCGGCGACGAGTGGGTCGCAGACGTCTTGATCCGGGCGGGCCGCGCCGCGGTCCACCGCGGGGCCGAGGACAGCGCCGTGGCCTACTTGACGAGAGCGCTGCTCGAGCCGCTCCCGGCACAGCCGCGTGCCGAGGTGCTGTTCGAGCTCGGCACCGCCGAGTCGCTGGTCAACGAGCGCGTCAGCTCGGTCGAGCATCTGCGCGCCGCGGTCGCGAGCCTGGCTGACCCCGCACGACGAGGCGCCGCTTGTCAGATGCTGGCCCGGACGCTGCTGATCACTGGCCCGTTCGACGAGGCGGTGAGTGCGGCCAAGGCAGGCGCGGCCGAGCTTGCACCGGAGGAGGACGACCTGCGACAGGCGCTCGAGTCCGTCGAGCTGTTTCCGGTGGCCTACGGCGCGCCGGGCCCCGAGGCCGCGCAGCAGCTGGTCCGAGCCCGTGCCGGCGTGTCGGGCGACGGTGCCGGTGCGCGGATGCTGGCCGCCGTCGTGGCCATGCACTGGGCGCTGACCGGCGGCAGTTCAGCTGAATGCGTCAGCCTGGCCAGGTCGGCGTTGCGCGACGGACAGCTGATTGCCACCGACCCGGCCCTCATGACCGGCGTGGCGGTGACGGTGCTCGGGATGGCCGACTGCGACGACGCGGTGAGCGCTATCGAGCGTGCCGGCGCCCAGGCGCACCGAAGCGGCTCGATGTTCGCTCTGAGCGGGCAGCACGTGCTGCTCGGCTGGATCTGGTTGACGCGTGGCGAGCTCGTCGAAGCGGAGCAGACCCTGCGGTTGGCCGATCAGGAGGACCCACCCGTCAGTGCGGACTCCCCCACGAACACCGGCTACGCGAGGGCCGTCCTGTCTCACGTGCTGGTCGAACGCGGCGACCTCGGTGGGGCGCGGTCGGTGCTGGGCAGCCGCGGCCCGACCAACCCCGCGGTCGAGAGCCTCTGGCGGCGCGGTGAGGCCGAGCTGCTGTTGGCCGAGGGCCGGTTCGAGGCGGCCGACCAGGCCGCCGATGCCTACGCCGCCGTACAGGGCGCCGCGGTGGTGAACCCGAGCTGGGTTCCCTGGCGATCGCTCAAAGCTCGGGCCCTCCACGGGCTCGGCCGGAGCGACGAGGCCATCGAGCTGCTCGAGCAGGAGCTGGTCCACGCTCGTCAGTGGGGCGCTCCCGGCGCGCTGGCGCGGACGCTACGCGAGCTGGGCACCGCCATGGGCCAGGACGGGCTGGACCTGCTCGCTGAGGCGGTCGAGGTCACCGAGGGTTCCGCGTCGCGGCTCGAACACGCCAAGGCCTTGGCCGCTCTCGGTGTCACCCTCCGTCGAGCGCGCCGCCCGGCTGATGCCCGCGAGCCGTTGCGACGGGCGCTGGAGCTGGCGACGTTGTGCGGGGCAGCCGGACTGGCCGCTCAAGCGCTCGCCGAGCTGGGGATCTGCGGCGGTCGTCCTCGCCGGACCAAGCTGACCGGGGTCGCGTCGTTGACGCCGAGCGAGCGCCGGGTGGCCGACCTGGCGGCGGCGGGCGGGAGCAACCACGACATCGCGCAGACCTTGTTCGTCACCCCGAAGACGGTCGAGGTGCATCTGTCCAGCACCTACCGCAAGCTGCAGATCCCCGGTCGCGCCGGCCTGCTCGCGATCCTTGGTGCCGTCCCTGAGCAAGGGCCGCCCCGAAAAGGCTAGGGGCAGGGTTTGGGGGTTCCCCCAATGTGCACGGGCGAGCGGTGGCGCAGGCTGTCGACCATGGCCACCCTGCCGCTCGTGAGGCGGTTCGAGCGCTCCGAGCTGGCGACGCCGTTGAAGGTCATCGCGATGCTGTCGGCTGTGCTGCTGTCGGTAGGTATCGGCTGGGTGCCCTCGATGTCGAACACCTCCGTCCTGGCGTCATTGGCGCTGTTCGGCGTCGCCGCGCTCTACCTCGTTGCGGGACTCGTCGCATGGCGGCTGCGTCCGCACAACCGCATCGGTGTGCTGATGCTCTTGACGGGGCTCTCGATCTGGCTGTCGGGCTTGGCTGACGCCCCGTCCCCGGCCCTGTCGATGCTGGCGATCGTCACCGCCACCTTGCCGTTGGCGCTCACCGTGCACCTGCTGCTCGCGTTCCCGTCCGGTCGAGTGAACGGACGGGTGTCGCGTGCGGTGGTGGTCACCGTCTACTTCACGTGCACCGTGATGGAGGCTCCGCTCTACCTGGTGGGCGACGGTCCCCTCGCGGTGATCCATCAGGCGCCGGGCCCGTTGATGACCATCGCCGCCCTGGGGCAGTCCACGGTCGGGCTGCTCACCATGGTGGCGTCGGCGGTGATCGTCGCCACTCAGGCCATCCGCGCCGACCCGGTGGCGCGCCGCCGGCTCGGCCCCTTGGTCTGGTACCGGGTACTGGCTCCGACGCTCATCGTCGGTGCCCTGCTCCTGGAACACGGAGGCAAGGACCCAGGGGCCGAGGTCGTGCTGGTCTCGGTGGAGCTCGTGGCCATCGCCGGGCTGCCGGTGACCTTTCTCGTCGGTCTGTTGTCGGGCTCCTTCGGTCGAGACGGCGACGTCAAAGAGATGGTCGAGCTCTTCGGCCGGGTTCCGCCGACGGCATCCCAGCTCAGTGCGGCCGTCGCCCGCACGCTGGGGGACCCGCGTGCCGCAGTGCTCTACCGGCGCCGCGACGCCAACGGCTATGTCGACGACCGCGGCCGTCCCGTGGAGCCTCCCGGACCGCCGGGCCCGCGACGCACCCGACCGGTGACGTACAACGGTGCTGTGGTGGGTGCGATCGTCTACGACGCGGCTCTGCAGGCCGACGAATCGGCGCTCGATGTGCTCGCCGGCGTCGTGGCCATGGCGATGGACCAGCAGCGTCTGGACGCCGAGCAGCGGGCCACGCTGCTCGACCTGCGCACCACCGCCGACGAGCTGCATCAGTCTGGGCTGCGAGTGCTGCAGGCGGCCGACCGTGAGCGCCGCCGGATCGCGCGAGACCTGCACGACGGGGCGCAGCAGCACATCGTGGTGCTGGGGATGTCGGCACGCGAGCTGAGCCTGGAAGCCGCCACCCCCGACGTGGCGGTGGCGGCCGGCCGGATCGCGGATGGCCTCATCGGGCTTCTCACCGAGTTCCGCGAGCTGGTGGCGGGCATCATGCCGTCACCGCTCGTCGAGCGCGGGCTGGCCGCCGCCGTTCGCGACCTCGCCGACCGGATGCCGATCTGCACCGGAACGACCACGGTCGGCCGGCTCGAACAGCTGGCGCCGGAGGTGGAGTCCACGGCGTACTTCTTCGTGTCCGAGGCGTTGACGAACGCCATCAAGCACTCTGATGCGAGCAGCGTGGACGTGACGATCCAACAGCTCGACGGGCGTTTGGTGGTGATCGTGAGCGACAACGGACGTGGCGGTGCGACGGTCTCGAGCCAAGGCGGGCTCGGTGGCCTCGCCGACCGGGTCATCACCCTGGGTGGCCGCTTCGACGTCGAGTCGGCCCCTGGCGAGGGAACGACCGTGAGCGCCATGATTCCCTGGGCCTGATCGCGCGTCTCGTCGAGGACGGCACCGGCTATCACCCTCTCTTGACAGGCCTTTCCTGCCGGAGGACGTTTGGTCTCCTCGGTCAGTCGTGCGGGACTGCGGCCTGCACGCCAGTACGTGCGGAGGGCTCATGCTCAGCCTGAACGTGAAGCGGGGCGTTGCTCTGAGCGCCACCGGTCTCTTGACCGTTGTGGGCACTGGCGCGGTCCCCGTCTCTGCGACGGCTCCTCAGAACCACGCACCCAGACCGACATCGTGGGTGGTGCGCCCTTCTGGGGCATGGATGTACACGGCCTGAAACCGGGATCACGGGTGCTCGTGTCCGACGACGCACCCGGCGTCTACGGGTTCCCGCTGCGTTCCCTCGACCACCTGAAGCCTGGCCGCTACTACGTCCAAGCGTTCCTGAACCGCTACGAGACGTTCCATCGTTCGGATGGCTCGACGGTCTCTCTTCACATGCCTTGCGGCGACGGCCACGACATCTTCAACTCACCGGGGAACCGCAGACCCGTGGGACAAGCAGACCGGCGACATCAACCATGCGGTCACCGCGCGCTGGAAGCCGAAAGACCTCACGAGCTACGTGCGGAACAACTGGTCGAAGCTCGGCCGACAGCTGGACGGAAAGATCTACGTCTACGTCGGCGACACCGACACCTACTACCTCAACGATGCGGTGCAGCTCTTCCAGACCATGCTGGATGAACAGACCGGTCCGGTGGCCCATTCAACCTTCGTCTACGGTCGCGCCCAACCCCACGGCTGGTCGCCCTACACCGCGGAACAGTGGTTCGCCGTGTACGCCAGGTACCTGCGCCAGCACGGGCACCCACCGAGCTCGTCAACCCGAACGCCGGCCAAGCAGGCGTGGAGCGCGCCATCAGGTAATCCGGCCGATCTGGCCGGCGTCACCATGAAGCCGCTCCACCACGGCATCCCATCTCGCTGACCCCGCGACACCGCACCGCTAGCCGACCTCGCGACACTGCACCGCTAGCCGACCGCGCGCTTGCGCAGCTCGCGGCGCAGGATCTTGCCGTTGGGGTTCTTGGGGATCTCGTCGACGACCGTGACCTCGGCCGGGCACTTGTAGGCCGCCAGCCGGTCGCGGCAGAAGGCGACGAGATCCGCTGAGGTCACGCTCGCCCCGGCGCGCAGGCTCACGAACGCGGCCACGGTCTCGCCCCGGTAGGCGTCGGGAACGCCCACGACGCCGACCTCACGCACCTCCGGGTGCGCGTAGAGCACGTCCTCGACCTCGCGGGGCCAGATCTTGAACCCGGACGCGATGATGAGGTCTTTCTTACGGTCGACGATGTAGAACCAGCCCTGCTCGTCCATGAAGCCGACGTCGCCCGTGAGCAGGCGCCCGCCAGGGATCGCGGCCGCGGTCTCGTCGGGCTTGTTCCAGTAGCCGGGCACGACGCTCGCACTCTCCATGGCGATCTCGCCTGTCTCGCCGACGGGCACGTCGCGCCCGTCCTCGTCGACGACCCGCACCCGGAACCCGCTCACCGGCGGCCCGACCGACAACGCGCCGCTCGTCGGGTCGACGGGAGCCCGACGGCTGGCCGGGACGGCATGCGACTCGGACGTCACCTCGGTCAGCCCGTAGAGGTTGTGCACGTAGGCCCCGAACGTCTGCTCGAGCCGCTCGACCGTCGACGGCGACACGGCCTGCCCCCCACTCCACAGCTTGGTCAGCGACGACAGGTCGTGGTCTGCGACGCGCGGCTCGTTGAGCATCGCGATGTAGGCGGTGATCGAGCCCATCACCCAGGTGGCTCGGTAGCGCTCGATGAGCCGCGCCATGCCGACCGGGTGGAACCGGTAGCCGAGCACGAGCGGCATCGGTAGCAGCAGCGCGACGCCGATGTGCGCGATGAGGCCCGTGACGTGGAAGAGCGGGGCGATCGCGAGACAGACGTCGTCTGGCGTCAGCCCGCACCAGGTGCGGTAGTTCTCGGAGTTGAACACGACGCCGCGGTGGGTGTTCATCGCCCCCTTCGGGGGCCCGGTGGTGCCCGAGGTGTAGACGAGGAAGGCGATGTCGTCGCCGGTGAGCTCGATCGGTGGGGGTCGTTCGCCGTCGTGGGCGGCGATGAGATCCATGACGTCCCGGATGCCGCTGAGCTGGGCGCGTTCCGCGCCCGGGAAGAGGTCGGCGGGCCACTCCTTCACGAAGTCGAGCTCGCTCGCACTGACCAGCGGCACCGAGTGCTGGTCGGCGACGGCTGCGAGCTCGGCGAACAGACCCGCCTGCAGGATCATGATGCGGGGCTGGGCGTCGGCCATCAGCGTGTCGAGCTCAGCGGGCCGGAACATCGGGTTGAGCGGCACCAGAACCGCGCCCAGGCGCCAGGTCGCGATCGTCGCGAGCACGAAGGCGGGGATGTTCTGCACCTGGATCATGACCCGGTCACCCCGGGTGACGCCGTAGTCGTCGGCGAGGCCGCGGGCGAGACCCGCCGAGAGGCGGTCGACCTCCGCCACCGTGAGGGTGGCGTCGAAGTAGTGGATGAGCGGCGCGTCGGGGCGATCTCGCAGCGCAGCGTCAAACATCTCGAGCCCGTGCTCGACCGGCAGAACCGGGTCTGCGGGCACCCCGTCGTCGTAGAGCGCGAGCCAAGGGCGTTCGTCGTACGTCGTCATCGTTCACTCCTGATGCCTGGGCGCCGTGAGCGCGGGAGGGGTTGGGTCAGGCTGGTCGACTCGGTTCCTGGTGGGATGGCGGCTGGTCACCTCGGCGGCCGAGTACCTCGGTCAGCACCTCGTGGGTGTGTTGTCCCACGGCGGGGGCGGGGGTCGGGACGGCGTCGCGCCCGTCCATCGTCAGCGGCATCCCGGCGCGAAGGTGGGGGCCGACCCCCGGCTGGTCTACCTCGTGGAACAGAGGGTCGCCGCGCAGAGCCTTCGCGTCGTCGGCCACGACGTCGCGGAACGACCGATACCGGGCCCACAGCACCTTGGTCTGCGCGAGGCCGCTGCTCACCTCCGGCCAGCGCCGGGCGGCGAACCACGGGTCGAGCTCGGCGAAGATGCGGTGCCGGTGGGTGAACCGGTCACTCTCCGAAGCGAAGTCGCCGCCCACCTCGCGCTCGATCTCGGCCATCCGAGCCCCGAGCCCCGTGAGGTCGAGCAGGTCGCGCCAGTGCCGCGGAGTGAGCACCAGCAGGTAGAGACGGGCCCTGTCGGCGGTGACCACGTCGCGACCGAGCGAACCGTAGACGTCGTTGCCGATCGGCGCCCGCTCGGCCCCGTTCAGGTGCGCCTCGGCGTAGTAGCCAAGGGTGCTGAGGGTGCTGAGGGCAACGTCGTCGAGGGCGACGCGGATCGACTGGCCCTCGCCCGTGACGACGCGATGCCGCTCGGCGGCGACGAGCCCGGTGGCCAGGTAGAGACCGGCGGCCACGTCCCAGGCGGGCAGCACGTGGTTGACCGGCTCGCCGGGGTGTCCCGCGGCGTCGGGGTGGCCGGTGATCAGCGGCATCCCCGACGTCACCTGGGCGAGGTAGTCGACGCTGGTGCCACCGTCTCTGCGGCCGAGCAGCTGCACGTGGATGACGTCGGGCCGCCGGGTTGCCAGCGCGTCGTACGAGAGGGCCGGGTAGCGGGTCGAGTTCGTGACCAGCACTCCGCCGGCCAGGCCCCCGGCGCAGACGAGGTCGGCGACGAGCTCGGGGCCGTCCGGGCTGTCCAGGTTCACCTCGATGGCCCGCTTACCAAGGTTGAGACCGTCCCAGTAGAGGCTCTGACCACTCTCGGCGACCGGCCAGCGGGAGCGGTCGTTGGTGCCTCCGGGAGGTTCCACCCGGATGACGTCGGCACCGAGCTGGGCCAGCGTCAACCCGCAGAGGGGGGCGGCCACGTAGCTGCTGAGCTCGATGACCCGCAGCCCATCGAGGGGCCGGGACGGTGTACCGACGGGAGGGCTCGGAGGGCTCGGAGGGTTCGTAGGGCTCGGACCCACGCTCGGTCGACCGCCGGCGCTCGTCATGACTGGTCGAGCACGACGAGCGACCGGCCGCCCTCACCTCGCTTCATCCGTTCGAACGCCTCGGCGACGCCCTCGAGGCCGATCCGGTGGGTGACGAGGCCGGCGAGGTCGAGCTGGCCCGACCGCACGTACTCCCCGAGGCGGGGCATGTCCCGCTCGGGGTCGCTGTTGCCGTAGACCGAGCTCGTCAGGGTTCGGGAGAAGTGGAAGAGCTCGAGCGGGTTGAAGACGACCTCCTGGTTCTTCGGGCCGACCCCGACCACGACGCAGCGCCCGCCGCGACGCACCGAGCCCCACGCCTGTCGGATGGTGGCCGCCGCACCCACGCACTCGAGCGCGACGTCGACCCCCCGACCGTCGGTCAGGGCACGAATCTGCTTGGAGATCTTGGGGTCGGCGAGCAGGAAGTGCGTCGCGCCGGCGGCCCGAGACAGCTCCTCCTTGTCGGCGGCGGTGTCGACGGCGATGATCGTCGTGGCCCCGGCGATCCGGGCGCCGACGACGGCCGCGAGACCGATGCCCCCCTGGCCGACCACCATCACCGACTCGCCGGGCTGGATCGCGGCGGCGTTGTTCGCAGCGCCGATGCCGGTGAGGATCGCGCAGCCGAGCAGGGCCGCCTCGGCGAGCGGCACCCCGTCGGGGAGCGGCACGATCCCCGACGCGTCCATGACGACCTCCTCGGCCATCGACCCGGCACCGAGCAGGGCACCCACCTCCGTGCCGTCTGCGAGCGTGCCACCGGGCAGCGAGGTGATGCCCTCGATCGTCGAGCAGAGCCACGGCTGGCCGTTCTGGCAGAACCAGCAGGTTCGGCAGGGAGCGGCCCAGTTGAGCACGACCGACTGCCCGACCGTCAGGCCCGAGACGTCGGGCCCGAGCTCGACGATGACGCCCGACGCCTCGTGGCCGATCACGAGGGGGTACTGGGGAGAAAGGGTGCCGTCGATCATCGAGAGGTCGGAGTGGCACACCCC
>JBBSTU010000084.1:0-15871 GCA_038235595.1 Actinomycetales bacterium | reverse complement strand
CACCTGTCGATCGAGCCGCTCATCGGCATCTTCGACTTCGGCACGCCGTCGTTCAACCGCATCAGCTCGATGATCCGGCATCAGGTGATCACGGAGGCCGTCGTCGAGTCGACTGCGCGTTTCAACACTGACCCTTCGGATGCCGCTGACTGGCCGTTGCCGCAGTGCCGACACCTGCGTCTCGACAACGCTCACGACTCCCCGGGGCAGACCGCCGAGCTCATCGTCGAGCAGCTGGAGCTGCCCCACCCTTCGACTCCCTGAGCGCGTTCGACCGGGCCGCACCGAGACTTGTCCACCGCCTGTGGATAATGCTGTGGATGTAGTTACAACTCTGTCATTCATCCCCAACTGTGGACAGCGTTGTGCATAACCTGCTCGTGATGCTGGCGGTCGCGCTGAAACCGGGTCTGGGCCGGCCTGCTGCTCTCGGCCATCGGTGCGCTGATGATCCTGCTGGCCTTCGTGTTCGGGGCCATCTGAGCCGTGTTTGGATGGCTCATGGCTCCCGCTCTGCTGCACGGCCCGAAGGCGCGCCCCGGTGACAAGGTCGCCGTGCTCTCCCCGTCGTTCGCGGCTCCTGGTGTTGCTCCCGCGGTGCACGAGCAGGCGCTGCGCCGTCTGACCGAGGTCACCGGTCTGGTCCCGGTGGAGTACCCCACGACACGGCGCGTGGGTGCCACGCCGACCGATCGCGCGGCCGACCTCAACAGCGCGTTCCGTGACCCCGAGATCCGCGCCGTGCTGGCCACGATCGGTGGCGAAGACCAGATCACCGTGGTGCCCCACCTCGACGCCGAGGCCGTGCATGCCGACCCGAAGCCGTTTCTCGGCTACAGCGACAACACCAACATCTTGTCGTGGCTCTGGGCCAACGGTGTCGCCGGCTTCTACGGCGGCTCCACCCAGGTGCAGCTCGGGCCCGGTCCGGGGCTCGACCCGTGCCACGAGGCGGCGCTGCGGGCCAGCCTGCTGACCGGTGAACGCCTGCAGGTCACCGAACCCGGCGAGTCCGAGGACTTCGGCAAGGACTGGCAGGACCCGGCGGCCCTCACCCACTTCGGCGAACGCGAGCCCACCGAGCCCTGGGTCTGGGCAGGGCCGCGCAAAACCGTCACGGGGCCGACCTGGGGTGGCTGCATCGAGGTGATCCAGTGGATCCTCACGGCCGGCCGGTTCCCCGTAGACCCGTCGGTACTGGACGGCGCGATCCTGCTGCTCGAGACGAGCGAAGACGTGATCCCCGCCCAGGAGTTCGGGTGGATCCTGCGCTCGCTCGGTGAGCGAGGGTTGCTCGAGCAGGTCGCGGCCGTGCTGGTCGCCCGTCCACCGGCCTCGAACTTCGAGCGGCGTCCGGATGCCGCCGGGCGGGCTGCACACCGGGCCGCACAGCGTGACATCGCCCTCGAGGCCATCGGCCGGTACAACAGCGAGGCCGTCGTGTGTGTCGGCGTGCCGTTCGGCCATACTCGCCCGCAGTGGATCCTGCCCTACGGCGGGGAGGTCACCGTCGACGGCGAGAGCCAGACGGTCTGGGCCGACTACCGCTGAACCAGCCCCCTGCCCTCGGGGAGCTGCTGCGTCATCACTGCTGCGTCATCACTGCTGCGGGTTCGCTCGAAGCGACCCGTCGCGGATCGCGTCGACGAACTGCCTGACCGACGGCAGCAACGGCTCGGCGTCGTGCCAGCCGCTGCTCGTGATGTCGGTGAGCTGCACCGCCGGCTTCGCGTCACGCAGATCGACGCAGTACAGGTCGCGGCTGCCATCCCCGCCCAGCAGGTAGATGCCGGGATGACGCGCGGCGCCCGGGTCCCACGCCGCGATGAGATCGCTCGTCTCAGTCGGGCCGTAGCAGTGGAGGAACTGCCCCGACGCCAGCCAGCCCTCGCGCAGCCACGGACCGCCCTGCAGATGGTCGCGCCACTCTGGAGGCAGTCTCAACCCCAGCTGCTTCTCCGTTGCGGCGATCTCTACGTCGCTCACGGGTTCGCCCCATCGCGCGTCTCGCACGTTCTGGGGCCCCGAAGCTGAGAGCGGACCGGTCAGCGCCACCGCATCGTCATGATGAAGCCGCCCATGAGCAGCACGAAGCCGACCGCGAGGTTCCACACGCCGATCGACGGGATCGGATACTTGTACTCAGAGACGTAGTAGACAACGATCCACAGCAGGCCGACCACCAGCAGCGTGACGAAGGTGGGAGCCCACCAGCTGGGGTTGGGCTCGGCCGCCTTGCTCTTTCGCGGCGGGGTGTACGCAACGGCCTTGCGGTCGCGGCCTTTGGACTCGGGCACTGCGGTCTCCTTGCTCGGTGTTGCCTGCAAGGGTAGCCCGCAGCAGCGGCGCCGCAGAGCATTGGGCGCACGCCGCCGCCACGCTCGGATCTGCTCGCCGTCACGCCGCTCGTTTTCCTGGGGTGGCGGCGCACGGCACAATGAGGTCAACGAGGTCATTCACCGGGCAGACGCCCTGCCGCGACCGGCCCCCTGCCCCGGCCTCCTGCCACAACCGGCCCCTGCCACGAACCCAACAGGACGGCACTCATGATCGACGACACGCCCCCGCCGGTAGCGCCGGCAGCGGCTGGCGCGCGTGGTCGTCGCCGCGGGTTCTGGACGGTGCTCGTGCCGGTCGTGACGGCCGGCGCCGGCATCATGTTCGCGATGAGCTTCCAGGCCGCGCAGGGCAGTGACCTGCGCGCCGACCGCGACCTCCCCCAGCAGATCGTGGCAGGGGACGCCCTGGTCTCCGCGCGCGCCGACCGGCTCGATGCCCTGCAGAAGGAGGTCACCGCCCTCTCGAGCGCGAACTCGCCGAACGACACCCGGCTTCGCCAGCTGAACGCGCGGGCCCAGGCGCTCGCCGGCCCCGCGGCCGCCACGAAGGTGTCGGGCCCGGCCATCGAGGTGTCGCTGAACGACTCCGACCGCCCGCTCGACTCCCTCCCCGACAACTTCACGGGCGATGACGTCGTCGTGCACCAGCAGGACGTGCAGGCCGTCGTCAACGCTTTGTGGGAGGCCGGTGCCGAGGCGATGATGATCCAGGACCAGCGCGTGATCTCGACCAGCGCCGTCCGGTGCGTCGGCAACACGCTGATCCTTCAGGGCCGGGTCTACTCCCCGCCGTTCGTCATCAAGGCGATCGGGGACACCGGGCGAATGCAGCAGAGCCTGGACGCCGACCCCTCCATCAGCATCTACCGTCAGTACGTCGAAGCCGTCGGTCTCGGCTACGACGTCGTGACCCCCGGCACGCTCGAGTTTCCGGCCTACTCCGGCTCGGTCGACTTCGAGCAGGCCATGCCGATCCGCTGACCCGTTCCGAGAACCCACTCGAGACGATGCCCCCACTGAGCCACCCGACCCGAAAGACGCCATGACCCGTCAGCCCGAGCGCGGCAGCGCCGCCACCCGTGTGCTCGTCGTCGACAACTACGACAGCTTCGTCTACACGATCGTCGGCTACCTCGAGCAGCTGGGCGCTGACTGCCAGGTGGTGCGCAACGACGCCGTCGCGCCCGAGGCTGCGGGCGACTACGACGGGGTGCTCGTCTCACCCGGCCCCGGCACCCCGGAGGCTGCAGGGGTCTCGATGGAGATCATCCGCGAGTGCGCGCGGCTCTCGAAGCCCATGTTCGGCGTGTGCCTCGGGCACCAGGCCCTCGGGGTGGTGTTCGGCGCCACAGTCGGCCGCGCGCCCGAGCTGCTCCACGGCAAGACCTCCCTCGTGCACCACGACGGCACGGGTGTGCTCGCGGGTTTGACCAACCCGTTTACGGCGACCCGCTACCACTCGCTGACCATCGACCCGGCCACCCTGCCGGACGAGCTGGTCGCCACCGGCCGAACCGACTCGGGCCTGATCATGGCGGTGCGCCATCGCGAGCTGCCGCTGCACGGGGTGCAGTTCCACCCCGAGAGCGTGCTCACCGAGGGCGGTCACCGGATGCTGGCGAACTTTCTCGACCTGTGCGGTGACACCCAGGCCGTGGCCCGGTCGGTAGGCCTGAGCCCCCTGGTCACCGACGCCGTCTGACTCTTCGCCCAACCGCCGACGGGCGGGCGCCGTTGCGGCGTGAGCTGAACGGCATCCCGGATGCCGTTCAGCTCACGTCACGGAGCCGGCGGGGTGGTCGCCGTGCCCGTGTCGCTCGGCGGCGGCGGCGTCTGGGTGATCGTCTGGGTCGCGGTCGTGGTGATGGTCGTGGGGGGCGTCGTTGGCGCGGCCGCCACCTTGACCTCGATCGCAGAACCGATCTTGACGACCTTGCCGGCGCCCGCGACCTCGAGCACCTGGTTCGAGGGCTTGTCCGACGCCACCTCGACGCGGGTGGGTTTCAGCTGCAGATCGGTCAGACGCACCGCCGCCACCGAGAAGTCACCGCCGACGAGGTCGTCGGGCACCTGGACGTTTCCGGTGGCCACGTGGATCTTGATGTCGGCGCCCTTGTTGGCCGTGGTCCCGGCGGCCGGGTCGGTCTTGACCACCTTGTCCTTGTCGAAGTCGGCCGTGTTCTCCTGCACGATCTCGACGACCTTGAAGCCGGCATCCTCGAGGGCCTTGCGAGCCTGAGCCTGAGTCTGGTTCGAGACATCGGGAACGACGACGGTGTCGGGCCCCGACGACACGGTGTACTCGATGGTCGTCTGCTCATCGACCTTCGCGCCGGCAGGGGTGCCCTGCTGCACCACCAGGCCGACGGCGACGGAGGCGCTCGCCACGTTCGTCGCGTTGCCCTTGAGCTGGTTCGCGGTGAGCAGGCGGTCTGCGGCCGTGTCGGTCTTGCCGACCAGCTGCGGAACGGTCACCTGGGCCGCCGGAGGTGGCGTGCGGTTGCTCAGCAGCGCGGTGGCGCCCCACCCGGCCAGGGCGAGCACGGCCAGCACGGCGATGGTAATGAGCGCGATCTTGCCGCCGCGGCCCTTCTTCTGCGGCTCGTCCACCTCGGTGCCGACCCCGAGCGCACCCGCCTCGTCGTAGACGGCGACGGCCGGTTGCACCATCGTGGGGGTGCCAGGGGTGGCGTAGGGGGCCGGGATCGTCTGGGTGGGCTCGGCCCCGATCGCGTCTGCGGTGCCGAGCGCGGCGTCGCTGATGGGCCGGCCGAGGCGCACGTTCTCGAGGTCGCGCCGGAAGTCGGAGGCGGTCTGGTAGCGCGCCTCCCGGTCTTTGGTCAGGGCGTGCAGGGTGACGGCGTCGAGGTCGCCACCGACGGAGTCGTTGTAGACGCTCGGCGGGGCCGGTGCCTCTCCCACGTGCTGGTAGGCGATGGCCACGGGCGAGTCACCGGTGAAGGGTGGGCGGCCGGCGAGCAGCTCGAAGAGCAGGCAGCCGGTCGAGTAGAGGTCAGAGCGCGCGTCGACCACCTGGCCCTGAGCCTGCTCGGGCGAGAGGTACTGCGCCGTGCCGACGACCGACTGCGTCTGGGTCATCGTGGCCGCGGTGTCGGCGATGGCCCGGGCGATGCCGTAGTCCATCACCTTCACCACGCCACGGGCCGTGATCATGACGTTGGCCGGCTTGATGTCACGGTGGACGATGCCCATCCGGTGGCTGTAGTCGAGAGCGTCGAGGATGTCCTCGGTGACCCGGATCGCCTCAAGGGGCTCGAACGGCCCACGCTCGTTCAGCTGCTCGCGCAGGGTGTGCCCGTCGACGTACTCCATGACGATGTACGGCACGGTCGACGGCTGTCCGTGCGGGTCGTCGCTGTCGAAGGCGTCTTCGCCGGAGTCGAAGATGGCGACGATGGAGGGGTGGTTGAGCCCGGCGGCCGACTGCGCCTCGCGCCGGAAGCGCGTCAGGAAGTTCGGGTCGCGGGCCAGGTCGGAGCGCAGGATCTTGATGGCGACCTGGCGTCCGAGACGGGTGTCGTGCCCCAGGTGCACGTCGGCCATGCCACCGCGGCCGATGAGGGCGCCGACCTCGTAGCGTCCGCCGAGAATTCGAGTGTTGCTGCTCACGTGCTTTGCCTCTGCTCGGTCGGGGCGTTCTCGATGGGGTAGAACAGGTCGGGCGGGTGAGACGGGCTGCACGCGCCGGCGAAGAATCGGTGCGCGGGCCCGCTGGCGAGGTCGATCATCTCAGCACCGCCTCCATCACGGCTCGGGCGATCGGCGCCGCCACCCGCCCACCGCCGATCTCGCTCCCGGTGACGCCGCCGTCCTCGACCACGACCGCCACGGCCACCTTGGGGTCGCTCGCCGGTGCGAAGCTGATGAACCAGGCGTGCGGCGGCTTGCCCGGGTCGTGCTGGGCGGTGCCCGTCTTGCCCGCCACCGCGACCCCGCTGATCTGGGCGCGCGCCCCGCTGCCGTTGTCGACGACCGCGACCATCATCTTCGTGAGGATCTGGGCCGTGCGTGGTGACACCGCCTGCGACAGCTCACTCGGCTTGCCGGTCTCGATCACGTCGAGACCCGCGGTGCGCACCGACTGGATCAGGTAGGGCGTCATGACCCGGCCACCGTTGGCGATCCCGGCCGCCACCATCGCCATCTGGAGCGGGGTGGTGCGCACGTCGTACTGGCCGATGGCCGACTGCGCTGCCTGCGGCGCGTTGAGGTCGGCCGGCACCGAGCTGGCCGTCACCCGCAGCGGTATCTGCAGGCTGTCGCCGAAGCCGAACTTCGCGGCCTGGGCCCGCAGCTTCTCGCCGCCGAGATCGAGACCGAGGGAGCCGAACGCCGTGTTGCACGAGATCTCCATGGCGTGGATCAACGTGGTCTGGTTGTTCGCCCCGCAGGGCTGGCCGGTCTCGTTGGGCAGGTTCGTGTCGGTGAGCGGCAGGTCGAGCGTGGCGGGCCCGGGCACGACGCTGTTCTCGTCGGTCACGATGCCGTTCTCGAGCGCCGCGGCGGCGGTGACGACCTTGAACGTCGAGCCGGGTGGGTAGAGCTCGCTGATGCTGCGGTTGAGGAAGGCCTTCTCGGGGTCGGTGCGCAGCGTGTTCCAGGCGGCACCGGCCTTCTTCAGGTCGTGGCTGGAGATGGGGTTGGGGTCGTACTGCGGGTGGCTCACCATGGCGAGCACGGCGCCGGTCTGCGGGTCGAGGGCCACGACCGCCCCACGGTTGTCTCCGAGCGCCTGGTCAGCCGCCGCCTGGGCCTTGGGGTCGATGGTCAGGTCGAGCGTGGCACCGGCGGTCTGTCGGCCGGTCAGCAGATCGGTGACCCGGCGCACGAAGAGGCTGTCGGAACCGCCCGAGAGCAGGTCGTCGGAGGTGTGCTCGAGGCCGTACGGGTTACCCACCGCGTAGGAGTAGAAGCCGGTGATCTGCGAGTAGAGCTTGCCCTGAGGGTAGGTTCGCAGCCATTTGTACTGGTCGTCGACCTTCACCGACGCGGCGATGTTCTGGTCGGCCACGACGATGGCGCCTCGCTCGCGCGAGTAGTTGTCGAGCAGGGTGCGCTTGTTGGCCGCCATCGCCTCGAGGCTCTTCGACTGCACGAACTGCACCATGGTCGAGGCCACGAGCAGCGCGGCGAACAGGGCGGCGATGAGCACGGACAGGCGCCGGACAGGGGTGTTCACCGCAGCTTCACCACCTGGGTGACGTCGGCGGGAGCGGCATCCTCGAAGGGGTGGTCGGAGGCCGCAGGCAGGGGCCGGCGGGCCTGGTCGGAGATGCGCAGCAGCAGGGCCAGGATCATCCAGTTGGCGAGCAGCGACGAGCCGCCCAGCGACATGAACGGCGTCGTGAGGCCGGTCAGCGGGATGACCCGGGTGACCCCGCCGATGACGATGAACACCTGGAAGGCGACCGAGAAGGCCAGCCCGATCGCGAGCAGCTTGCCGAAGCCGTCACGCACCCCCAGGGCGGTCCGGACCCCTCGCTGGCAGAAGATCAGGTAGAGCAGGATGATGCCGACCCCGCCGATGAGGCCCGTCTCCTCGGCCAGGCTCGGAAAGATGAAGTCGCTCTCGGCGAACGGCGTCAGCCAGGGTCGACCGGCCCCGAGCCCAGAACCCGTCAGACCGCCGGCGGCCATGCCCCAAAGGCCCTTGGCGAGCTGGTCAGACATGGCCAGGCTGTCGGCCGAGAACGGGTCGAGCCACAGGTCGACGCGACGTTGGAAGTGCGAGAAGGCCGAGAGGGCGAACGCGACGGCCACCGCGAAGAGCAGCAGACCGATGACGATCCACGAGACCCGCTCGGTGGCGACGTAGAGCATGGCGACGAAGAGGCCGAAGAAGAGCAGGGCCGAGCCGAGGTCCTTCTGGAACACCAGGATCAGCAGGGCCAGCACCCACGCCACGAGGATGGGCCCGAGGTCGCGGCCGCGCGGAAAGGTGAACCCGAGCACCTTCTTGCCGGCAAGGGAGAGCACGTCGCGCGTCTGCACGAGGTAGCCGGCGAAGAAGATCGTCAGGGCCACCTTGGCGAACTCGCCCGGCTGGAAGCTGAGCGGCCCGAGCGAGATCCAGATGCGTGAGCCGTTGACCGTTCGGCCGAGTCCCGGCACGAGGGGCAACAACAGCAGCACGATGCCGGCCGCCAACGAGATGAAGGTGTACCGCCGCAGCAGGCGGTGGTCGCGTAGCCCGATGATCACCACGAGCGCGAGCACCACGCCGAGGGTGGTCCAGATCAGCTGACGGTAGGCGTCGCCGTCGACCCCCAGCGCTCCCCGAGCCAGGTCGAGCCGGTGGATCATCACCAGACCGAGCCCGTTGAGCACTACGACGATGGGCAGCAGCACCGGGTCGGCGTAGGCGGCCCGCCAGCGCACGACCAGGTGCATGACCACGGCCAGCGCGGCGAAGCCGCCGGCCACGGGAACGATGTTGGCCGGCACGGTGTCGTTGCGGTTGAGGTCGACGGTGACCCAGGCGAGCAGCACGATCGCGACCGCGATGATGAGCAGCACCAGCTCGAGCCCGCGCCGGGTGGGGGGGTTGAGGGGTTCGACGGTGGTCGTCACCGGGCTGCCACCGCCTGCACGAGACCCGCAGGGTGGGCGATGCCGCTGCCGGAGCCGCCCTGAGCCCGCGCGGGCGGGGTCGACGGCGCGCTGGGCAGGCTGCGGGGTGAGGTGGTGCTGCCGGTGCCCGTGCTGGAAGTAGGGCTGGAAGTAGGGCTGGCAGTAGGGCTGGGGGTCGGGCTGGCTGGCACGGTGGGCACCGGCGTCACGAGGGAACCGGGTGTCGTGCCGCAGGCGGTGCCGGTGAAGGCGAGCACGCGGCAGCGGAAGGCTTCGACCCACAGCTGGTCGACCTTGGCGTGGGCGTCGGCGAGGTCGGTGGCCGCGATGGTGTTCTGCACCGAGGTCTGCAGGTCGCTGGGAAGGTCGGTGACGAGCACGTTCGTCGGGGTCTCGACGTGGGAGAGCGAGATCGGGCCGAGGCTCTGCGAGACTCCGCGAAAGATCGCCACCCGGCCGCTGTCGACGCCGACGAAGAACTGGCGCTGAGACCAGGTCCAGGCGGCGTAGGCCCCGACGCCGAGCACGGCAACCACCACGAGTCCGCCGATGGTGCGGCGGGCGATCCGGGCGGCGGCGCCGCGCCGCGTCTGTTCGGCGAGCTCAACCCCGGCGCCGTCGGCATCGCGACGATCGTGCCTGTCGTCGCTTTCGTGAGCATCGTCGAGATCGTCATGCTCGCCGCCGGGCGGCCGGCGACGGGTCTCGCGGGTGAGGGCAGCGGCCTTCTCGGCGGGGCTGGTGGGGATGGCGCGGGTTCGACCCCGGAGGCGTTTGGCGGCCGCGCCGACGACCTCTGGAACGGTCGAGGGCAGGTCGTTGCCGTCGGCGTCGACGACGTCGGCCACGATGACCGTGACGTTGTCGCGAGTGCTGGCCTTCAGGGCCACCTCGATACAGCGATCGGCTGCCTCGTCGGGGCCAGCCGCCTCGCGCAGGATCTCCTCGATGACCTGGGCCCCGACGAAGTCAGAGAGCCCGTCGGAGCACAACAGCAAGCGGTCACCGATCTTGGCCTCGCGTAGTGAGGTGTCCGGTTCGTCGTCGGGCTGGCCGGTCATCACCCGGGTCACGACCGAGCGTTGGGGGTGGCTGCCGGCCTCCTCCCGGGTGATTCGGCCCTCGTCGACGAGCTGCTGAACGAACGAGTGGTCCTTGGTGATCTGGGTGAAGGTGTCGCCGCGCAGCAGGAAGGCGCGCGAGTCTCCGATGTGGGCCATGGCCAGCTTCGTGCCCGTGCGCAGCACGGCGATGGTCGTGCTGCCCATGCCGGCCAGCTTCGGGTTCTCACGCATGGCGGCAGTGAGGTGCGCGTTGGCCGTGCGCAGTCCGTTCTCGAGCAGCGGGATCGCCTGGTCGGCACCGACGTCCTCGTCGTCGAGCGGGGCGAGCTCACCGACGATCATCGAGCTGGCAACATCGCCCGCAGCGTGGCCGCCCATCCCGTCGGCGAGCACGAGCAGGTTGGGCCCGGCGTAGCCGGAGTCCTCGTTGCGAGACTTGGGGCCCAGCCCGAGGTTGGAGCGCGCGGCGTAGCGCAGGGCGATGGCCACCGGTCAGCCCCGCAGCTCGAGGACCGTCTTGCCGATCCGTAGGGTCGTTCCGATCTCGACGGGCCGGGGCGAGGTGAGGCGGTCACGGCCGATGAAGGTGCCGTTGGTCGAGCTGAGGTCTTCCACGAGCCAGCCGTCGCTGCCCGGGAACAGCCGGCAGTGTCGGCCTGACGCGTAGTCGTCGTCGAGCACGAGCGCGCACTCAGGGTTGCGACCGATGAGGATGCCGTTGCCGCGCAACGGCAGTGACGTGCCGGTCAGCGGGCCTTCGGTGACCGTGAGGGTGGTGGGGGCGTGACGGCCGCGACGGCGAGGCGGGTTGTTCTCGATCGGGCTCGTCATGCCGGAGGCGGCGCCACTGCTGCCCGGTGCGCCAGACGAGGGCAGGTCGGCGCCAGCGTCGGCAGCCGTCGACCTTGCGGCCGGGACCGTCACCCGAGCCGCCCGGCTCTGTTGCTTCTCCTGGCGTTTGAGCGCTTTGCGCTGGCTGCGGCGGGAGACCGTGGTGCCGTAGATGTCGGCCCGCAGCACACCCACGACACTGAAGATGAAGATCCACAGCAGCACGAGAAGACCCAGCCGCAGCAGGGTCAGGGTCAGCTCACTCATGCCGCACCGGCATCTTCGGCCCGGCCCGGCCGTGGGCTCCTCGAGTGTTGTTGTGACCAGCCGTGACCAGCCGTTCGACCGGCCCTCTATGTGGCCCGTTCGTGGCCCGGTGGGCCCTCATGGGGCTCACCGGCGACCGGCGCGGAAGATCGCCGAGGTGCGGCCGATGGTGACCCGGTCGCCGTCGTGGAGGCGCTGGCTGGTGATGCGGTCGCCGTTGACGAAGGTGCCGTTGGTCGAGTTCAGGTCGCGGATCGAGCTCACCAGGTGGGGGCCGTCGGTGGTGACCCTGACCTCGCTGTGCCGACGGGAGACACCGGGGTCATCGACCACGATGTCGGCCGAGTTGTCGCGACCCAGGGTGGTCAGGCTGCCCACCAGGGGGTAGCGGTCACCGGAGATGTCGAGCCACGGGCGGGCCGACGGGTTGGTGCGCGGGGCAGCCCGGGGCACCGGCCGTTCCCGCGCGGTGGGCTGCGGAGCGTCTTGGCGTGGCCGGGGCCGGTCGGTGGCCGGCGGGCCGGCGGGTGGTCTGGCTGCTCGGTTCGCCGGCTGGTTGGCGGGCTGGTTGGCGGGCAGGGAACGGGGCGAGTCGCCCTCCGGGTGCTTCGCCGTTGCGGGCCGCACCCGGAACACACCGGTCTCGAGACCTTCGCCTTCGACCAGGTTGACCTCGAGGGGGCCGCCGGGCTGGTAGCCCTGCGAGTCGGCATGTTCCTGAGCCGCGGCCACCAGGTCGCCCGAGAGCTCGTCTTCGTAGTCGCCGAGCCGGTCGTAGTCGGTCTCGCTCAGCTCGATGGTGTAGAGGTTCGGCACCATCGCCCGACCGTGACCGAGCAGAGCCGCCCGGTCGTCCATCGCGCGCCTGATCGCCGAGGCGATCTCGACCGGCTGGACCTCTGACTTGAACGCCTTCGCGAACGCGCCGTGGACCGCCTTGGCCAGACCATTCTCGACCCGGTTGATGATGCCCACGCCTGGCTCCTCCCGCTGCTCGTCGGCTCCTGGTGGTCGGTGTTCACCCGGCGACTGTCCTGCTCGGGCGCTTCATCGTAACCAGGTCGATGCTCCCAGATCCCATCCGACGGGCGGAGATGACGGTGTTGTGTCTGCCCCTGTGGGTGGACGGTGTGCGCCCGGTGACCGCGCTCCGGCACCGGTCTGCGTCTCGGGTTTGCGCGTGAGTGACGACATGGGACGATCGCGAGGGCCAGACCCGAGCCCGCACGCAGTTCGGCAAGGAGCGTTCCATGAGCAACGACGACACCGGTGGCACGGGGCAAGAAGACGACAACACGCCCCGCACGCCGAGCCCGGCCGGCATTCCCGGCTACCCCTCCAACACCACCGTGCCCGGCGGCTTTGTGCTGCCGCTGCCGAGGGGGGTCCTCGGGGCCGTGCCGCCCGACCCTGACGACGACCCTGACGACGAGCTGGTCGACGAACCGGGTGACGAGCCGGGGGTCGAGCTGGGCAACAAACCGGGTGGCGAACTCGGTGACGAAGGTGCCGCCGACCCGTGGTCGTCGACGTGGGACGACGAGACGTGGCAGACGCCCGGCGTTGAGCCGGCTGGGACGGCTGCCGAGGTGGCCCCGGCTGGCGGCGCGATCGGCGCAGGCGAGGCGCTCCACGTCGGCGCGTCGGGCGACGCCGACGAGGTGTGGAGCGGCTGGACCCCGGCCGGCGGCGACAGCTCGTCGCGCGCGGCAAGGAGGTCGCGTGGCCAGAACGGGAACGGGCCCCGCCCCACCCGACCGACAGAGCCGCCCGAGCCCCCGGAACAGCGCGAGCCCGCGTCGTCCGAGGCCCCTCAGGACACCGCGCCAGACCTGCGCCCCGGCGCGGCCCAGACCCAGCGTGGCACCCGCGAGAGCGGCCCGGCATCCGCACCGAACGCGCCAGCCCGCCCGTCGGCCGACGACCTCATGACGGCCAGGTCACGGGGTGAGCGTCAGAAGCTCAAGGCGACCACCGGCATCCGCAAGGCCCTCGGTCTCGGCCCCGGCCGCAAGGAGCTCACCGAGCGCGACCGGCTCGAGCGCATCGGTCGCCCCCTGCACGGGCGCAAGACGGTCATGGTCATCAACACCAAGGGCGGCGGCGGCAAGACCCTCGTCACGCTCATGCTCGCGACCTACCTCGGCCGTCACCGGTCCGGTTCGGTGCTCGCGTGGGACAACAACGAGACCGAGGGCACGTTGGGCATGCGCGCGCCGTCGCAGCCGCACCATCGCACGGTCGTCGACCTGCTGGGCGCCCTCCCGCAGATCGCCGACGACCCGGGCGCCGGTACGTCAGAGCTCGCGCACTGGGTGCGTGAGCAGCGCGGTATCGGGTTCGACGTGCTGGCCTCGGCCGACGACGACGAGGCGATGCGCATCATCGGCGAAGACGAGTTCGAGAGCCTGCACACACAGCTGTCGCGCTTCTACCGGATGATCGTCGTCGACACCGGCAACAACCGTCTCTCGCCGAACTGGCTGGCCGCCGCCGCCCACGCCGACCTGCTCGTGTTTGCGACCTCCCTCAAGGACGACACCTCCGTCGTGGCCGCGAAGAACCTCGACGCCCTCGTCGCGATGGGGCGCCAAGACCTCGTGCAGAACGCGGTGTGCGTCATCTCGCACACCTCGCTGCGCGGCACCGATCTCGGCGCCGGGGTGCACACCCGCGAACACTTCGAGAAGTGGGTTCGCACGGTGGTCGACATCCCCTACGACCCGCGACTGGCGCCGGGGCTGCGTCTTGACCCGACCAAGATCGGCAAGCGAACCCACGAGGCGTGCCTCGAGCTGGCCGCCTCCGTGGTCGACGGCCTCTGACCCGAGCCCCTCGGAACTGACCGAACCCACCGTCGAGAGGGCAGCTCGTGTCGTTCCCGCCCCGCGCTCACGCCCGCTCGGGACCACGCGCGGCCCTATCGATGGTGCGGCCGATGGTGCGGCTGACGATGGCGGCCGGGCTGACGGTCGCCGCAGTGGCGGCCTGCACCTCGTCGGCGAGTCCCCCGCCGGCAAGCACCAGACCGAGCGCCGCGACGGCACCGACGTCGGTGCCGTCGCCCGTTCTGACTCCGCTGGACACCCTCCGTTGTGTCGTGCGGCGCCCGATCGTGCCCGACCGTGGCGGCCTGCCGCTCGACGCGGTGCAGCCCGTCGAAGCGGTCGGAGCCGCAACCGAGGGGCCGCTCGAGACGGTTCCGGGTGCCGATGCCGCCGCCTGCCCCGGGGCGCTGCCGGCCGCAGGCTGCGACGAGCCGCGCCCGTGGAGCCGGCCTGGCGACGAGCGCTTCTTCACGGCGTCGCGCGCCACCCGCCGGGTTGAGGGCGTCGTGACCTGGTCGCTGGTCAGCACGCCGCGGCCGTCTCAGAGTGCGGCCGCCGACGGCGTCAACGACCTGCGGTCGGTCAGCTATGGCGTGCTGAACGTGAAGCCGGGAGACCCAGGGCGGGTTCTGGCCTACCTCGAACGTGTGGTGCGGCAGTGCGACAGCGCGATCCCCATGAGGGTGGGCGGCCGTCGTGTGCTGGTGGGCACGGTGACCTCGCAGTTTCGCCAGGGCCCAGCCAACGTCGTGCTGCTGACGAGGCCGGATGCCGCAGCGTGGCTCCTCTTCGACGGCACGACCCAGGTGACCGAGACCGAGCTGGCCCGCATCGTCACCGTGGCGGCATCATGGCTGCTGCCCTCGTGACGGTGACGATGACCGTGACCGTGACGGTGACGGGTCAGGTGCTGTCGGCGAAGCCCTGGTAGGCCCCGCGGGCGCGATCGAGGTACCTCCGGATGGCGGCCCGCTCGTCAGCCGTGAAGTCGGCGGTGATCGCATCGAGCGCGTCGAGCAGCTCAGCCAGCTGGGTGCGCACCTGCTCGTTGGCCGACTCGGTCGGCACCAGCTGCACGCGGCGTCGGTCGGTGGTGTCGCGGCGGCGCAGCAGGTGCCCGGCCGACTCCAGCCGGTCGACGACGTCGGTCATGGCGCCCGGGGTGATGCCAAGTCGAGCACTCAGCTCACGCGGCCCGAGCGGCTCAGCGGCATACGCGATGTGGCTCATGGCGGCGAGGTCGGTCGGGTGCATGACCATCCGGCGGGCGAGGGCGCCGGCCGCGTCGGTGCTCGCCGTTCCGAGCGCTCGCAGGGCGACCGTCTCCGGTTCGTGCTGACCGCGGGGGGCGGGCGTGCGACGACTTGCCATGTGTCGATCATACTGCTGTCATATGTTTAGACCATCGAAAGACTTTGGGAGGCTCCCATGACGCAGCACAGCACGGCGACCGCACGTGGGGGTGACCGCCGCCGGTGGTTCGGCCTCGTCGCGATCAGCATCGCGGTGGCCTTGATCATCGTCGACTCGACGATCGTCAACGTCGCGATCCCGAACATCGTCGATGACCTCGACCTCACCAGCTCGCAGGTGCAGTGGGTGCAGGAGAGCTACACGCTCGTCTTCGCCGCGACCCTGCTCATCTGGGGCAGCGTGGCCGACCGCATCGGGCGACGTCGGATGCTGCTCATCGGCGTCGTCGTGTTCGTGCTCGCCTCCGGGCTCGCCGCCATCTCCGACTCGGGAGGCGCCCTCATCGGCGCGCGTATCGTGCAGGGCTTCGGCGGGGCGATGATCCTGCCGACGACGCTTTCGCTCATCAACGCCGGCTTCACCGGTCGTGACCGGGGAGTCGCCTTCGCCATCTGGGGCTCCACGATCGGTGGCATGGTCGCCGTCGGGCCTCTGCTCGGGGGCTGGCTCACGACCTCGTTCTCGTGGCGTTACGCCT
>JBBSTU010000083.1:0-15905 GCA_038235595.1 Actinomycetales bacterium | reverse complement strand
AGCCCGAATCGGCCATGACGGGGGCCCCCTCCCGTCGCCGTCGCCGAGTCACCAGCACCCCGAGCAGTGCGACCGCCAGGCCGGCCGCAGAGACGACGACAAAGCCCCATTGCCAGCCCGCATGGTCGATGGCGAAGCCCGCCACCGGTGCTCCCACGGCCGACCCCCCCGTCATGGCCGAGCCGTGCCACCCCATCATCTCGCCCCGGAACCGCTCCGGTACCACCCGGCTCAGGTGCTCGACCGTGGCCGTGATCGTCGGGGCGCAGAAGGGCCCGGAGAGGACGAGCAGCACGGCGAAGCTCGGCACCCCGACGGCGAAGGCCACCGGGGCGGTGGTCAGTGAGAGGCCGCCGAGCAGCCAGTAGACGGGGAACGACCGGTGCCACGCGCCGTAGACGAGGCCCCCGATGAGCGACCCACCGCCCCAGAGCGCGAGGATCCAGCCGATCGAGCCGGTCGCATCGAAGCTGCGCAGCGCAGCAACGATCGCGACGTCGCTGCCGCTGAGCACCAGCGTGGTGCAGAGCGCGGCGAGGTAGACAGCCGCGACGGGGGCAGTGATGAACCCGCGCCAAGCCCGCGGGGGCACCGGTTCCTCGGCCGTCGGGGGCTCCTCAGCCGACCCGTCGACCACGGAATCGACCACGGAGTCGACCGCACCGTCTCCCACGGACCTGACCACTGAACCTGCGGGACCGGCATCCGTCGCGCCTTGGGGGGTTGCGTCCGAGGCACCCTTGATGGCCGGGTTGGCCACCCACAGCACACACCCGGCCGCGACGGCGGCCATCTCGCACGCGAACAGGGCCCAGCCGGTGTTCCACGTCGTGGCCAGCCACACGCCGAGCGCCGGACCGGCCATGAAGGCGGCCTCGGTCGCGGCTGAGTCGAGCGAGAGCGCACTGCGCCGGTGGTGCTCGGGCACGGAACGGATGATGACCTGGCGCAGGATCGAGAACGTCGGCACCACGAACAGGCCGGCCAGGGCGGCGAGCGCGGTGAGGGGCAGGTAGTCGACGAACGGGGCGATCGACCAACAGACAGCCTGGATGACGAGCGACGGGGCGACGGTGCGGCGCAACCCCAGCCGGTCGAGCAGACGCCCCCGCCACGGGCCCGAGATGGCGATCGCGACCGTGGCGGCGGCAGCCACCAGCCCGGCCTGGCCGTAGCTGCGTCCGAGAGCGATGACCACGTGCAGGGTGAGCAGCACCGTGCCGGCGAACATGGGCACCCGGATCAGCAGACCGAGCACCAAAGCGTTGCGGGTGTCGCGGATCGCCAGCGCGTACCGGTACTGCCGAACATCCATCCGTAGAGCCTGCCATCTCCGACCGACAACACGCACCCCACTTGGCGTCGAGCGGACCGAGGGAGAGGACAAGCCGCCGCGGGCCCTGGGTGGCGGTCAGCGCCCGCCCACCCTTGTCTGGCGTGGGCGGAAGCGGAAGGGTGGGGTGATGGCAAAGACGCCCGGCAGGTCAGAGCTTCCTGCGGCCCCCAATCCCGCATCGCCGCAGGACATCCGCAACGTCGTGCTGGTCGGCCCGGGCGGAGGGGGCAAGAGTGCCCTCTTCGAGTCGCTGGTGGCCGCCAGGGTCAACGGTCAGCGCCCCTCGGTCGTCGAGCACGTGCGCACCACAAGCCTTCGCGTCGCGTCGTTCGACACCGGGAAGGTCACGCTCAACCTCATCGACACCCCCGGCTACCCCGACTTCGTCGGCGACCTGCGCGCCGGGCTGCGGGCCGCCGACGCGGCGGTGTTCGTCGTATCGGGAGCCGACGACATCGACCGGCCCGTGTCGTTGCTCTGGCGCGAGTGCGCCGCCGTGGGCATGCCCCGGGCCATCGTGGTCACCCACCTCGACCAGCCACGGGCCGAGTTCGCGCAGACGATCGAGACCTGCAGGCGCACCTTCGGCGACGCGCGGGCCACTCACTGGCCGGTGATCGAGGGCACCACGGTGGCCGCAGTGGTCGGGCTGCTCACCGGTGACCCCGACCTGCTCGGTGACCCGATGCTCGCCGAGGCCCGCAGCGCCCTCATCGAGTCGGTCATCGAGCAGTCGGAGGACGCTGGGCTGCTGGATCGCTACCTCGAGGGCGAGACGCTCGACACGGCGTCGCTGCTCGGCGACCTGCGCATGGCCATCGCCCAGGGCACCTTCTTCCCGATCGTGCCCCTGTCGCCGCCGACCGGCGCCGGCGTCGAAGAGCTGATCGCCATGATCGAGCGAGCCTTTCCCGACCCGAGCACCCATCCCCTGCCGGCCGTGACGACCCCGGTCGGAGGAGCGGTCAAGGGCGTCGCCTGCGACCCCTTCCAGCCGCTCGTAGCCGAGGTCGTTCGCACGACGACAGACCCCTACGTGGGGCGGCTCTCGCTCGTGCGGGTCTTCTCGGGCACCCTGCGCGTCGACGACACGGTGCACGTGTCGGGACATCTCGGAGACTTCCTGGGCCACGAGGTGGCCGGCCACCCGAGCCACGACGACGACGAACGGGTCGGCCCGCTGTCGTCGCCCTTCGCCGACGCGCACCGCCCGCGCGGCACCGTCATCGCCGGAGACATCGCGCTCGTGACGAAGCTGACCCGGGCCGAGACCTCCGACACGCTCTCCTCCCCCGACCGGCCGGCCGTCGTGGCGCCGTGGCTGCTGCCCGAGCCTCAGCTTCCGGTCGCAATCAGGGCCGCCACCAAGAGCGACGACGACAAGATGGCCGGCGCGCTGGCCCGCATCGTGGCCGAAGACGTCACTGTGCGGATGGAGCATGCCGCCGAGACCGACCAGGTCGTGGTCTGGGCGATGGGCCAGGCGCACGTCGACGACCTGATCGGCAAGCTGTACGAACGCTACGGCGTGACGGTCGAAGCCGAGCCGTACCGAACCGCCCTGCGCGAGACCTTCATTCGCCGGTGCACCGCGGCTGGCCGCCATGTGAGGCAGTCGGGCGGGCACGGGCAGTTTGCCGTGTGCTCGCTCGAGATCGAGCCGCTGCCGCGTGGTGCCGGTGTCGAGTTCGTCGACAAAGTGGCGGGTGGTTCGGTGCCTCGTCAGTTCGTGCCCTCGGTTGAGAAGGGCGTGCGCCACCAGCTCGAGATGGGCGTGCTCACCGGCCACCCGGTGGTCGACGTGCGCGTCACTCTGCTCGACGGCAAGGCGCACTCGGTCGACAGCTCTGACGTCGCGTTCCAGAGCGCTGCCGCCCACGCGCTGAAAGAAGCCGCCAACGTCTCGACCGTCGCTCTGCTCGAGCCGATCGACACTGTCGCGGTCACGACGGCCGACGAGTACCTCGGCGCGGTGATGAGCGACCTGCGCGGGCGACGCGGCCACGTCGTCGGCACCGAACCCGGTGAGGATGCCGGGTGGAGCGTGGTGCACGCCGAGGTGCCGCAGGCAGAGCTCTCGCGCTACCCCATCGACCTGCGGTCGGTCTCGCACGGCACCGGTTCGTTCACGCGGGACCCGCTGCGCCACGACCTGCTCCCTGCCGACCAGGCCAAGGCGTTTCTCCCTGGCTGAGCGGCCAGGGCTGCAGGCCGCTCCAACCCGGGTGGGCCCTTCGGGCGACGACGAGGGCGAGGTCAGCGCGAGGTCAGCGCGAGGTCAGCGCGAGGTCAGGGCGTCGTCAGTAGTCGCGCGACGGGCAGTGCCGGAGCGAGGAGGCGATGGCCGCCGTGTACGCCCTGTAGCCGGAGAGGGTCGGGTGGAAGGCGGCGGGGTCGAACGGCCCGAGAACCCACGCGTTGGGAGCGTTCACACCATGCCCCTTGAAGCGGTTCGTGACGTTGACGAAGGTGAACCCGTGCTTCTGGGCGGCCTTGGCGATGACCCGGTTCAGCACTTTCGCGCCCTCGTTGAGGGCTCGCTGCTCGGGAGCCGAGGCGCCGAGGTAGGTGCCGTAGAACGGGGAGAACAGGCGCGGGTAGCCCGTGACGATGACCCGGGCGTTCGGGGCGTGCTCGGCCACCTGACGGTAGACCGTGTCGAGCAGGCCCGGCAGCTTCGTGGTGATGTTGCTCCGGGTCGCAGCCACCGCGGCCGCGCAATCCGGGTCGGTTCCCCCGAGGCAGGCGACCACGGCCGACGACCAGCCGATGTCGTTACCGCCGATCGTGAGCGTCACCAGGTCGGTGTCGGCGTCGAGGGCGTCCAGCTGGCCGCCCGCCACCAGCGAGGTGGTCGTGGCCCCGGCACAGGCGACGAAGTCGTCGAGGTGGATCCGCATCCGCCCGTTCAGCTGCTCGGCGTAGGCGGCCTCCGAGCGACCGCACGAGCCGTCATAGGGAGGCACGCCGTAGCCGGACGCGTAGGAGTCGCCGAGCGCGTCGTAGACGACGCCTATGCGCGCCGCTGCCGGTGCTGACGACACTGCCGACGCAGCCGTGGCCCCCGTGGCTCCGGAGGCTCCGGAGGCGAACAGGGCAAGGGCGGCGAACGCGGAGCCGGTGGCGCGCAGAAGGTTTCTCATTCTCGGAAACTTACCCATTCCGGCTACCACTGACCAGACCCCGCCACCTCGCCTCTGTACGCCGTAGCGGGGTCACCCTGACGGGCCCGAGCCCGCCGGGAAGATGCAGCACTCGCGGCGGGCTCAGCCTCGTTCAGAGGCGCACGATCATCTTCCCGGTGTTGTCGCCGCGCAGCACGCCCAGGAAGCCGTCGACAGCGTGGTCGATGCCGTCGACGAAGGTCTCGTGAGACTTCAGGGAGCCGTCGGCCAGCCAGCCGGCCGCCTTGCCGGCGTACTCACCGGCGAGGTCGTAGTGGTCGCCCACGAGGAAGCCGTGGATGAGTCCTCGGGTCTGGATCAGCCGGGAGAGGTTGCGCGGGCCGGGCGCGGGCTCGGTGTCGTTGTAGACCGAGATGGCGCCGCAGATGGCGATTCGACCGCCGAGGTTGAGGGAGCCGACCGCCGCTTCGAGGTGCTCCCCGCCGACGTTGTCGAAGTAGACGTCGATGCCGTCGGGGGCCGCCTCGCGCAGCAGACGGGAGACCTTCCCGTCGCGGTAGTTGAAGGCCGCGTCGAACCCGAGGTCGGTCAGCAGGTGCTCGACCTTCTCGGCGGAGCCCGCGCTGCCGACGACCCGCGCGGCCCCCAGGGCTCGGGCGATCTGACCGACGGCACTTCCGACCGCACCCGCTGCGCCGGAGACGAACACCGTGTCACCCGGCTTGAAGGAGGCGATCCGGGTCAGCCCCGCGTAGGCCGTCAGCCCGGTCATGCCGAGCACCCCGAGGTAGGCAGACGCGGGGGCCAGCGAGGTGTCGACGACCCGCGCGGCGGACGCATCGACCACGGCCTCCTCACGCCACCCGAGGCCGTGCAGCACGTGGTCGCCCACAGTGAACGCGTCGGCTCGCGACTCGACCACCTCACCGACGGCACCCCCGTTCATGGCCTCTCCGAGGGCATAGGGCGCCGCGTACGACTTCGCGTCGCTCATGCGACCGCGCATGTACGGGTCGACCGACATGACGACGTTGCGCACGCGGATCTGGCCGTCGGCCAGATCCGTCGGGGCACTCGGGGCGAGCTCGAAGTCGTCGGGGGTCGGCCAGCCGACGGGCCGGCTCTTCAGCTGGACCTCACGGGGCGATGTCATGGGTTACCTCTCGTTGGCAGGGTTCGGTGGTTGGTGGGTAGGAAAATCAGGCGATCGACAGCTCGACCGGGATGTTGCCGCGGGTGGCGTTGGAGTAGGGGCACACCTGGTGCGCTGTCTCAACGAGCGTGCGACCCTGCTCCTCGTCGAACCCGTCGGGCAGCTCGACCTCGAGCACGACCGAGAGGGTGAAGCCGCCTGCTTCGGTGGTGTGGAGGCTGACGTCGGCGGTGACCGACGCGTCGAAACCCTTGACGCCGCTACGCCGGGCGACCACGCCCAGGGCACTTGCGAAGCACGCGGCGTACCCCGCGGCGAAGAGCTGCTCCGGGTTGGTGCCCTGCCCCGACCCGCCGAGCTCGGTCGGTGGGGCGAGGTTGACGTCGAGCTTGCCGTCGGTGCTGACGGCCCGACCCTCACGCCCGGAGGCGGTGGCCGAAGCGACGTAGGCGGCGGCAGTGGTGGATTCGGCGGTGGTGCTCATAGCGCACTCCTGGTTTCTGGCTGAGTCTCTTGCGAGCGGACTCGGGAGACAACCACCCGCGCGTCGATTCGATGCCCGAGCCGGCGAAGAAAGCGGCGCTCCTGCGCGGGCTGACGGCATCCGGGCTCGGAAGCAGGTTCGAACGCGCTGCTGGTGAGCGAACGCGGCGGTGTGCCGGCGCGTTCGACCTCGAACGAGTCGTTCGGGGCGAAGGGGGTGGGGTCAGGAGGGCAGGAGGATGGAGACGGCGTGGATGAGCACGCCGATCAGGCCCCCGACGAGGGTGCCGTTGATGCGGATGAACTGCAGGTCGCGACCCACCTGCAGCTCGACCCGATCGGCCGTCTCCTTGCCGTCCCACCGGTCGACGGTCTGGCTGATCACCGCCGTCAGCTCGGTGCCGTAGCGGGCCACGGCGTACACGGCCGCGTCGCAGATGCGCTGGTCGATACGGTCGCGCAGCTCACGGTCGGCCAACAGCCGCTCGGCGAGCGCGACGACCTCCTCGACGGCACGCGTGCGCAGCGGCCCGTCGACGTCGCGCAGGGCCGCCACCATCACTCCGCGCGCAGAGATCCAGAGCGACATCGCTGTGACCGACACCTGCGGGTGCGACAGCAGCCGCTCCTTGAGGCGCTCGGCCTTCTCCTGCGTGGCCGGGTCGTGCTGGAGGTTCTCGGCGAGGTCACGCAGCAGGGTGTCGATCGCGTCGCGCACCTCGTGCTGCGGGTCGCGGCGGATGTCGGCCAGCCACTTGAGGGCCTCGGTGTGCACCTTGCGGGCCACGAGGTCGTTGACGGCCGTCGGCACCCAGGTGGGCGCGCGCCGGGTGATGAGCGACTCGAAGACGTCGGCGTTCTCGACGAGCCAAAGTCGGATCTCGTCGAGGGCGAGGTCGACCAGGCCCACGTGAGCGTTGTCCTTGACCACCTGGTCGAGCAGCCCGCCGGCGAGCGAGCTCACCGGCTCCTTCATCAGCCGCGGCAGCACGGCCTGCTCGATGACGGCCTGCACGTCGGCATCCGGGACGCGTTCGAGCGCGTGCGCCGACACGGTGGCCACCTCGTCGACGAGCCGCTTCGCGTTGGCGTCGACCAGCACCCAGTCGGCCACCCGACGCGTGGGCTCGGCGTCGATGACGCGCTCGCGAATGATGTCCTCGCGCATGAAGTTCTCGCCCACGAACTCCTCGAGGCTGCGGCCAAGCATCTCCTTCTTGCGCGGGATGAGCGCCGTGTGCGGAATGGGCAGGCCGAGCGGATGCCGGAAGATCGCCGTGACGGCGAACCAGTCGGCGCAGGCGCCCACCATCGATGCCTCAGCGCCGGCGTTGACGAAGCCCAACCAGCCGGTGCTCTGCCCGCGGGTGAGCAGGTACACGACCGCGGCGACCACGAGCAGGCCGGTCGCGAGCATCCGCATCCGGCGCAGGTCGGCTCGCCGCTGGGCGTCGACCGCTGGGTCGACGACGAAGCCGAGCGCTCCACTCACGGAAAACCTCCAGTGCCATGCGACGTAACGGTCGCGCTCGTGGTCAGCGGGTCTCGAGCGCGAAGGTCAGGGCGTCGATCCTCGCACGGGTCTCCCCGTCGGTGGCGATGCGCTCCCCGATGCGGGTGGCGAGCGCGCCCACCGCGTCGCCGTCGAGCCCGGCCGGAAGCAGCAGCACGACGCGCAGCACGCCGGCGCCGGCCGGCTCACCGGGCTCGAGGCGGTGCTCGACCACCGCGCGCTCCGGCCGCACGGCGCTCGCCACCGCCGACGCCACATGGGCGTCGTGATGGCTCGGTGCCCACGACCGTTCCTGCGCCAGCGCCCACAGCATGCTCGGTCGAAGCACCGTGGCGTGCTCGGAGCCGACGTCGACGAGCAGCACCGAGCACTCATCGCTGATCGCGGCCTGGGCGGCGGCCGCCGCTCGCACCGGCACGGGCCGGGCCGCGGCATCCCACGCGGCCAACGACGCCAGCGAGGTGAACATCGGCAGGGCCCGTGACCCGTCAGGGGCGGTCAGGGTGACGGTGGCCATGTCGGTGCGGGTCTCGACCACGGGGTAGCCGCTGTCGCCACTCTCGTCGACCTCGGCGGCGACAGCGACGACGGGCACCAGCCATCGCACCCGCGCGACGTGCTCCATCACGGCCTGTTCCGCCTCGGGTGAGGGCAGCTCGCCGACCACGCGCAGGGCAGCCAGCAGAGCGGCATCCGCCTCGCCGCTGTCGCCGGCGAAACCGTGGCTGGGGATCGCCTTGCCCGCCCAGGCCTGACCCGCGGAGTCGGCGGGCAAGCGGTCGCTACTCACAGCGGCGGCCGGCCTGCGACGTCGAGCGCCTCGGAGAGCCGGAACGCCCCCTGGTAGAGCGCAGAACCGACAATGGCGCCCTCGACGCCGATCTCGACGAGGTCGCGGATGGCCGTGAGGTCGCGCAGGGTCGAGATGCCGCCGGACGCGATGACGGGGCGGTCGGTGCGCTCGCAGACCGAACGCAGCAGGTGCAGGTTCGGGCCCTGCATCATGCCGTCGGTCTTGACGTCGGTGACCACGTAGCGGGCGCAGCCCTCGCGGTCGAGCTGCTCGAGCGTCGGCCAGAGCTCGCCACCCTCACTGGTCCAGCCGCGGGCCGCCAGGGTCGTGCCGCGCACGTCGAGGCCGATCGCGACCCGGTCGCCGTGCTCGGCGATGATCGACGCCGTCCACTCGGGGTTCTCCAGCGCCGCCGTGCCGATGGTCACCCGGCGGCACCCGGTGGCCAGGGCCACCTCGAGCGACTCGGTGTCACGGATGCCACCTGAGAGCTCGACCGAGATGTCGAGCTTTCCGACGATGGAGTCGATGACCTCCCGGTTGCTGCCGCCACCGAAGGCGGCGTCGAGGTCGACGAGGTGCACCCACTCGGCGCCCTGCTCCTGCCAGGCCAGCGCGGCCGCCAGCGGGTCACCGTAGCCCTGGGCCGTGCCGGCGACGCCCTGCACCAGCTGCACTGCCTGCCCACCGGCGATGTCGACGGCGGGGAGCAGCTCGAGTCGTGGGTGGCTCATCGGCGATGGTCTCCTGCTGGGTGCGAGCGGGGTGGTCTTTCGGGAGCCTCCCAGTATGCCGTGCGCCTCCTTCGCGTGCGCGACCCCGACCTCTCGAGGCGCCGGCCGTGATCGGGACCAGAACCGGACCAGTCCCTGACACGACCCGAACACAACGGCGGCACAGTGAGGGACATGACCTCGACCAGCTGGGCGCAGAGCGCCCACCTCGTGCGATCAGCCGGGTTCGGCGGCTCCGGCGCCATGGTCGACGCGGTGGACAAGCAGGGCGCCGCCGCCTGGGTGCAGCAGTCGCTGCACGCCGATGCGAGCCACGCTCCCTCGGTGACGTCGACCCCCGCACCGACCTTCGAGACGCTCTCACCCCTGGGGAGGGGAGCCTCCCGCGAAGATCGTCAGAAGCGCCGTCAGGCAGACCGACAGCAGGTGAACGAGCTGCTCGCCTGGTGGATCCGCCGGATGGCCGGCGTGGCGAACCCGATGGTCGAGAAGCTCACCTTCGGGTGGCACCACCACTTCTCGACCTCCGCGAGCAAGGTGCGGTCGGCGTCGATGCTGCTCGGCCAGAACGAGACGCTGCGGGCGATGGGGCGGGGGTCCTTCCTCGACCTGGCCGAAGCCATGGTGGCGGACCCGGCGATGCTCGTGTGGCTCGACGGGCAGAAGAACACTGCCACGGCTCCGAACGAGAACCTGGCCCGTGAGTTCATGGAGCTGTTCGCTCTGGGCCATGGAGGCGGTTACACGGAGGCCGACGTCAAAGAGGGCGCTCGGGCCCTGACCGGGTGGACCGTGTCACGCGCCGACGGCACGGCGAGGTTCGTGGCCAGACGCCACGACTCGCAGGCCAAGACCCTGCTCGGGACCACGGCCGATCTCGATGCGACCGGTTTCGTGCGGGTCGTGCTCGGTCACGACGCCTCGGCCCCGTTCGTGGTGGGTCGCTGGTGGCGTCTGCTGGCCGGCCCAGGCGGGCCACCACCTGCCGCTCTGGCCCGGATCACTGCGGCCTACGGGCCCGGTCGTGACCTCAGAGCCATGTTCGGCGCGCTGTTCACCGACCCGGCCTTCGTCACGGCGGCGGGCAGCGTGGTGGTGTCGCCCGTCGAGTGGGTGGTGGGCAGCATGCGGGCGCTCTCGCTCACGGCCGATGACGCCACCGTGCGCCAGGCCGCCGCGATGATGCGTTCGCTCGGTCAGGTGCCTCTTCACCCGCCCAACGTCAGCGGGTGGCCGTCGGGTCAGGCTTGGCTCTCGACAGCCGCCGCGACGACCCGGGTTCGCGCGGCCACCACCCTCGTCAGGGCCGCTGACCTGCACGCGGTCGAGGACCAGCCGGCATCCGCTCGGGTCGAGGCGGTCGCGCACCTGCTCGGCATTCCCACCCTCTCCGGCCGCACCGCTGCCGAGCTGAAGAAGCACGTGGGCCTCCCCCCGCGGCTCGTGGCCACCGCCCTCGTCTGCCCGGAAAACCTGGTGATCTGATGTCCCTTCCTCCGATCGACCCCACGAAGCCGATGGACGGGCTCACCCGTCGCTCGCTGCTGCGCGCGTCGGGAGTGGCCGGGGCGGCCGCCCTGCTGGCCGGTGCTGCCGGTGTCACCTACCACCAGGTGATGGAGCGCGGGCAGCAGACGCCCCTCGTGTCGAACAGCCCGATCCTCGTGCTGCTGTCGATGTACGGTGGCAACGATGGGCTCAGCACCGTTGTGCCCTATGCCGATCCGGCCTACCACGATGCCCGGCCCGAGCTGGCGTACGACCCGGCCGACGTGCTGCATCTCGACGACCAGCTCGCCCTCAACCCCGGCATGACCGGCCTGGCGCAGCTCTGGTCTGACCGCAAGCTCGCCATCGTGCGAGGCGTGGGCTACCCCAGGCCCGACCGCAGCCACTTCCGCTCGATGGACATCTGGCAGACGGGCTCACCCGAGGCGCCGGTACCGACCGGCTGGCTCGGACGCTGGCTCGACACCGCCGGCGACGACCCGCTGCTCGCCCTCAACATCGGGGAGGTACTGCCCCCGCTCGCCGTCGGCACCAAGGCGACCGCGGCCGCCCTCGCGATCGGCGGCAACGCGAACAAGACGAGTCTCGCCGACGCCGCCCTCACGGCCTTCGCGGTGCCGGATGCCGCTGACGGCCCGGCGGCCCGGATGGTGGTCGCCTCGTACGCCGCTCGCCAACGGTGCGAACAGACCTTCGGTTCGCTGACCTCCAGCGACGGTGCTGACGCGCCGGGCGACTCCGGCGGGAACGGCAACCGGGCGTCGCTGGCCGCCCAGCTGGGGTTGGTGGCGCGGTGCATCACCGCGAACGTGCCGACCCGCGTCTACACCGTCTCGGCGTCCGGGTTCGACCTGCACGCCAACGAGAAGGACGCGCAGACCGCCCACCTCACCGAGATCGACAAGGCCGTCACCGCCTTCCGGTCGGCCCTGGCCGGCACCGCCCGCGAGCGCGACGTCGTGCTGATGGCCTACTCGGAGTTCGGGCGGCGGGTTCGCGCCAACGCCTCCGAGGGCACCGACCACGGAACGGCCGGGCCGGTTCTGCTCATCGGTGACTCGGTCAAGGCCGGCTTCCACGGCGACGAGCCGTCGCTGACCGACCTCGACGACGGCGACCTCAAGACCACCACCGACTTCCGCGCCGTCTACGGCGAGGTGCTCGACCGGATGCTGGACGCCGACCCCACCCGGGTGCTCGACAAGGTGCCGGCCGCCATGGGTCTCTTCGCCTGAGACTCGTCACCGCGACAGGAACTCGGCGGACCCGGCGGACCCGGCGACCGACGTGGCCACGAACCGCCCCAGACGACCGGCCACGGAGTCATCTCTCAAGAGGGAGGGAGCAGATTTCGTGGCCGGTTCTTGGCCGCAGACAGACGTCTTGCTACCGAAGTTTGCGGACGGGTGTCGTGCCCGACCATGTCCTCAGCTCCCTCGCCGACCGGTGCTGGGAAGGACTGGGCGGCATTCGCCAGTCGTACTCGTCTGTCGACGGCAACACTCTCGCGACAACGAACGACCACGAGCCACCTCGGTGAACTGGGGTCTCGTGATCACGCTGCGTTCGTTCGTCGCTGCCGCCGCCAGTACGGCTCTCGCCCTGATGGGCGCGACCGCGTTCGCGCCGAAGGCTCAGGCCGACGCCGGTGACCCGGTAGGAACCGTCGTCATCGCCTCGGGGCGGTCGGGTCAGTCGTTCACACCGAGCGCTTACGCCCACACGAGCACCGGCACGTTCGTACAACAGCTCCGCGGCCGACCCTTCCTCGTCACGGAGTCTGGCGCGTCAACCGTGACCGACCCCGGACAGCTCGTCTCGGGCTTCTCGTGCGGCGACTTCATGCTGTCGCAGTCAGGGAACGACGTGAGCTGGCGCAACGTCGCCACGGGCGACAGCGGTTCGCGACCGCTGACTGCGGGCCGCACCTACGGCGGAACGACGTCGACCGGCTGGATCGAGCAGGAGAGATCGACCGGCGCGAGTGGGGCGATGACCCTGACCATCCATCAGATCGACGCGGCAACCGGCGGCGACACCGTGGTGGCCACGTTCAGCGACGCCAAGTCTCCCACCACCCTTCCCCGCTACGCCGGTGACCGGTACCGGTGCTCGAGCAGCGCCATCGCCGTAGAAGTCGACCTCACCACCGAGCGAGTCATCTATGGCGGCACGAACGGAGCAGTGTTGCGCCCGCTCGTCACCGAGAAGGTCCCCCCACGCGGCTACTCCAACCTCTACGTGGGCGCCTACGACGGCGCCAGCCTGGTCTACGCGGTTTCAGCGGACAATGCCGACCGGTCGGCCACGATCCAGGAAGTGCGCTGGGTAACGCCCCGCGGGACGACGCAGGTCGTCTCCCTCGGTACGCTGCGACTGGCGGCCATCGACCGCAGCGGCGGCGTGCTGGTGGCGGCGAAGACTCCTCTGCCGGACGACCGAGAGACGACGCGATATCTGCGAGAGGGTGCGCCGCCCGTCACGATCAGCGGGTACTCCATCGCCCGCGCCTTCCCCGCTCGGAGCGCCGACTTCGTCGTCTCGGCCATCCCCTCGCCCCCCTCCGAGACCGGCGGTCTGTACACCGTGACCAACGGCGTTCTCACCCGCACCTGGCAGCTACCCCAGCCGTCGCTCACCCTCGCGCCCAACGCCGTCGTCAGTCCCGGCCGGGTCAGCTTGATCGACGACCGCTCCGGTAACAGCTCGTTGTGGACTCGTGACCTTCCGGCGTCGGCCGGAGACCCCGTCGGGCCGAAGCGGCTGCTCGGGACGTCTGGCTCGCTGGCCGCATCAGGACGGCGGACGGCCCTGGAGGACGTGGCCACGCAGCAGGTGAGGGTCGACGACGGCGAGCGACAGGAAGTGGTGCCAGCCGGGGCGAGACCTGACCAGCTGTCGGCTCACCGTGTGGGCTCGCGGCGATCCGGGTTCTACGATCTGGTCACGCAGCGCGAGGGCGGCTTCACCGACGCGGGGTGGGGTGACGTCGGAGCCATCGTCAAGGCCCAGCAGATCATGAGGGCCGACCTGCGTACCGGCACCACGTCGACGTGGCTGACACCTCAGAGCGCCGGACTGCCTGCAGGTGCGACCTTCGGTCAACCGACGGTGGGTTCGGAGCTGCTGGCGTGGACGTGGAACGGGGCGGGTGAGACCGGTTACCCGCGTCACGTCTCGTGGCTGAGCCGGAAGACCGGACAGACCGGCACCCTGCCCGATCTCGGTGATATCGAGCTCTACCCGACGGAGGAGGGTCGTCGGATCGGCGTGATCTCGACCAGAGCGGGCAGCTACACCCGCACTGTGTTCGACACCACTACGGGCGCAGCCGTCTTCACCACGACCGGACTCGGCCCCCTGGCGCTGGGCGACAACGGCGTGCTGTGGAGCGACGCCGCAACGGGGGCAGGAAAGTTCACCTCCCTGCCCGGTCCCCGCGATGCCCCCGTCCATGAGGGAAACCCGCTCGCGAAGTCGACCTGGTCGCCGTACTCGGGATCTCCGTGGACTGCAGAGCTCGCATTCACGCAGCCGCTGACCTCCTGCTCGGTCACGGTGAGGACCGCGGGGGGATACCCCGTGCGCACCCTGCCCTGCGACCCGCGCTGGATGCGCTACGGCGAGGGGGTCGTGTCTTGGGACGGGCGCAACCAGGTCGGCGCGGTCATGCCCAAGGGTTCCTACCGCTGGGCCGTCGCCGCCGCCGGAGAGGGTGGACCGACCACCGCATCCGACGGCAGTGGGGCCCTGAACGGCCCGCTGGCGGTCGAGGACGACCGCTACGTCGCGCTCACCCCCAGCCGGCTCACCCAGGCATCTGTGTGGCCGGTTCTGGTGCCAGGGGGCTTCCGCTACGACTTCCGCGTGAGAGGGCAGGCCGGTGTGCCCGACTCGGCCACCAGCGTCGTGCTCAACCTCACCGTGGACGACCCGAACGTGACGGGCTACGCGACCATCTACCCCTCGGATGCCGCTCGGCCGGGCACCTCCAACCTCAACTTTGGTCCGCGAGGCGCCAGCGCCAGCCAGGTCGTGACGCAGCTGGGAGCCCGCGGTGACGCCAGCGTTTTCGTCTCCGGCGACTGGGATGCCCGAGTGCTGCTCGATGTTGCCGGCTACTACACGAATTCTCCCAAGGTGGTCGGGCTCACCCCGACTCGCCTGTTGGACACTCGTCGCACGGTGCGAGTCCCGGCGAAGGGGACGGTCGAGGTCCAGGTCGGCGGGCGGGCAGGCATACCGGCGTCAGGCGCTGCTGCAGCAGCCCTGACGGTCACGTCGGTCGGGCCGACGGGAGCCGGGTACCTCACGCTCTGGCCGACGGGCGCTCCGCGACCGAACGCCTCGAACGTGAACTACTCCGACCGCACGAGCCAGGCGGGGCTAGCGATCAGCCGGCTCGGCTCCGGGGGAAAGGTCAGCATCTACAGCTCCGCCGCGAGCGATGTGATCGTCGACGTGACGACCTGGTTCGCCACGACGTCCGACCTACGCGCGGCCAACCCCATGCGGGTCGTCGACACCAGGCTCGGCCTGGGCGCTCCGCGTGCTGCGGTTGGAAAGGGCAAGGCGATCTCGATCCAGGTCACCGGACGTGGTGGCGTTCCCTCCAGCGGGGTCAAGGCGGTGCTGCTCAACGTGACAGCGGTGGGACCGAAGGCCCCCGGCTACCTGTCGGTGTACCCGACCGGTACGTCGCGCCCCAACACGTCCGTGGTGAGCTATTCGACGGGTCAGACCGTCGCGAACTCGGTGATCGCCAAGGTCGGCGCGGGCGGCAAGGTCGAGCTCTACAGCTGGGCGGGTTCGGATGTCGTCATTGACGTGCAGGGCTACATCACGAGCTGACCACGTCGAACGCGGTGTTGTGTCTTGTCGTGCAGATCGCCTCGGTGCCGTACTTGAGCCCGCCACCCGCGACGAACCGACCCGGCTCAGGACGATTCGCTAGGTGGGACAGGGGCCGTTGGCAGGGCTGTGCTGCCCGGCTGACCCGCCTCCGCCGGGGGTGTAACCGAAGGTGCGGGCCCGTCGCCTGAGCCCGAGGCTGCGGCTGCCTCGGCCGCGATGACGCTCCGGTTCTTCCAGAGGAGATACCCGAGGCCGACCAGCAGGACCCCGACGATGAGGGCGATCCGCACCGGCCACGACAGGTCGAGCAGGGTCGTGACGACCAACGCTCCGAGCGCACTGCCGATCGTCGTCGACAGCGCCGGCTGGGGTCGCCTGGTCGTCGCGCGGCGCCGCGTCGTACTT
>JBBSTU010000082.1:0-16109 GCA_038235595.1 Actinomycetales bacterium | reverse complement strand
TCACGCCCGAGCGCGCAGCCGCGATCGACCGGGAGAGCAACCCGCCACGCAAGCTGTGGCACGCCAGCCCCGGCAGCTCGGGGCACTAAGGTGATCGTGCAGAGCGACCTCACCACACCACACATCCTCCGGAGGACACCGTGCCCGACGAGCAGCCCCCGCGGCGACGCGCTGGGGCCCGGCCGTCAGCGGTCGTGGCTGTGGTCTCGGCCCTCGCCGATGAGCACCGCACCCGCCTGGGCCGCCCGCTCCAGGTTCTCGATCTCGGCGGTGGAACCGGCGGGGTGGCCGTGCCACTCGCCGAGGCCGGGCACCAGGTCGTCGTGGTCGACCCCAGCCCCGATGCCCTCGCCTCCCTCGCCCGGCGCGCCCGCGAGTCAGGTAGCGAGGGCCACGTCACCGCCGTCCAGGGTGATGGAGACCGGCTCGCCGAGTCGCTGGCCGGTCGCGAGTTCGACCTGGCCTGCTGCCACGGCACCCTCGAGTTCGTCGACGACCCGGAGTCCACTCTGCGAGCGATCCAGGCCGCCCTCGTGCCGGGTGGGCTGTTGTCCCTGCTCGTCTCGGGCCGCCTCGCCGTCGTGTTCGCCAAGACCATCGCCGGAGAGTTCGAGCAGGCCCGCGCCGCTCTCGTCGACCCAGCCGGCCGTTGGGGAGCGACCGACCCGCTGTCCAGACGCTTTGACCCCGACCAGATCGAGGCACTGCTCACCCGAACCGGCTTCACCGCCGACCACACTCGTGGCACCGACATCCTCGGGCACCTGGTGCCCGCATCCCACCTCGACTCGGAGGCTGACCGTGCCGCCGTCGCCCAGCTCGACGACCTGCTCGTCGTCGGGCCTGGCCGCGAGTTCCTCCGCACGCTCGGTCATGACCTGCACGTCATCGCCCACCGCTCCTGAAGGGCTCGTCGACCGGGGCGACAAGCCCGCCCCGATCGGCCGGGTCGACGGCATCGACAGGGCGTCCTGGGCCACCGTCGGCGCCCCCTTCACTGTTCCCTTTGCGCAGCCTGGGCGGGCCACGCAACCGGTGACGACATGAGCCGGCGGCAGTTCACGGCGCCGACCCGAGCCGGCGCCCACCCCCCTGACGACACCGGGTGCACGGTGCTGCACGTCGACATGGACGCCTTCTACGCCTCGGCGTCGCTGCTGTCCCGGCCCGAGCTGGTGGGCCGGCCGGTCATCATCGGGGGAGCGAGCGGTCGCTCGGTGGTGCTCTCGGCCACCTACGAGGCCCGCGCCTTCGGTGTCGCCTCGGCCATGCCGATGGCCCGGGCCCGACGGCTGTGCCCGCAGGCCATCATCATCGAGCCCGACCACCGCCGCTACGCCGCCATCTCCGAGGCCATCATGGCCACCTTCGCCACCATCACCGAGCACGTCGAGCCGCTCTCGCTCGACGAGGCGTTTCTTGATGTCTCGGGCGCCATGCGCCGACTCGGACGTCCGAGCCTCATCGCCGAGCAGCTGCGCGACACGATCGCCGACGAGCAGGGCATCACCTGCTCCGTCGGGGTGGCCGCCACCAAGTTCGTGGCCAAGCTCGCGTCGACGCTGGCCAAACCCGACGGCCTGATCGTCGTGCCTCGTGACGAGACGGTCGCCTTCTTGCACCAGCTGCCGGTCGGCGCCATCTGGGGGGTCGGGGAGAAGACCGAGGAGCACCTGCACCGGTTGGGGCTGCGCACCGTCGCAGACCTGGCCCACACCCCGCTGGAAACCCTCCAGCGGGCCCTGGGCGACGGGGCCGGTCGCAACCTGCACGAGCTGGCCTGGGGCCGCGACCCACGCTCCGTCGTTCCTGAGCGTCGAGAGAAGTCGATCGGTGCCGACGAGACCTTCGCCCACGATATCTCTGACCCCGCGGTGATCCACCGTGAGCTGCTGCGCCTCTCCGACCGCACCGCGGCCCGCGCCCGCTCGGCGGGCATGACCGGCCGTACGGTCTCGATCAAGGTGCGCTTCGCCGACTTCACGACGATCACCCGCGCCAAGACGCTGCGCCACCACACCGACGTCTCACGTGAGATCTTCGCCACAGCTTGCGAGCTCTACGACCGCCTCGGCCTGCAGCGAGCCCGGATCCGTCTCGTCGGTGTGCGCCTGGAGGGGCTCGTGGAAGCCGGGAAAGCCCCCATTCAAGCACGTCTCGACGACCCCGAACACGGCTGGCGAGAGGCCGACGTCGCGGTCGACCGGGCAAGTGCGAGGTTCGGTGCCGGGTCGGTCCGACCGGCCAGCCTCATGCCCGAGAGACCCTCGGGTTCACAAGGGGGCTCGGGCGACTTATCCTAGAGGTAAGCACCCGGAACGGCTGATCACGACATACGATTCGGGGAGAGAAAAACGAGACCGCACAGGGAGGTGCCGAGTGGCACTCTCGGAACACGAGGAAGCTCTTCTCCAACAGATGGAGGAAGCCCTCTACGCCGAAGATCCGCGGTTCGCATCCCGGATCGAGAAGACGAAGAAGCGATCCGGCGGGCGAGGCCGAGTCATCATCGGAGTTGTCGCCGGCCTGGCTGGCCTCGCGCTGGTGGTCGTATCGGCCATGAGCAGCTTGATCTGGCTCGGCGCGGTGGGTTTTGCCGTCATGGTGGCTGGCATCGTGTTCGCGATCACGCCAGCGAAGGCCAGTCTCGGATCGGTCTCTGCCGACGGCACCGTCAAACCGCATCAGAAGGCGACACCGTCGGGCAAGGGCGCCACGGCAAAGCAGGGGAACTTCATGGGCCGTCTCGAGGAACGCTGGGAGAAGCGTCGACGCGACCAGCCGTGAGGCACTGGGTCATCACCGATTCCTGAGAACGTGAGCGCCTCCGTCGGGGGCGCTCAGTGGGCTCTGGCCCAGACTGCGATTCCCCATGACGTGATCATGGCCAGTGCCGTCACCAGCTCGATACCGACGCTGAGGCCGACGGCCCGCACCGCCTGTTTCGTAGCCGTCCAGGCCCCACCATGCTCACGGCGCCGCATCAGCTCGAGCACGTAGATGGCAGCCACGAAACCCACCGGAGCGCCGACAACGGGAATCACGAAGAGGCCCACAACGGCGACGGCCAGCGAGACCGCGATGACCCACGTCTGCACTCCGGCAGATCGCAACCGGCGGCCCGGGTAGACGTACTGCGCCACCAGCCCCACGCCATACAACGCGGTCCCGACAGCGAAGACCACCCATCCCGACCCGTCGGGCTGGTCGATGGCCCATACCAAGAACGCCAGCCAGACGACGAGCAGCCCCGGTAGCACAGGAAGAACAATCCCCGCCGTGCCCACCAGCATGGCGAGCAGGACGAGGACGTTGGTGGCCGTGATCACAGCCGGTCAGCAGTTGGGGATCAAGGACGAAAAGGCAGGTTCAGGTATCAGTTGCTCGACGCCGGGCTCTCGACGAGCCGGTCGGTCTCGTCGACGATGTCGACGGCCTTGTCTCGCAGCGCGGGAACGAACTCGCGGCCGTGGTGGCCACAGAAGAAAAGCTCTCCGCCGGAAACAAGTCGGGCGCGAATGTAGGCCTGGGCCCCACATCGGTCACAGCGGTCGGCTGCTGTCATCTCGGGTGCCAGTGCTGTCGTCATCATGCTCGCCTTCTTTCCTCCCTCAGGGGTTCCATCAAGGAAAACCCTGCCATGTCTTTGCGACGCCCGCTCTGGCTCTTGTCTGCCGGGTCGGTGCCTCGTGACCGTTCCAACAGTCAATCACGGGGAATCCTTCCCGCGTTGTAAGCCCGGGGGCTGAGACGTGGGTCATGTCCCGATCGTTACGTGATGCAGGTTCGTCGACGGTGGGCCCAGCGGATTGCCCACCGGTTGGCCGAGGCGTGACTTTGCGGGTCGACGGCCGATCCGCGAGCCTGTCGGTCATGGCCGGCAGCGGTCGTTAGGCTGCCTTTGCAGACCCTGACTCTGACGAGGGAGAACGACCCGCCTTGGCCTCCGCCCCACGCACCGCACAGCCGCGAAACGGCGACTACACCGCTCGTCACCTCCAGGTGCTCGAAGGTCTCGAAGCCGTGCGCAAGCGGCCCGGCATGTACATCGGTTCCACCGACCAGCGCGGCCTAATGCACTGTGTGTGGGAGATCATCGACAACGCCGTCGACGAGGCCCTGACCGGCGTGTGCACCGACATCGTGGTGATCCTCGGGGCCGACGGGTCGATCGAGGTGCGTGACAACGGTCGCGGCATCCCCGTCGACATCGAGTCGCGCACGGGCCTGTCGGGGGTCGAGGTGGTCTTCACCAAGCTGCACGCCGGCGGCAAGTTCGGGGGTGGCTCCTACGCCGCCACGGGCGGGCTGCATGGCGTGGGGGCCTCGGTCGTCAATGCGCTCTCCTCCCGGCTCGACGTTGCGGTAGACCGCGGCGGCAAGACCTACGGCATGAGCTTCCGACGCGGTGAGCCGGGAAGCTTTGTCGACACCTCGCCCGTCCACTCACCCAACTCCGAGTTCACGCCCTACCTGACGCGCAGCGAGCTGCCGGTCGTGGGCAAGGCCAAGCGCGGTGTCACCGGCACCCGGGTGCGCTTCTGGCCCGACCGTCAGATCTTCCTCAAGGATGCCGGTCTCGACTACGAGTCGCTCACGGCGCGGGCCCGCCAGACCAGCTTCCTCATCCCCGGTCTGCGGCTCGTGCTTCGCGACGAGCGCCGTACCGAGGCAGCGGGCGACGGCGCGCCGCGCGAGGAGGTCTTTCAGCACGACGGCGGCATCAGCGAGTTCGCTGAGTTTCTCGCGCCCGACCCGGCCATCACCGAGGTGTGGCGACTCGAGGGTTCGGGCACCTTCACCGAGACCGTGCCGGTGCTCGACGCCCAGGGCCACATGAGCCCGACCGTGGTCGAACGTGAGTGCGCTGTCGATGTGGCGCTGCGGTGGGGGCAGGGTTACGACGCCCGGGTGCAGTCGTTCGTCAATATCATCGCGACCCCGAAGGGCGGCACCCACGTCGTCGGCTTCGAGCAGTCGCTGCTCAAGGTCTTCCGGCGCCAGCTGGAGGTCAATGCCCGGCGCCTCAAGGTCGGCAACGACAAGCCGGAGAAGGACGACGTGCTCGCCGGGCTGACGGCCGTCGTCACCGTGCGCCTGGCCGAGCCGCAGTTCGAGGGTCAGACCAAGGAGGTGCTCGGCACCAACGCCGTGCGCGCCATCGTGGCCAAGGTCGTCGAAGAGCAGCTCACCGCCCGGCTGACCTCGACCAAGCGGGGCGAGAAGTCTCAGTCGGCCCTGCTGCTAGAGAAGGTCGTCTCCGAGATGAAGTCGCGCATCAGCGCCCGACTGCACAAGGAGACCCAGCGCCGCAAGAACGCCCTCGAGAGCTCCACGCTGCCCACCAAGCTGCGTGACTGCCGCACCAGTGACGTCGAGCGCTCCGAGCTGTTCATCGTCGAGGGCGACTCGGCGATGGGCACGGCCAAGGAGGCTCGCAGCTCCGAGTTCCAGGCGTTGCTGCCGATCCGCGGCAAGATCCTCAACGTTCAGAAGGCCTCGGTCTCCGACATGCTGAAGAACGCCGAGTGCGCCTCGATCATCCAGGTCATCGGAGCCGGCTCGGGTCGCAGCTTCGAGCTCGAGGCAGCCCGCTACGGCAAGGTCATCATCATGACCGACGCCGATGTCGATGGCGCGCACATCCGTACCCTGCTGCTCACGCTCTTCTTCCGCTACATGCGCCCCCTCGTGGAGGCCGGGCGCGTCTACGCCGCGATGCCGCCCCTGCACCGGCTCGAGGTGATCAACGCCGGGTCGAAGAAGAACGAGCTGATCTACACCTTCAACGAGCCGGAGATGCGCCGCACCCTCGCCCGGCTCGAGAAGAGCGGCAAGAAGATCAAGCAGCCCATGCAGCGCTACAAGGGCCTCGGTGAGATGGATGCCGACCAGCTGGCCGACACGACGATGGACCCCCGTCACCGCACGCTGCGACAGGTCACCATGCGTGACCTCGAGGCGGCCGAGCACGTGTTCGAGCTGCTCATGGGCAACGACGTCGCTCCGCGCAAAGACTTCATCATCGGCTCGGCGAACGACATCGACCGCGAGCGCATCGACGCCTGAGCGCGGCTGCACGTTTACGATGTGACTCCGTGCCACTGTCAGACGGTTTGCCGTCACGGCCTGCGCGGACGATGACGTGAATCGCCGAGAAGGGGCCACATGGTGCAGGGCAACGTGGGTGGAGCAGAGACGGACGCCGAGGGTGGCGCCGCGACCCGCGAGATGTACGCGGTCCAGATCCCTGAGGGGCCGGCCGGCGGTGACCTGACCGGAGCAGCAGACACGATCCGGCCCGAGAGCATCGAGAGCCATGACTCCGATGTCGCCGTCGACACGCTCAACACCCCCGAACACCAGACGGTTCCCGACGGGGCCAGATACCTCGACGCCGACCAGCTCGACTGGGCCCGCGAGACGGTGGCGGCCATCTCCGGCGCCTTCACGGCCAAGGTGGTCGGCCAGACGCGACTGCACGAGACGCTGCTCATCGCGTTGCTGACCGGCGGACACGTGCTGCTCGAGAGCGTGCCGGGGCTGGCGAAGACCACGGCGGCCCAGACGGTGGCCCAGGCGGTGGGTGGCAGCTTCCACCGCATCCAGTGCACCCCCGACCTGCTGCCGAGCGACATCGTCGGCACCCAGGTGTACAACCAGCACTCGGGCAGCTTCGAGACCCAGCTCGGGCCGGTGCACGCCAACTTCGTGCTGCTCGACGAGATCAACCGCAGCAGCGCCAAGACGCAGTCGGCGATGCTGGAGGCCATGCAGGAGCGCCAGACCTCGATCGGCGACCACAGCTACCCGCTCCCCGTCCCCTTCCTGGTGCTGGCCACCCAGAACCCCATCGAGCAGGAAGGCACCTACCCACTGCCCGAGGCGCAGATGGACCGCTTCATGCTCAAGGACGTGCTCGACTACCCCTCTCCGGCCGAGGAGGCCGAGGTGTTGCGCCGCATCGACGCCGGCATCTTCTCGGCCGCCCCTCAGGCGGTCGTATCGGTCGAGGACATCAACCGCCTGCAGGCTCTCGCGGGTCGGGTCTACATCGACCCCGCCATCGTCAACTACATCGTGGGCATCAGCTACGTCACCCGGCATCCTCGCGACTACATCGAGGCCCGGCTCGCAAACTACGTCGACTTCGGGGCCAGTCCCCGCGCCAGCATCGCCTTCACCAGCGCGGCCCGGGCTCGTGCGCTCATCGACGGGCGCAACCACGTGGTGCCCGACGACGTGAAGGCGCTCACTCACCGCGTGCTGCGCCACCGGGTCACGCTCGGTTTCGAGGCGGCCGCCGACGAGGTGGCCGTCGAAGCCATCATCGACGCCATGGTGAACGGGATCCGGACCCCCTGACGGGGTTCTCCACCGCTCATGTCGCCACGAGCCAGCCCTCCTTCCGTGCCGCCCGGACCAGCAGGTACGCCACCACCGGGCGCCGGGCCCACCAGGTCACCGACGACGATGCTGACCCGGGTCAAGAGCAAGCTGTTCGTCCACGCTCGGCGGCGCTCCCGCGGTCTGCTCGAGGGTGAGTACGCGTCGGTCTTTCACGGCCGTAGCCTCGACTACGACGACCTGCGCGACTACGTGATCGGCGACGAGGTTCGTGACATCGACTGGAAGGCGACGGCGCGACACACGCGGCCGCTCGTCAAGCGCTACGTCGCCCACCGCAAACAGAACCTCATGCTCGTGGTCGACACGGGGCGGGGGATGGCCGCCACGACCCGCAGCGGCGAGCCGAAGAAGGAGGTGGCGATCGCGGCGGCAGGGTTGGTCGGTTGGCTGGCTCAGCGACACGGCGACCTCATCGGGATGGTGCGGGGCACCGCGTCCATGACGACCGCGCACGACCTGCGCGGCACCGAGGCTCACCTCGAGCTGCTCCTGCGCGCCATCGACGCGGCTACGACTCTCGAGAGCGAGCAGAGCAACCTGGCCAGTCAGCTGCGCTGGATCATCCGCAACGTCAGGCGGCGGCTCTTCCTGCTCGTGCTCGCCGACGACCGCGACCTCGACCCCGCTACGGAGGAGCTGCTGCGTCGGCTGCACGTGCAGCACGAGATCCTCTGGATCACCGTCGAGGATGCCGACCCCACCTCGATCGAGGCCAGCCGCACCACGTACGACGTGTCCGACACGCACACCCTGCCGACCCTCGTTCGCCTCGACCCACGGGTTCGCGCTGCCTACGCCGCCGCGGTGGCCCACCGGGTCGAGCACACCACGGCTCTGCTGGGCCGTCGTGGCATCAACCACGCCCGCATCGGGTCGAGCGACGAGGTGGTCGGAGCCGTCTTCGCCCTGCTGGAGCGGCAGCGTCGTGCTCGTCGCTGACGGCCCGCCACCGGGCTTCTATGCTCCCGACCCGTATGCCGCCACCTGGCTGTGGGTCGGCATCGCAGGGTTCGTCGCCATCGCGCTCTGGTATCTCTGGGTGTGGTGGTCGACCCGCGAGCAGCCGGTGGTCGTGCCGCCGCGCATCACGCCCGATCGCCTGAGCCGTCTGCGCAGTGACTACACGCGCCAGATCGAGGTGGTCGTCGCGAGAGTGGAGGCGGGTGAGATCACCCCGCGCCGGGGTCACCAGCAGCTGAGCGTGCTGGTGCGTCACTTCGTGCAGGAGGTCTCCGGCATCCGGGCACCGACCATGACCCTGACCGACCTGCACGCGTCCGGTGGGCGGCTCACCCCGGTCTCCGCGGTCGTCGCACAGCTGTATCCCGGCGAGTTCGCGCCGGCGGAGGGGACCACGCTGCTGGGCGCGGCCGCCCAGGCGACGGCGGTGGTGGCCCGATGGACCTGAGATCGCCCGGCACCCTCCTCGTGGCCACCGTCGTCGCCCTCATCGGCGGCTACCTCGTCTACCGACGGCTCTCTCGCAGCGCTCGCCGTTCGGGCGCCGCCGTGGCCAACTCGCAGGCGCTGACCCGGTTGCCCGAGTACCAGCACGCCCTGCGTACGCACCGGGTTCGGTTGGTGGTGCTGGCGGTCAGCGCCTGTCTGCTCGGCGGCGCGGCCATCGTCGGCGCGGCCAGACCGCTCGACACGACCATCGACAAGCCGCAGAGCCGCAGCCGAGACATCATGCTCTGTCTCGACATCTCGGGCTCGATGGCCTCCTTCGACGCACAGCTGGTCAAGACCTTCAAGACGCTGGTGACCAAGTTCGAGGGCGAGCGCATCGGCATGGTGATCTTCAACTCGTCGGCGGCTACCGTCTTTCCGCTCACCGACGACTACGACTACATCAACGACGAGCTCGACTCGGCAGAGAAGGCCCTGGGCGGTGACTCCGACTACGACTCGTTCTTCGCGGGCACCTTCAACGGGCGTGGCACCTCACTGATCGGTGACGGCCTGGCCACCTGCGCGAGCAGCTTCGACCGCATCGACACCCAACGGGCCCGGTCGATCGTGTTCGCCACCGACAACCACCTGGCCGGGCGAGCGCTCATCGACCTCGACGAGGCCGGCGAGCTGGCCACGTCGAAGGGCGTGCGCGTGTACGGGCTGAACCCCGAGGAGGACGGTGCCGACCGTGAGGCCAGCGCCATGCGCACGGTCGTCACCTCGACGGGCGGACGGTACTTCGCCCTGAGTGACGAGAGCGCCGTCACCACGATCGTGGATGCCGTGCAGGCTCAGGAAGCGAGCATCATCGAGTCGGCGGCCCGTGCGCTCTACACCGATGCCCCCACCGTTCCCATCGCGCTGGCCGGTCTCGGTCTGGTCGGGGTCATCGGCGCGACTCGCAGGTGGTCGTCATGAGCTTCGTCCCGGTCGTCGCCTGGCCCGTGGTGGTCGTGCTCGTGCTCGCCGGCCTCGTTGCCGTGTGGTGGAACCCGTCGTCGAGCACCGTGGGCGGGGAGTCACGACCGACGCACTGGCGCCTCACCGCGGCGGTCGTTCTGCTCGGCCTGGCCGCGTTGCGCCCAGGCCTGCCCGGCGACGAGGTCGACACCACCGCGGCCAACCTCAACGTCTACTTCGTCGTCGACACCACGAGCAGCATCATCGCCGAGGACTGGGGTGACGAGCAGCCCCGAGCGGCCGGGGTGCGGCGTGACATCGACGCGATCGCGGCCGCCCTGCCGGGCGCCCGCTACTCGGTGGTCACCTTCGACCAGTCGACCCGCGTGCGACTGCCGCTCACCACCGACACCACGGCCCTGGCTTCGGTGACCGAGACCCTGCTGCCCGAGCCGACCGAGTACTCCCGTGGCTCGTCGGTGACCGAGGCGAACGACCGGCTGCGGACGCTGCTCGAGCAGGCCGGCCAACGCACGCCCGACCGTGGACGGGTCGTCTACTACCTCGGCGACGGTGAGCAGACGGCGCAAGGCGAGCCGCCGCCGTTCACCATCCCGGCCGGACTCGTGAGCGGAGGCGCCGTGCTGGGCTACGGCACCACCGAGGGCGGACGGATGAAGGCGACCCGGGCGCGGTTCGAGTCGTCGGGGGAGTACATCCAGGACCCCGCGACCGGTGAGGACGCCCGCTCGGTGATCAGCGAGAGCACCCTGCGCACCATCGCCGACCAGCTCGGGGTCGGCTACCTGCACCGCGAGGCCGGTGCCGACATCGGCCCGGCCGTCGATGGCATCGACCTGGCTCGTTACGGCAGCAGCACCGAGATCGAGGCCCGCAAGGTGCGTTCGCGTCACGAGCTCTACTGGCCGCTGCTACTCGGGGTGGCCGCCACAGCCGTCTGGGAGGCCGGGGCCGGGCTCGCCGCCCTCGCCCAGACCCGTCGCCGCAAGGAGGTCTCATCGTGAGCACCACGGTCACGCCACCTCACGCGAACCCGTCGATCGCTCCCGAGCCCGGCGACCCGACAGCCGCCGGTCAGGGCGACCCGCCACCCGGCCGCGGAGGCTCTCGGTTCTGGAGACGCGGTCGCAGCCGTCACCCGTTGCCCGCCCGTCTTCAGGCCCGGCGCCGGCGCCTGCTGCTCGCCTCCCTTCCCTTCGTCGTGCTGCTCGCCTTCGTCGCGACCCGGCTGGTCACGCTGAACCTGGTGCACAACCAGACCTTCGCCGCCTACCAGGCGGGAGACCGACCTGCCACCCAGACCTGGGGCGAGCGGCAGGGGTGGGTGAACATCGTCGAGCAGTTCCGCTCGCCGTTCGCCATCGGCGACGCCCACGTTCTCGCCGGACAGTTCGAGGCGGCCCGGCCGTGGTTCGAGCAGGCGTTCGAACAGGTGCCCAAGGGCGGCATCGACGACTGCAAGGTGCGGGTCAACCTCGGGCTGACCTATGAGGCACTGGGCGACGCCGCCAAGGCCAGCGAGCGCACCGCCGAGTGGAAGCAGTTCTACGACAAAGGCATCAAGATCACGCAGGAGCGGCCGAAGCTCTGCGATGCGCCAGAAGGCGGTCAAACCGGCCAGCAGCTCCAGCAGGCAGAGCAGCGCATGGAGAGCAAGAACCAGGACGAGCAACCACAGCCCGCCGACCCGCAGCCGGCCGACCCGGCAAAGCCGGCTGACCCGCAGCCGACCCCAGACCCGGGCAAGACACCGAGCGAGGAGAAGCAGGACCTGCTCAAGCAGCAGCAGCAGCGCAACACGACTGAGCGCAACCAGCAGCAGGACAACGACGACCGCACCCTTCCCGACGGCGCTGACGGCAGCGGGGTGGCCAAGCCCTGGTGAGCACGCGCCGACCGAGGCGGAGACCGGACCCGATATCAGGGGTGCCCGCGTCAGGGTGCGCTGACCATCCGGGCCTGGTGCTCGATGACGGGAATGGCCGCCTTGCCGCAGGAACCGGGTCGCACCGGACCACTGGCGCCCCGCTCGACGCGAACGACCCAGTGCCGACCGTCAGCGTGGGTGACCTCGACGTCAGACCCGTGCTCGCGCGGCAGGGGGGCCGAGGTCGAGAGGGCATCGAGACGGGTCTCACCCAGGTGGGCGCGAACGAACGCCTCGGCGCACTGGGCCGCCGGCGGCATCCCCGAACGGCCGCGGTCGTGCAGGGGGCCAAGCAGCGCGGCGGGGGTGTTCCCGGTCAGGCTGGCGTCGAGCACCCACCGCGTCGACTCCTCGTCGATGCGCGCGTAGTTCTGGCCCCACGGCAATAGCACCGCGGTCGGTGCGAAGCGGTGACCACCGGTGTGCGAGACCTCCCACACCCGGGTCGGAGCCTCACGATGCGCCGCAGCGGCGACCGGCCGCCCGCGCACGGCGCAACACACGTCGCGACGGCCGTTGGTGCACACGAGCAACGCCGGCTCAGCGAGCTCGGCGCCGGGCAGGGAGGCACCGACCCGTGCACGGTGGCCCAGGGCCAGCGCCTCCCAGTCGAGCGCGAGCAGCTGGCTCGGGTTGGCGACCATTCCGCTGAGCAGCCAAGCGTCCCGAGGGTGTCCACCGGCGAAGGCGACCAGCGCGTGACGGGGAAGGTGATCGGCGGGGTGGCCGCCGGGGCGACGGATGAGCATGAAACGGCCACCCGCTGTGGTGCAGCGTGACTCGAGCTCGGCTCCGAGCGTGGGATCGAGGCGCGACTGTCGGGCGGCCTGCGGCCCCCAGGGGCCACCCTGCTCGATGAGCACGAAGAACCGGGCGGGAGCCGCCGTGCCGTAGGCACTCGTGCCGTCGGCGTCAGAGAGCACCGAACAGGCCGTGTCGGCCGACTGACCGTGGCCGGCGGTGGACGGGTGCGCGTCGAACCAGGGCGGTGCGGCATCCGGGCTCGTCGGGTCGCTGACGTCGCTGACGTCGCTGACGTCGCTGACGTCGCTGACGTCGCTGGGGTCGACCGACCCTGTCGGCGCCGCCGGGTCGGTTCGTCGGCTCACTGCGGCGGTTCCGTCGCGGGCGCCTCCGAGGGCGGCCCTGACTGCGGCCCCGACTGCGGCCCTGACGGCGGCCCTGCCGATGACTCTGACGATGACTCTGACGATGACTCTGACCGGGTGCCGACGATGCTGGCGATCACCGGCGCGAAGGGCAGGCCCGAAGAGTCGCGGCGACCGTTCGCCTCCGGCAGCTCGATGGCGACCCCGTTCGCGGCCGCGGCGCGCACCGGGGAGCTGCCCGCGAACGCGACGACGAGCTGGTCCTCGCCCTTGAGGAAGCGGTGGCACCGCACCCCGCCCGTGGAGCGGCCCTTCGGTGGGTACTCGGCGTACGGGGTGACCTTGAGCGACCCGCCCTCGGTGCCGGGCAAGGCGGCCGACGACCCGGCCGAGGTGACCACGACGCCGTCGCGGGCGCCGTCGACCACGCCGAACCAGCTGACCGTGGCGCCGGGGGAGAGCTTGATGCCCGCCATCCCGCCCGCGCTGCGCCCCTGCGGACGCACCACGGCGGCCGGGAACCGGAGCAGCTGGGCGTCGCTGGTGATGAACACGAGGTCGAGGCCCTCGCGGTCGGCGACGGCGGCGCCCACCACGCGGTCACCGGGGCGCAGCCCGATGACCTCCCACTCGCCGCCCTTCGGCGCGTCGGGGGTGACGCGCTTGACGACCCCGGAGGCCGTGCCGAGCGCGATGACCGGGGCCTGCTCGCCGACCGCAAGGATCGTCACCGGCTCCTCGCCCTTGGCCAGGTCGACGTAGGCCGCGAGCGGGGCACCACCGGAAAGGCTCGGGGCCCCGTTGGTCGGCGGCAGGGTGGGCAGGTCGAGGGCCGAGAGGCGCACCATGCGCCCGGCACTGGTGACCAGCCCGACGTCGCCGCGGGCGGTGGTGAGCACGGCGCCCACGATCGCGTCGTGCTTCGACCGTGCGCCTTCTGTGGGAACAGGCTCGCCGCCGCCGGTGCGGGCGAGCAGACCGGTCGAGCTGAGCAGCACCCAGCACGGGTCGTCGGCCACCTCGAGGGGGGCAGCCGTGGCCGACTTCGCCGTCGCCCCAGACCCTTCGAGCAGCACCGTGCGCCGTGGCGTGCCGTGTTTCTTCGCCACCTCGGCCAGCTCGGTCGACACCAGCCTCGACAGCAGCCGCTCGCTGCCCAGCAGGGCCCGGAGCTCCTCGATGGCTCGCTCGAGCTCGGACTTCTCGGTCTCGAGCTCGATGAGCGAGAACTTCGTGAGCCGTCGCAGCTGCAGCTCGAGGATGTAGTTCGCCTGCAGCTCGGCCAGGTCGAAGACGTCCATGAGTCGCTCACGGGCGATGGCCGTGTCGTCGGAGCCGCGGATGACCTGGATGACCTCGTCGATGTCGACGATGGCGACAAGCAGGCCCTCGACGAGGTGCAACCGCTCCTCCCTGCGCCGGAGCCGATCGGACGTGCGGCGACGCACGACGTCGGTGCGGAAGTCGACGTAGACCGTGAGCAGCTCTTTGAGGCCCATGGTGCGGGGCTGCCCGTCGACGAGCGCCACGTTGTTGATGCCGAAGTTCTCCTCCATCGGCGTCTGTCGGTAGAGCTGCTCGAGCACTGCCTCGGGGTTGAAGCCGTTCTTGATCTCGATGACCAGGCGCAACCCGTGCTGGCGGTCGGAGAGGTCTTTGAGGTCGCTGATGCCCTGCAGCTTCTTGGCCTGCACGAGGTCGCGGATCTTCTCGATGACCTTCTCAGGGCCGACGAGGTAGGGCAGCTCGGTGACGACGATGCCCTTGCGGCGCGGGGTGATCGACTCGATGCGGGTCGTGGCGCGGGTGCGGAAGCTGCCCCGACCGGTGAGGTAGGCGTCGCGGATCCCTTCCAACCCGACGATGCGCCCGCCGCACGGCAGGTCGGGGCCCGGCACGAACTTCATCAGGTCTTCGAGCGAGCAGGTCGGGTTGCTGATCAGGTGCCGGGCGGCGCCGATGACCTCGACCAGGTTGTGGGGGGCCATGTTGGTGGCCATCCCGACCGCGATTCCGGCCGCCCCGTTGACGAGCAGGTTGGGGTAGGCCGCCGGCAGCACTCCCGGCTGAAGCTGCGTGTCGTCGTAGTTGGGCACGAAGTCGACGGTGTTCTCGTCGAGCGAGCCGACCATGAGCAGGGCCGCGGACGCCATCCGTGCCTCGGTGTAGCGGGCAGCCGCAGGGCCGTCGTCGAGGGAGCCGAAGTTGCCGTGGCCGTCGATGAGCGGCAGGCGCAGGGTGAACGGCTGGGCCATCCGCACCAGGGCGTCGTAGATGGCCGTGTCGCCGTGCGGGTGGTACTTGCCCATGACCTCGCCGACGACCCGCTGGCTCTTCACGTGGCCCCGTTCGGGCCGCAGCCCGAGCTCGTTGGCGCCGTAGAGGATCCGGCGCTGCACCGGCTTCAGACCGTCACGGGCGTCGGGCAGGGCGCGGGAGTAGATGACGCTGTACGAGTACTCGAGGAAGGCGTTGCTCATCTCCTCCTCGACGTCGATACCGACGATCTTCTCCTCGAAGTCACCGGGAGGAGGTGGGGGTGGCGTGCGTCGGGCCATGCCGGGTAGTGCTCCTTGGGTGATCGGGGGGCGAGGTGATGCGAGGTGATACGAGGCCGAGCGCCCCATCCTCTCAAAGCAGCGAGATCAGCCCTGGGGTGCCACGCCGAACCGGCCCCAGTGCGACACCTCACGCGCGTCGCGGCGGTGCCGCTTTAGGCTCGGGCTCTTCGGCCCGGGCAGCGCGTAGCCGAGCGAGACCACGCCGACGATGGAGCGGTCAGTAGGGATGGCGAAAGCGTCGTGCACTGCGGCGCGACGGTCGGTCTCCACACCGAAGAACAAGCCGCCCAGGCCCTCGTCGACGGCGGTGAGCAGGATGAGCAGCGAGGCCATGCCGGTGTCGACGTGCCAGTAGGGCACCGGCCAGCGGGCCTCGTCGCGGTCGGTGAAACCCTTGTCGGGGGCCGCGTAACGTTCGAGGTAGGCGTTCTTGTGCGAGAGACAGACCACAAGCACCGGGGCCGACTGGATGCCGCTGAGCCACCGGTCGGGCTCGCCGTCCTCCGCTGTGGTGGCCCCCCAGAAGGTGTCTCGTTCGGCCTGTGAGGTGAGCACGAGAAAGTCCCAGCCCTGGCTGAAGCCCGCGCTGGGGGCGCGCACGGCGTTGGCCAGGCACCGCTCGATGACCTCCCTGGGCACCGGCCGGTCAGGGTCGTAGCGACGGACCATGCGACGACGGCGAACCACCTCGGAGAACTCCACGGTGCCACCTTCCCACCACGCCCG
>JBBSTU010000081.1:0-16398 GCA_038235595.1 Actinomycetales bacterium | reverse complement strand
TTCAAGTCGGTCGCCGTCAAGGCCCCCGGCTTCGGCGACCGCCGCAAGGCCATGCTCACCGACATCGCCATCCTCACCGGTGGTCAGGTCATCTCCGAGGAGGTCGGTCTCAAGCTCGAGAACGCCACCCTCGACCTGCTCGGCAAGGCCCGCAAGGTCGTCGTCACCAAGGACGAGACGACCATCGTCGAGGACGCCGAGGACCGCAGCGCGATCGAGGGCCGGATCAACCAGATCAAGGCCGAGATCGAGAAGTCGGACTCCGACTACGACCGCGAGAAGCTCCAGGAGCGCCTCGCCAAGCTCGCCGGTGGCGTCGCCGTCATCAAGGCGGGCGCGGCCACCGAGGTCGAGCTCAAGGAGCGCAAGCACCGCATCGAGGATGCCGTTCGCAACGCGAAGGCAGCCGTCGAAGAGGGCATCGTCGCCGGTGGCGGCGTCGCTCTCATCCAGGCCGCCAAGGTGGCCTTCGAGAGCCTGAAGCTCGAGGGTGACGAGGCGACCGGCGCGAACATCGTTCGCGTCGCGACCGAGGCCCCGCTCAAGCAGATCGCGATCAACGCCGGTCTCGAAGGCGGAGTCGTGGCCGAGAAGGTGCGCGGTCTCGAGGCCGGTCACGGTCTCAACGCTGCCACGGGTGAGTACGTCAACCTGCTGGCTGCCGGCATCATCGACCCGGTCAAGGTGACGCGCTCGGCGCTGCAGAACGCAGCCTCGATCGCGGCCCTGTTCCTCACGACCGAAGCCGTCATCGCCGACAAGCCCGAGAAGGCCGCTCCGGCCATGGGCGGCGGCGGCGACGACATGGGTGGCATGGGCGGCATGGGTTTCTGAGCCCAGTCGCACCAGGCGCACCACCGCACCAAAGCACGCTCTGACGGGCGGCTCCTCCTTCGGGAGGGGCCGCCCGTCGGCGTTCGTGCCCAGTGGCCGGACGGGGGCGTCGTGACCGGCCGTAAACCAGAAATTCCGGAGGTACTTCTTGAATCCTCCCGAATCGGCTCCTTAGCGTCACCGGTACGGGCTCGGCACGCTGCCGGTCCGCCCGAAGCCGAGGAGCCACCGATGTCCCCGATGTCACTGCCGTCAACGCTGTCGCGACGAACTGTTCTGCGTGGAGTCGGTGGCCTGGCCATCGTCGGCGCCCTCGCGCCGAGCTTCGCTCAGGCCGCTGCTGCCGCTCCGGGGCTCACCGGGGCCGACCTCGAGGTGCTGCGGGCCCGCTGGGTCGACTCGCTGACCGGCCGGAACCTCATCCCCGGTTCACCGACGACGTTCGCCGATGCCATCGCCACCCTCGACCGAGGAGTCACCTCGCGTCTGGCCGTCGTGGCCCCGACCGACACCCAGTTCTTCTCCGACCACAACTGGGGTGGAGCCCAGGTCGCCGCCCAGTCGAACGCCATGCGCCTCAACTACGTCGACCTGCAGACGATGGCGGTGGCCTGGGCCACGCCCGGCTCGGCCCACGAAGGCTCCGCCACCGTTCTCGACACGGTCACGGCCGGCCTGGAGCACCTGCACGCGACCATCTACAACGAGAACACCACCTGGTGGGGCAACTGGTGGTCGTGGATCATCGGCGCCTCGCGCCCGCTCGCTGACATCATGGCGATCCTGCACGCCGAGCTCGACCAGTCGGCGATCGACGCCTACTGCGCCTCCATCGACCACTTCCTGCCCAGCCGCGACCCCCGCCTGCAGATCCACCCGAGCGGGGTCATCGAGTCTGTTGGGGCCAACCGGGTCGACATCTGCCAGGCGATCATCGTGCGGTCGATCGTGCAGCCCGACACGGCCCTGCTTCAGGCTGCCGTGGCCGCCCTCAGCCCTACCTGGCAGTACGTGACCGAGGGCAACGGGTTCTTCCAGGACGGGTCGTTCGTCCAGCACTCGACCATCGGCTACACGGGCACCTACGGGCTGGTGCTGCTGGGCGGGCTCTCCAAGCTCTTCGCCCTGCTCGCCGGCACGACCTTCGACATCACCGACCCGACCCGGGCCAACCTGACCTCGGCCGTCGAGGGCTCGTTCGCGCCACTGATGTTCAACGGCCAGATGATGGATGCCGTTCGGGGGCGGGGGGTCTCGCGTTACGGGGAGCGCAGCATCGACGACGGCAACCAGCTGGTCGAGTACACCCTGCGGCTCGCGCAGGCCGCCGACGCTGCCACGGCTGCGCAATGGCGGGGCCTGTGCAAGCAGTGGATCGTCAGCAACGCCGCGGCCACCATCACCGACACCACCAACATCGTGCGCCTGGCGCTGGTCACCGACCTGATGAGCTCATCCGTGGCCGCGCGAGCCGACGAGAGCGGCCCGCGCCTGTTCCAGTCCATGGACCGGCTCGTCTACCGGGGCAAGCGCGACTCGTGGGCCCTCTGCGTGGCGATGTGCTCCCGGCGGATCGCCTGGCACGAGGGCACCTCCGCCGAGAACTTCGAAGGGGTCAAGACGAGCCAAGGGATGACCTACGTCTACCTGCCGGACGACGACGACCACTTCGACGACGACTACTGGGCCACCTTCGACCTGACGGCGCCCCCGGGAACCACCGTCGACCTGACCCCGCTGCCCCCGAACCCCGAGGGGCAATGGGGCGCGACCACCCCGCAGAACGAGTGGACGGGAGGGGTCACGTTCGACGACGTCGCGCTGGCCGGCATGCACCTCGTCGCGCCGGGCGGCACCGGCCTGACGGCCCGCAAGTCGTGGTTCACCCTTCCCGACCGGATCGTGGCCCTCGGCAGCGACATCTCGACGCAGAGCGACGCCGAGGTGCGCACCGTCGTCGAGCACCGCAACCTTGGTGAACAGCCCCGGGAGCTGCTCGTGAGCCTGGGCTCCAGTGATCGCACGGTGCGGGCCGGTGCCACGAAGGCGGCCGCCTCCGAGATCGCCCGCGCCGACAGCATGGGCGGAGCCCGGTGGGCGCACCTCGAGGGGGTGGGCGGCTACGTCTTCCTCGACGGGGCACCGGGGCTGACCGCCAGCGTCGCCCCGCGTGAGGGAACCTGGCAGCGCAACAACACCAGCACCGAGGCCGGCACCGGTGACGTGCGCACGCGGCAGTTTGCCACCCTCGCCTACTCCCACGGGTCGGGGGCCGACGTCACTGGTTCGACGTACGCGTACGTGCTGCTGCCCGGTGCCGGTGTGGCCCGCACGAAGGCTCAGGCCCGCAGCACCGCTGTCACCGTGTTGCGCAACGACGCGACGGCCCAGGGTCTCGGCTACCGGGGCGGCCTCACCGCCGCCAACTTCTGGAAGCCCGGAACCGTCGGTGACTTCACCGCGAACGGCAGCCTGTGCCTGATCGCCCGCAAGAGCGGCGGCATGGCCCGGATCAGTCTCAGTGACCCGACCCAGACGCAGACGCAGGTGTCCCTCGTGGTCGCGAACACGAGGGCCCGCCGGGTGAGGGGGGCCGACGCGAGCCGGGTGACCCTCGTGCGGTCAGGCAACCTCGTCACGCTGACGATCGACGTGAGCGCGTCGGCCGGCCGAACGTTGGAGTTCGCCCTGCACGCCTGAACGACCACGGCCGAGCCGGCTGCCGTCAGGGCCGGGCGGGCTCACGTCAGGTCGACCCCTTCATCCGAAAGTCGAGAGCGCGCGGCATCGGTTGATGGTCATGACCCGGCGAGAGCGCGTCCTGGTAGTCGTTCCAGAAGATCGTCAACGACGTCTCGCCTTCGCGGATGTTGGCGATCTCGAGGCCGGCCTCGATGATCGCCGACACCCGGAAAAGGTCGCCGGTCGCGAGCGCGGCTCGTGCCTCAGCGAAGCGGAGCCGGCCGTGGGCCCGCTGCGGCCCAGCCGTGTCGGCGACCACGGCCAGTGCCCCAGCGGGCTCGTCGGCTTCGAGCAGCACCTCGAGCAGCTCCAGGGTGAGCGGCAGCAGGTCGGGGCGGAGCCGGTGCGCGGCGCGGTAGTGCGCCACCGCGATGGCCATGTCTCCGCGGAAGCGGGCCAGGGCCCCGAGGTTGCGCCATGCCCACGCGTTCGGCTGCTCGTGGGCGGATGCCGCCCACTCGGTTTCGGCGGCATCGAGGTCTCCGTGGGCGGCGTGCGCCACCCCTCGGTGCAGAGCGGCCCGCCAGCCCGTGGCGCCGCCCAGCAGCCCGACCCAGCGGTCGTCGACCTGGTAGGAGAGGGGCGGCTCGGAGGCGTCGCCCCGCAGGGTTACGGCGCCGTCGAGGAGGTCGAGCCACACCTGCTGCGCTGGGCCGATCGTGCTGTCAGGAAAGGGAGTTGCCGGCATCCGAAGCGAGTCGTCACCCGAACGTGAGCGGGCTGTGCGTTCGAGCGCGCCCCAGCCCGAGCCCACCGACAGCACCTCGACGGGTTCGTCGTCTACCCAGGTCTTCGCCTCGGCCAGGGCCAGCTCGAGCGCGTCTTCGGTGACGAGCTCTTCGACGCCCCGGGCTGCCGCGTCACGGGCGAGCAGCCACTGCGGCCCGTGCACTTCCTCGGGCGGGCACCGGACCATCCCGTACGCCTCGACCCACGACCACTCTGCCTTGGGTGGGAGGGGGAGGTGTTCGAGCTGGGTGCGGGCGAGGCCGGCCTGGATCTCGAGGTAGTCGTGGCCCGGTCCGTTGAGCCACTCCTGCCAGTGGCGGCCACCGTCGCTGTCGCCCCACAGGAACAGCTTGCGACCGTGCAGAAGCCCGGTGGACACCTGAGCCAGGCCGGTGCCCTCGGCGTCGAGCGCGGCGATCCAGCCCCGCTCGGTGGTAGGGAGGTCGAAGAAGTAGTCGGCGGCCTCGGTGCTGCGCGAAGGGTAGGTGCGGTCGATGCCCTCGAGCACCGGCATCCCGACGCGCCGGATGGTTGCGTCGTAGCCGAACTGCCACGCGGCGTCGGCGGGCGCCACGACGCGCACGTCGGGGGTCAGGGGCACCGCGATGTTCGACCACCAGTAGATCGGCACCGTCACGTCGCTGGGGTTGACGATGCGCACGTGCACGAGCAGCACGGGGGAACCCTCGGGCAGCCAGGCGTCGATCTGGAAGACGACGCCGCGCAGCCGTTCATATTCGTACATCCGTAGCACGGGGGAGCCGTCGGCGTGCTGGGCGCGAACGGCGTGCAGGGGCTCGCAGGTGAGGGGGCTGTGCCCGATCGTGCCGATGTTCCACTCGACCCCGCCACTGACCCAGGCGTCCCGAAGGGCGAGGTTGGCCGGTTGGAAGGCCGGGTTGCGAAACAGCAGCTCGCGCTTGCTCGGCCGGTGCACGAGCGAGAGCAGCCGGCCTCCGGCACCGAGCAGGAATGTGGCCGTCAGAACCTCGTTCTCGAGCACCGCCACCTCGTGCTCGGTCTCGGTCAGCGTGCGGTCGTAGCCGTCCTGGAGCAGGTAAGGAAGCACGCTGCGCACCCGGCCGTACCGGATGCCGCTCAGCATCTCCTCGTCGGCGTCACCCGGCGCCGCCACCTGATGCGTGTCGGACGGCGCGAAGATCGGCGGCAACGGGTTGGGCGGACCGACCGGCGCGGTCGGCAGCGACAGGGTGCGGAGGTGCAGGGTGCTCGTCACCGTGGGTTCCTCTCCAGGAGCGGTTCGGCCGGTCGGCAGGGGCCGCGCTGATGGTGGTCGGCTCGGGACGGTACCGGCCCCAGCCCCAGCCCACCGTACGGGTCGGTCAGCGCAGCTGCGCCAGGGAACGCGTCACGGTGTCGAACACCGCCTTGTCGACCCGGATCCCGGCGTTGCGCAGGGACAGCACCGCGGCTCCGACCAGCCCGTCGGGCACGACCACGACGGGCCGTCTGCGTGCCCGGTGGTCTCCCGGCCCGTGGAGGCGGGCAGTCCCGACGTCGCTGACGATGTCACGCACCGCCGCCTGGTTCACCAGCACGCTGCCCCCGACCACGAGCGGGCCCTCGAGGCCGGGGCTGACGACAGCGGCCAGAGTGGCGGCGAGGGCGTGCGCAGCCCGGGTGACGATGTTCTCGGCGACGTCGTCATGGGCGACCCGTGCGGCCTCGAAGGCGAGCGGCGCGTACTCGGCGAGCTGTACCGGCCGGAGGGCATAGACCCGCCTCACGATCTCGCGCAGCTGCAGGTCGCGTTCGCTCGAAGGCTTTTGCTGCTCTGCGGAACTGGAGGGTGGGGGAGTCGCGTTCTTGAGGCTCTGGCTGCTGGCCTCGAGCAGCATCGGGGTCAGCGCCGTGGCGGGGCCCCGCCCGTCGAGGTCGGCCGCGACGGCTCGGGCCACCTCGCGTCCGATCCAGAAGCCGGAGCCGTCGTCGCCGAGCAGCCAGCCCAACCCGTCACAGACCGCCTCCACCTCGCCGCCTCGGACCCGCACCGCCGCAGCCCCGGTGCCGGCGACGAGGGCGTAGCCATCGGGCTCGGGCGTTCCCGAGAAGTACAGGGCGAGCAGGTCCTTCTCGATCGTCACGGCGGCCGTCACGCCGGTGGGCACGAGCGCGCCCCGGATGCTGCCGGCCACGGTGGGGTCATCGGTCACGCTGCTGCCTCCGGCCATGGCCACGGCCGTCGTGCTGATCGCCGAGCCGGCCAGGGCTGCGCCGTCCAGGGCCTGTGCGGTGGCGGCGCGCAGTGACGCGGCGGCTACGTCCGGCCCGGCCGAGATGGGGTTGCCGCTGCCCGATCGTCCGTAGCCCAGGGCGTACCCGTGAGAGTCGAGCACGAGGGCGCGGGTGGAGGTGCCGCCCGCGTCTATGCCGAGGTGGAAGGTCATCGTTACCGACTTGTCATCGTGCACTCGTTGACCTCACGCTCAGGATGGGAAAGATTTTCAGTGAACATTCCCTTCGAGTGAGATGAATTTTCATCATGGTGGCGACGTCCAAGCTGGCGAACCGGGTCGGTCCTGCCGACTCGCGTCTTGGCGTCGCCTACCGGATCGCCGCCAGGAGGCCGCAGATGTCAGTGGCCATGGACAAGATAGCGGGGCTGCTGCTCGAGCACCCGACGGCGCCGCTCAACCTCTCGATCACCGAGCTCGCCGAGCAGGCCGGAACGTCGGCAGCGACCGTGACCCGGTTCTGCCGGGCCATCGGCTACGCCGGCTACGTCCCGTTGCGGGTAGGGGTCGCCGCCGACGTCGGACGGGGTGACACGAACGAGTCCTGGCACACCGACATCGGCCGAGCGTTCGATCCCGACGACAGCGCCGGCGAGGTGCTCCGGGCGCTGCTCGACACGCACGCCCGTTCGTTGGAGGCGACCGCCGAGTCGATCGACCTCGAGCAGCTCACCCTCATCGCGGCTCGAATGTCGACGTGCGAGCACGTCGACATCTACGGCATCGGCGGCAGCGGCGGCATGGCGAACGAGATGGCGATGCGCCTCTACCGCATCGGCGTGAACGTGCACGCGTGGACGGAGGTCCACCTCGGTCTGACCAGCGCCGCGATCCAGGACGAGCGCAGCGTCGCGATCGGCATCTCGAACACGGGTCGCACCCACGAGACGATCCAGATGCTGTCGCAGGCGAAGTCGACCGGCGCCTTCACGGTCGCCCTCACCAACCGTTCCGACTCGCCACTGGCCGGCCTCGCCGACGAGCACCTGCACACCGCAGCCCCCGACGAGTACCTCCAGCCTGATGAGCTGTCGGCCAAGCACTCGCAGCTCTTCGTGCTCGACCTGCTGTACGTGCTCGTCGCGCAGCAGAACTTTCCCCGCACGACGACGAAGCTGGCGGCCTCGGCGATGGCCGTCTCACCCCATCGCCGGCTGCTGCGCCGCCAACCGTCTGCGTCGAAGAACAGCGAACCGACCACCCTTCCTGCCGCCACGGGTGGCCAGCCCGGAAAGGACGCCGCGCATGTCTGACCTCATGAGGCAGATGACCGAACAGACCACGAGTCGCATCGAGCGCATCGCCGCGATGGCGGAGGCCGGCGGCCTCGACGAGGCCATCGTCATGATCGCCGACTCGATCGCGAACGACGGCGTTCTGCAGGCGTTCGGTACCGGCCACTCGCAGGCCTTCGCGATGGAGATCGCCGGACGCGCCGGCGGGCTCATCCCGACCGCCCGCATCGCCCTCAGCGATGTCGTCGTCGTGGGTGGTCAGGACCCATCGGTACTCGCTGCGGCCTCCGCCCTCGAGCGGGAGCCGACCATCGTCGACGATCTCTGGGAGCTCACCGCACCGGCGCCGGCGGACGTCTTTCTCATCGCGAGCAACTCGGGGGTCAACGGCTCCATCGTCGGCTTCGCTCTCAAGGCGAAGGAGAACGGTCACGGTGTGATCGCCGTGACGAGCCTCGAGCACACCGCAAGGGTGACGCCCAAGCACCCGAGTGGCCTGCGTCTCAGCGAGATCGCCGACGTCGTCATCGACAACCTCGCACCCTACGGCGATGCCACTCTGACGCTCGACGGTGACGGTGACTCTGACGGCATCGGAGTCGGGGCCGTCTCGTCGATGACCGCCGCCTTCATCGCCCAGCTGCTCACCATCGGCGCAACCGAGCGGCTGGCGGCATCCGGTGGCACCCCGCCGGTCTACCTGTCGGCGAACATCCCCGGCGGCGACGAACACAACCACGTCCTCGAAGACCGCTACGGCGCCCGACTCCGTCGGCACGCCTGAAACACCCACCCATGGAAGGGATGAACACCACAATGGACATCGAGAAGAAGGCCATCGACCGTCGCATCTTCATGCGAGGGGCCCTGGCAGCAGCGTTGGCCGTGCCTCTGGCCGGCACCCTCGCCTCGTGCGCGGGCAGCAGCAGCAGCAATGGAACACCCGCGGCAGGGGGCGGTGCGACGGGCAAGGTGTCGAAGGACAACCCGTTCGGCATGGCCGACAAGGCCACCGTGGACGCCGTCATCTTCAAGGGTGGCTACGGCATCGACTACGTCGACTTCGCCGCCAAGATCATGGAGAAGAACCACCCCGGCAGCACCGTCAAGGTCTCGCCGTCGACCCAGATCGCCCAGGAGCTGCAGCCGCGCTTCGTGTCGGGCAACCCGCCCGACCTCATCGACAACTCGGGAGCCGGATCGATCGGCTTCAACACCATCCTCGACCAGCTCGAGGACATGAGCGGCGTGCTCGAAGCGCCGAACCTCGAGGGCACCCCGATCAAGGACACCCTCTTCGCCGGCGTCGCCCAGCCCGGCACGTTCGGCGACAAGTTCGTGGCCCTCAACTACGTGCTCACGGTGTATGCCCTGTGGTACTCCGCCTCGCTGTTCGAGGCGAACGGCTGGGAGCCGCCGAAGACCTGGGACGACGCGATGAAGCTGGGGGCCGCGGCCAAGGCCAAGAACAAGTATCTGTTCGTCTGGGGCAAGGAGGCCGCCACGTACTACCAGACGATGGCGATCAGCTCGGCCATCAAGCAGGGCGGCGACGAGATCCGGCTGTCACTGGAGAACCTCGAGGCCGACTGCTGGTCGAAGCCGGCCGTGCAGGCCGTCTTCACCGCGATGGGCGCCGCCGTCGAGGCCGGGTACTTCAAGCCCGGTGGAGCCGGAACCGTGTTCACGCAGGCGCAGGCGCAGTGGAGCAGCGACCAGTCGGCCCTGCTCTACCCGTCCGGTTCGTGGATCGAGAACGAGATGAAGAGCCAGACCAAGGACGGCTTCAAGATGACCGGCGCCCCGGAGCCGACCGTCGACTCGAGCTCGTCGATGCCCTACGAGGCCATGCACAGTGCGGCTGGCGAGCCGTTCGTGATTCCCAGCAAGGGCAAGAACGTCGCCGGCGGCAAGGAGCTGCTGCGCACCATGCTCTCGAAGGAGGCCGCCACGAACTTCTCCAAGACGCGGCTCTCGCCCACCATCGTCAAGGGCATCGTGCCGGCCGATGGCTTCGGGTCGACCGCTCTCGTCTCGCAGACAAGCATGCTCGAGAAGGCCGGCGAAAAGATCTTCACCTGGAACTTCGTCGACCTCTACGGCATGAACAAGGACCAGCTCGTGGTGTGGAACGGCTTCCTCAGCGGAAGCACGGATGTCGCGGGCCTGACCTCGGGGCTGCAGAAGATCACCGACAAGGTTCGTAACGACGACTCAGTCAAGAAGGTCAAGGTCTCATGACCACCCCCGCACTGGTCGATGTGCCCGACGGCCAGGCGGTGGTCTCACGAAGACATGGCAGGCGCAGACTGACGTTCGACCGCGTCAGCTTCATGCTCGTGTTCCTCGGGCTGCCCGTGGCGCTCTTCTTGGTCTTCGTGATCTGGCCGTTCATCCAGGCGGTCTACTACTCGCTGACGAACTGGTCGGGGTTCACGCCCGACATGGATTTCATCGGGCTCGCGAACTACCAGAAGCTGTTCTCCGACGACATCTTCCTGACCGCGTTGTGGAACAACGTGCTGCTCGCCGTCGTCGTGCCGTTCGTCACCATCGTGCTCAGCCTCGCGCTGGCCACGATGGTGACGGTGGGCGGCTCCAGCCAGGGCGCGGTGCGGGGTCTGCGCAACTCGAGCTTCTACCGGGTCGTGTCGTTCTTCCCGTACACCATTCCGGCCATCATCATCGGAATCCTGTGGCAGCAGATGTACGACCCGTCGGCGGGGCTGATCAATGGCATCCTCACCGGCGTCGGACTCGACGGCTTCGAGTCCTTCCCTTGGTTGGGCGACACGCGATCGGCGATGCCGGCCATCATGTTCGTCATCATCTGGAGCTTCGTCGGCTTCTACATGGTGCTGTTCGTGGCGGCCATCAAGGGCATCCCGTCGGAGATGTTCGACGCGGCTCGCATCGACGGGGCGGGTCGACTGCGCACGGCGTTCTCGGTCACCATCCCGCTCATCCGCGAGAACGTGCAGACGGCCTACATCTACCTCGGCATCCTCGCTCTGGACGCGTTCGTCTACATGCAGGCCATGAACCCCGGGGGCGGGCCCGAGAACTCGACGCTGGTCATGTCTCAGGACCTGTTCACGACGGCGTTCAGCAAGGGCCAGTTCGGGCAGGCGAGCGCGATGGGCGTCGTTCTGGCCGTGACGACGCTCGTCTTCGCCGGTCTGGTGTTCCTGGTCAACCGGCTCACCGGTGGCGGTCAGCAAGGGGAAGCCCGATGAGCGCGGCGACTCAGGACCGCGCCACGCGCCCGACGACCAACGAGAAGCCGGCGGGAGGCGACCGCGCCTTCAACCTGTCATCTCACACGGTGCTCATCCTGTGGGTGGTCATCGTGATCGTGCCGCTGCTGTGGACGGTGATGACCTCGTTCAAGACTACGGGCGAGATCTTCGCCTCGCCGTTCACCCTGCCCAAGCACTGGAACTTCGACAACTACGTCAACGCGTGGACGACGGCCGGTATCGGTGCGTTCTTCTTCAACACGGTGATCGTCGTCGGCTTCGCGCTCGTGATCGTCATGATCCTGGGAGCGATGTGCGCCTACGTGCTGGCCCGGTTCGACTTCTTCGGGGCCCGGGCCATCTACTACCTGATGCTCGCGGGGCTGACCTTCCCGATCTTCCTGGCGATCGTGCCGCTCTTCTTCGTGTTGCAGAGCGTCGGGCTGCTCAACACCCTGCCGGGGCTGATCATCACCTACGTGGCGTTCGCGCTGCCGTTCACTGTGTTCTTCCTCTACCCGTTCTTCAAGGACCTGCCCGACGAGATCGCCGAGGCGGCTGAGGTCGACGGGGCAGGGGAGTGGCGCAAGTTCTTCCAGGTGATGCTGCCGATGGCCAAACCGGGCATGGCCTCGGTGGCGATTTTCAACTTCATCGGGTTGTGGAACCAGTTCCTGCTGCCGGTAGCCCTCAACACCGACCGCGACAAGTACGTTCTGTCGCAGGGAATGGCTTACTTCGCGTCCCAAGCGGGCTACGACGTCGACCGCGGAGCGCTGTTCGCCGCCGTCGTCATCACCGTGGTGCCGGTGTTCATCGTCTACCTGATCTTCCAGCGCCAGCTGCAGGGTTCGGTCTCGGCGGGCACGATCAAGTAACCGTCACCGTTCGACGAACCGCCCCGAGGACAGCTCGTGTCGCGCGAGCTGCCCTCGGGGCGGTAGGGGGACGCACCGAAGGGCGGCTCTCAGGGGGAGAACCGCCCTTCGGCGGGGCGCCGGGTCAGCCCGGGGCGGTGGCCGACCCGGCACGTGGGGATGGGCCCGGGGAGGGCGGGCAGGGCGGGGAGAGCGGGGTGCGGCTCAGTGCGCGAAGAGCGCCCGGGTCGCGTTCTCGTGCTCCGCGTAAGCCGTCGACGCCTTCATGGTGAGGCGACCGATGTCGGCTAGCGCCTCGGTCATCTGGTTCTGCGAGCGCTGGTAGTCCTGCATGACGCGCTCGAACTCAACCTTGGCGGGGCCCTGCCAGTCACCCGCCATGCCGGCGAGGCGACCGCGCAGCTCGGAGGCGCTGCTGTTGATGGTGTCGGCGAGACGGTTGATGTCGCCCGCCGCAACGGCGATGCGCTCGGTGTCGATCACAGATCGAGCCATGGGTGTTCTCTCCCTCTGGTTGGGCCACGATCGCCTTGACGAACGGGGACTTGACGAACGGGTGGCCAGTCGAACGATGGCCGCTTGAGGACCTGACTCCTTGAACCTACGGAAGTCTCGCGACCTGCATCGGCCGTCATCCACAGGGTCGGTCGACCGGCCCGGCCGTTGCTGCGCCTAGGCTCCAGGAATGACTCTGTGGATCGACGAGCCGATGTGGCCCGCCCACGGCCGGCTGTTCGCGCACCTCGTCAGCGACACCTCCTACGCCGAGCTGCACGACTTCGCTCTCGGTCAGAGGATGCACCCGAGGTCCTTCGACGGTGACCACTACGACGTGCCGCAGGAGCGCTGGCAGCAGCTCGTCGACGCGGGCGCCGCTCTGACGACAGGGGTTGACCTGGCCCGGCGGCTCAATGCGTCAGGGCTGCGCCTGCGCAAACGCAAGGGTGACCGCGGTGTGTCGCGGCAGCTCGCAGTGCCCTTTCCGAACGGCACGAGCGACGTCGACCTCGTCGCCGGTCGAGCGCCGGCTCGCGACGACCAGGTGTTCGCCGCGATGGTCTTCGTCCGAGACACACGGGGCCGGTTCGCCGTCGTCTACAGCATCCGGCGTGACGAGTGGGGCTCACCAGGGGGCTGGCGAGAGCCGGGGGAGAGCCCGGCCGAGAACGCAGTGCGCGAAACCCTCGAGGAGACCGGCCTGGTGATCGACGCCCAGCGCGTGATCCCTTGCGGCTACGAGCGGTTCACACCGCACACCGACGACAACGTCATCGAGCCCGGCCGCCCCTACCTGCAGGTGTTTCGCACCGAGCTCGACGTCGAGGGAGGGCCTCTCACCGAAGGTGACGACGGCATCCGAGAGACGCGGTGGGCCGACCCGGCCGAGTTCGCCCGACTCTGCTCGCACCTCTTCTGGTGGCCGCTTGCAGTCGAGATCTACCCCGAGCTCGCGCTGGAGCTGCGCGTGGGGCAGGTCGACCAGGGGGATGGTCGCGATCTGGTGCAGGCGCATATCGCTGAGATGCACGAGCTGTACGACGGCCTGGAGCTCAACGCTGAGGGGATGCCGCAGGCCGGGCCCGGTGAGCTCGGCCCACCCGGGGGCACTCTGCGGGTCGGCTACCTCGACGGTCGACCCGTGTGTGCCGGGGGAGTCAAGCGACTGAGTGCCGACGCCTGCGAGATCAAGCGAATGTACGTTGTTCCGTGGGCCCGTAGGCGCGGGATCGGACGGGCCCTACTGAGAGCGCTCGAGGACGCCGCCCGTTCGCTCGACTACCGGGTGGCCAGGCTCGACACCGGTCACCGCCAGCCGGGGGCTCAAGCTCTGTACGAATCGGAGGGCTACCTACCGATTGGGAACTTCAACGGGCACCCGACCGCCACCTTCTTCGGCGAGAAGGCGCTCTGCTAAACAGCGCCCGAACACCGGGCGTCCCGGCCCGCGAGTGGATCAGCGGCGATTGGTGTAGCTGAGAGCGACGTCGAGGTCGGCCTCGCTGAGTAGCCGCTGCACGGCTTGGAGGTCGTCACGGCTCTTGCTCGACACCCGTAGCTCGTCGCCCTGGATCTGGCTCTTGACGCCCTTGGGCCCCTCGTCGCGGATCAGCTTGTTGATCCTCTTCGCGTTCTCCTGGGTGATGCCCTCCTTGAGGGCGGCGTCGAGGTGGTACTCCTTGCCCGACAGGCGCGGGCCTGCTTCGGGCACATCGAGGTGCTTGAGGCTGACCTTGCGCTTGACCAGGTGGGTCTGCACCACGTCGAGCACGGCCAGGCAACGCTCCTCGGTGTTGGCCTTCATCTTCACGACCTCGCCGGCGAGGTCGACCGAGGCGCCGACGTTCTTGAAGTCGTAGCGGGTCGCGATCTCCTTCGACGCCGAGTTCACGGCGTTGGCGATCTCCTGCTTGTCGAACTTGCTGACGATGTCGAACGAGGAGTCGGCCATCGATCTCTCCTTGGTGGTCGGGTGGTGGTCGGGCGTTGATCAGGTGACGCTGGGTCGGGCGCGCCAAGAACCCGATTCGGTGGGCGCCTCATCTCTTGCTATTCTTCCATGCGCACGGGGCAGGTTGTCCGAGCGGCCAATGGAAACGGACTGTAAATCCGTCGCGAGAGCTACGAAGGTTCGAATCCTTCACCTGCCACCACGTGCCCGGAAGGGCCCCTGACCAGCGGAAACGTAGGTCAGGGGCCGTTCGTCATACCCCAATGGGGTGTCGCGGACTTCGCATTCTGAAGGCCGATCTGCGAGTCGCTGACCTGCGATGACGCAGAGGGCGTCTGCGTCTGTGGCAAATACGTGCCGAAGTTTGAACTGCCCGACCATGCCAACCTGACCCGCGCGGGGCTGACCTGCGACGACGCCGGGGTGGGGGTAAGCAATCGCGACGGACTAGCGCACCGTCCCCATTGCGATGACAGCGCACTTGGAGACGCCTCGAGGGCGACACGGCGGCAGACGCGCGACGAGGCCCGCCCGCGTCGGGGGCAACGACGTCCTCAGGGCGTGGTCGGCTACAGCCGGTCCAGGTGTGACCGAAGCGCCGCGCAGTTGACGTATCCTATCGGATACAGTGGTTCCCCGAGGGTTGGAGGAACCGAGATGGCTGGCAGCAACGTGTTGGAGCGGGCTCGTCGTGGCGCTGGGCTGAGCCAGCAGGAGCTGGCGGAGCGGGCGCGCACGTCGCGGACGGCTGTGTCTGCCTATGAGCATGGGCGCAAGTCCCCGTCCCTGAGGACGGCTGAGCGGTTGCTGTCAGCGAGTGGGTACGAGCTGGACGTCCGCCCGCGCCTGAGTTTTCGGACCGTTACCGGGCGCAGAGGGCAGCGGTATGCCGTCCCTGACCGCCTGCCGCGGCTGCCCGTGGAACAGGCATTGGGTGTGGTTCGCCTTCCTTTGCGTTTGAACTGGTCCGAGCCGGATCGGCTCTATCGGCTCAGTGACCGCGGCAACCGGGCCCGCGTGTACGAGACTGTCCTTCGCGAGGGCGAGGGCGCCGATATCGAGCGGTATGTCGACGGGGCACTGCTGGTCGACCAGTGGGTGGACCTCGTGCTTCCGGCTGATCTGCGGGCCGCGTGGGCGCCACTGATCGAGCCGCTGCTGGCGTCGTAATGGAACCCGACCGCTCGCGGCTCACGCCGTTCCAGCTGAATGTCGCGCGCCTCTTCTTCAGCCTGCCCGCTGGCCGAGGTTTCCTCCTCGCCGGCGGCGCAGCCCTACTGGCCCAGGAACTGACCCACCGACCAACACAGGACCTCGATCTCTTCACTGCGCGCGGGAGTGCCGACGTCGCCCGGGCCAGGGGCGAGCTCACGACAGCCGCTCGCGCCCAGGGCTGGACAGTGGAGCACCTTCGAGGGTCGGGTGAGTTCTGCCGGCTGCTGATCGTTGGGCCGGAGGATGAGCTGTTGGTCGACCTGGCCCTCGAGTCCCGGCCCGGGATGCCGGCGACAGCCAGCGTCGCCGGGCCCACCTTCGCGCCAGAAGAACTCGGGGGCCGCAAGCTGATTGCGTTGTTCGATCGAGCCGCGGCCCGCGACTTCGTCGATGTGTATTCCGTGGCTCGGCTCTTCGGGAAGCGAACGTTGCTCGCGCGGGCAGCGATGATCGACGCGGGCTTCGACACGGAGGTCCTCGCCGCGATGGTTGACCACCTCGACGCCTATTCCGACGTCGACCTGCTCCTGGACCCGCACATCAGAGACATCCCCGCGCTGAGAGACTTCTTCGCGGACTGGGCGGCAGAGCTTCGGGGCGGTTGAGCGGCCCCCAAGTCGTAACGCCCCCGAATCAATCGCGGCGGAAGGGGCTACGTCGACGACCGCCTGGAGGCGGCTCTAGCGTGGCCGGATGATGTTCAGTCGAGACCTACGCGACCGGGTCGCCGGCAGCGAGGTCACGGTCTCGATCAGGCTGTGGAGCAGGCCACAGGTCAAGGTGGGTGGCCGATACCGGACCGCCGGCGTCGTCATCGAGATC
>JBBSTU010000080.1:0-16416 GCA_038235595.1 Actinomycetales bacterium | reverse complement strand
TCGTGCGACGCGCCGTCGATGCCGGTCACCTGTCGGGGGTGGAGGCCCCCGGCGGGGGCCGGGCCGGTGGTGGGGTTGGGGGGGGGGTGGGGGGCGACCAGCATCCCCCCCCCCCCCGCCACCCCCGGCGGGGCCGCCGCCGCGGCCGCCGCCCCCCGACAGGTGACCGGCATCGACGGCGCGTCGCACGAAGGGTGCGACCCGCTGCTCGGCGTAGAAGGCGCCCCACGTCGGCGACGGGTGGTTCGTCTGGCTCTGGCGACCGATCCACGCCGTCCCGTTCCAGCCCGAGGGGGGTGCGCCGAACGACGGCGCGCCGGCCGCGTGGGTGCGGGCCAGGGCCCGACCCAGGTTCTCGGCGGCCTGGGCCGTCGGCACCGCCGTCTCCAGGCGTTCGACGTCGATGTGGTGCCGGCCGACCGCGACGACGCGTACCACGCGTGCCCCCCCGGACGCCTCGGCCGCCGCGAGCCAGCGCAGACCCGTAGCCTCGACTGCGTAGAAGCCGCTCGGGGCGTCGGGTCGGGTCTTGCGATGCACGGCGTCGAGGTCAGGCTCCATCTCCTCCAAAGTAGTCGCCCGGCCGACTCGAGGCGATGGCTACCGACCGAGGGCGGCATGCGTCTGCGTGGGCGAGACGCTAGCCTCCCACCAGAGACCAGCAGGAGGAGTTCGATGCCCGGCGCGATGGCAACGCCTGACGAGGCACTGAGCCTGCTCGACGCCGATGCCGTGCGCCGTTGGGCCGTGCTCATCAGGGCCGGCTTCGCCGAGCGGCGCGCTGAGATCGATGCGCTCAACGTCTTCCCCGTGCCTGACGGAGACACCGGTACCAACCTCTTCCTCACCTTCGACGGGGCACTCGACCGCAACCAGAGCCTGGCGCCTGGCTCGGCCCCGGGTGCCGATGGGGTCGAACCGGGGGCGGGTGACCTGCTCGTCAGCTTTGCCTCCGCGCTGCTGTGGGCCGCGCGGGGTAACTCCGGTGTCATCCTCAGCCAGCTGGCGCGGGGCATCGCCGACGCCGCCCGCGGTCACCGCGAGATCGACGCCGCCACGCTTGCCGCCGGGTTGCTGCGGGCCGATGAGATGGCCTGGAAGGCGGTCACCGACCCCAAGGACGGCACCATCTTGTCCGTCTCCCGGGCGGCGGCGGTGGCCGCCGTCGGCGCCGCGCCGCGGGGGCTGCACGCGGTTGCGGCCGCTGCCTTCGCAGCCGGAGCCGAGGCCCTGGAGCGCACGCCCCAGCAGCTGAAGGTGCTGGCCGACGCTGAGGTCGTCGATGCCGGCGGCGCCGGCTACGTCGTGCTGCTCGAGTGCCTCGAGCGCGTGTGCGCCGGAGACGAGGGCATCAGCGTCTCCGAACGCTGGGGGGAGCGCTGGGGGCGCCGAAGCGACCGGCCCCGTGGCCACGAACGCCGGGCCCAGGCCGACAGCCGGCCTCCCCACGCACCGGCCACCGGCCTCGGTGACAGCGGCCCCGGCAGCTCCGTTACCGGTGACGCTGGGCCACGCTACGAGGTGATGTACCTCCTGGCCGACTCGAGCGACGAGCGGGTCGAGGCGCTTCGAGACCGGCTCGTCGAGCTCGGCGACTCGGTGCTCGTGGTCGGTGGAGACGGGGAGTGGAACATTCACGCCCACGTCGACGACGCGGGTGCGGCGGTCGAGGCCGGCATCGTCGCCGGTCGGCCCCACCGGGTGCGCATCACCGGTCTCGAGCATGTCAACCACCACGAAGTCGGCCGGGAAGTCAGCCGGGGAGTCAGCCACGAGGTGGGCCACGAGGTCGGCAACGACCGGGCCCTCGGGGCTCAGGCTCCCGAGCCGAAGGTGCGGCCCGCCGGGTCGGCCATCGTGGCCTGCGTTGCCGGCGACGGCCTCATCGCGCTCTTTCGGGAGGTCGGCGCCATGGTGGTCACGTCCGCTCCTTCGCGTCGAGCATCCACCGGCCAGATCATCGAGGCGATCCGGGCCCAGCACGCCGCCGGGGCGGCCGGAGTCGTCGTGCTACCGAGCGACGGTGACACCGAGCTCGCGGCGCGCGCTGCCGTCAGGGCGGCCTCTGACGAGGGCATCGAAGCCCACGTCGTGCGCGCCCGAGCCGTGGTCCAGAGCGTCGCCGCGCTCGCGGTGTTCGAGCCGGTCGACCCGGCAGCCGCCAACGTGCTGGCCATGCAGTCGGCATCCGCGGCCACCCGCCACGGCGCCGTCACGACCGCCACGCGGTCGGCGCTGACGAGCGTGGGGCCGTGTGAGGCGGGTGACGTGCTCGGGATCATCGACGGTGACATCGTGGTCGTCGGCCACGACCTGGAGAAGGTCGCCGGCCTCGTGGTGGGCCGCCTGGTCTCGAGTGGAGGAGAGCTCTTGACGTTGATCACCGGCGCCGGGGCCACCGACCGGCTCGCCGAGGCCGTCAGCCGCGAGGCCCGAGCGGCCCACCTCGGGCTCGACGTCGCGCTGATCGATGGCGGGCAGCCGGTCTACAGCCTGCTGCTCGGGGTGGAGTGACGCCCGTGGTCGCGCTCACCGAGGACTCGCTGCTCAGCAAGTTCGTCAAGAAGGGGGATGCCGCTGCGCTGGCCCGCACCAAGGGGCTCCAGACGGTGGGCGACCTGCTCGAGTTCGCCCCACGCCGGTACTTGCCCCCCGGCCAGAGCACCGACCTGTCGGCGCTGCGCCCCGGTGACGACGTCATGGTCGTCGCGGAGGTGGCCACGGCCACGACCCGACCGATGCGTGGCCGCAAGGGCAAGATGCTGACGGTCGTGCTCGCCGACGAGCGCGGCCACCAGCTCGACCTCACGTTCTTCAGCGCCTACGGCCATTCCGCCAAGCTGGTGCCCGGTGCGCGGGGAGTGTTCGCCGGCACCGTGGGCACCTACGGCAGCCGGATGCAGCTGACCCACCCCGACTACGAGCTCGCCGCCGACGACGAGCAGGCTCGCGCCGCCGCCCAGCACTACGAGAGCCACCTCATCCCGGTCTACTCGGCCACGGGCAAGATCTACTCCTTCCACATCCGCCGGATGGTCGACTACGCCCTCGACACGGTTGACCGGGTTCGTGAGCCGCTGCCCGACGGTGTTCGGGTGGCGCGAGGGCTGCTGCCTCGTCGTGAGGCGCTCGAGCTCGTGCACCGGCCCGGTCTGGGCGATGACCCGCAGCGGGGGATGCGCCGGCTGAAGTTCGACGAGGCCTTCGTGCTGCAGACCATTCTCGCCCAGCGTCGCAGAGCCGCCGAGGCCGAGCTCGCGACCCCGCGGCTGGCGCGCCCCGGTGGCCTGCTCTCGGCGTTCGACGCCCGACTGCCGTTCGAGCTGACCGCAGGGCAGGTCGCCGTCGGTGACGAGCTGACCGGCGACCTGGCCAGTGACCGTCCGATGAACCGGCTGCTCCAGGGCGAGGTCGGTTCGGGCAAGACCATCGTCGCGGTGCGGGCCATGCTGGCGGCCATCGACGCGGGTGGTCAGGCGGCGCTGCTGGCGCCGACGGAGGTGCTGGCCACCCAGCACCTCCGGTCGATCACCGCGATGCTCGGCGACCTCGCCCAGGGGGGCCGGCTCGGAGGCGCCGAGATCGGCACCACGGTGGCGCTGCTCACCGGCAGCCAGAGCGCAGCGACCCGCAAGCGGTCGCTGCTGGCCGCCGCCTCCGGCGAGGCGGGAATCGTCATCGGCACCCATGCCCTCATCCAGAAGCACGTGCAGTTCGCCGACCTCGCGCTGGTGGTGGTCGACGAGCAGCACCGGTTCGGCGTCGAGCAACGAGACGCACTGCGAGAAAAGGCCCTTCGACCGCCGCACGTGTTGGTGATGACGGCGACACCGATTCCCCGAACCGTGGCCATGACCGTGTTCGGCGACATGGAGATCTCCACCCTGCGAGAGCTGCCCCGCGGGCGTTCGCCCATCGCCACGCACGTGGTCGACGCAGAGAAACCCGGCTGGATCGAGCGCACCTGGCAACGGGTCGCCGAGGAGGTCGCGAAGGGGCACCAGGCCTACGTGGTCTGTCCGCGCATCGGCGAGGACCCCGAGGCCGCCACGACCCTGCCGGCGAAGGGGGGCACCGACTCCGACGAGGAGGCGGGCGACTGGGGGCCCGAGTGGGGCGAGCCCGGCGGTGGCCCCGACGACCCGGTCGAGTCACCGAGGGAGCTGACCGGGGTCTACGCCCAGCTGCACGAGCTGCGGTCGAACCCGGCCCTCGAGGGTGTGCGGCTCGAGGTGCTGCACGGACGGCTCGACGCCGACGCCAAGGAGGCGACGATGCGGGCCTTCGGGGCGGGCGAGATAGACGTGCTCGTAGCGACGACGGTCATCGAGGTCGGGGTCGATGTTCCCAACGCTTCGGTGATGGTGGTCGTCGACGCCGACCGGTTCGGGATCAGCCAGCTGCACCAGCTGCGTGGCCGGGTCGGGCGCGGCAGCGTGCCCGGTCTGTGTCTGCTCATGACGGGTGGGGCCGGTGACCGCGCTCTCGAACGACTGGACGCGGTCGCGGCCACCACCGACGGCTTCGAGCTGGCCCGCGCCGACCTGATGTTGCGCCGCGAGGGTGACGTGCTCGGGGCGCGCCAGAGCGGCCGCGGCAACTCGGTTCGCCACCTGCGTCTCGGACGACGCGACGACGAGCAGATCATCGCCGACGCGCGCGAGGACGCCTTCGCGGTCGTGGCCGACGACCCGCAGCTGCGCCAGCACCCGGCGCTCGCGGCGGCCGTCGCCATGCGTCTCGACGATGACCAGGCCGCCTACCTGGAGCGAGGCTGACCCGTGACCCGCATCATCAGCGGCGCGGCCGGGGGGCGACGCCTGCGTACACCGGCCGGCAGCTCGACCCGCCCGACCTCCGACCGGGTGCGAGAGGCGCTGTTCAGCCGCCTCGAGCACCGCGGCCTGCTCGATGGAACCCACGTGCTCGACCTCTACGCCGGGTCCGGCGCCCTCGGTCTCGAGGCGGCCAGCCGAGGGGCGTCGCTGGTCGTGCTCGTCGAGAGCCATCGCGCCGCCGCAGCCGTCATCCGCGCCAACATCGCCTCCCTGGGTATCGACGGCGTGCGCGTGGTCACCGACACCGTCCTGCACGCGCTGACGCTGGGCCCGACCGACGGCATCCGGATGGATCTCGTGCTGCTCGACCCGCCCTACGACGTGGGGGAGGCCGACCTCGCGGCGGTGCTGACGGCCCTCGTCGACCAGAGCTGGCTCGCCCCTGACGCATTCGTCGTGGTCGAGCGCGGTGCCCGCACTCCGCAGCCGTCGTGGCCGGCCGGCCTCGAGCTGTCGGGGGAGAAGCGCTACGGCGACACGACGGTCTGGTTCGCCGAACCGCCCCCGCCCGAGGTCGTCGCCTGACGCTAGGTTGGGCGCGTGACGACTGCAGCGGGGCCCCGACGGTGCGTGTGCCCGGGGTCCTACGACCCGGTGACGAACGGGCACCTCGACCTGGTCGAGCGGGCCAGTGGCCTGTTCGACGAGGTCGTGGTGGCCATCCTGCACAACCCCGCGAAGCACGGCGCCTTCACGATCGACGAGCGCATCGAGCTCATCGAGGCCTCCCTCGGGCACCTGCCCAACGTGCGGGTGGCCGCCTGGGCCGACACCCTCGTCGTCGACGTGTGCACCGAGGTCGAGGCCAGCGCCCTCGTCAAGGGGCTGCGCGGTGGCACCGACTTCGCCTACGAGCTGCCCATGGCGCACATGAACCACCACCTGAGCGGCGTCGAGACCTTGTTCCTCGCGGCCGACCCCGCCCTTACCCACGTCTCGAGCTCGCTCATCAAGGAGGTCGTGCGCTACGGCGGTGACGTCACCGGCCTCGTACCGGATGCCGTCGTGCGGGCGCTGCACGACAAGCTCGGCTGATTTGGGCGCGCGACCACGCTCCGGTAGCGTGGGACGTCGGTTCACGTCCGTCTGACGGGGACCGAACCATCAACTGTGTGCAGGAGCCATGGACCGTCCCGATCTTCGCTCTCCCTGGGTGTTCGACACCAGGGAGCTGGTGCGGCGACCCGGCATGATGCATGAGCTCTCGCGCACGTTTGCCCTTCCTGACGACGTCGGCACTGTGGTCATCTCGATGAAGGCCGGTTCGCCGGTCGACCTCGAGGCGCGACTGGAGTCGGTCGTCGAGGGGGTGCTGGTGACAGGTTCGGTCAGCGGCAGGGCGACCGGCGCCTGCGTGCGGTGCCTGGACCCCGTCGACCGCGCGGTCGGCGGCCGGTTCCAGGAGCTGTTCGCCTACGCCGATCGGATGGCCCACCGCCATGAGGTGGGCGATGATGACGAGGACGACGACGAGCACGAGATCGTGGCCGACCTGATCGACCTCGAGAACGTGGTTCGTGACGCAGTCGTCCCGAGCTTGCCGTTCAAACCGGTGTGCCGTAAGGACTGCCCGGGGTTGTGTTCCGAATGCGGAATCCACCTCGCGGAAGACCCCGGTCACCAGCACGACTCACCAGACCCACGATGGTCGGCGCTCAGCAAGCTGCTGGAAGCCGACCCGCAAGAGAAGAGGAACTGACGTGGCTGTCCCGAAGCGGAAGACGTCTCGCTCCAACACCCGTTCGCGACGGGCCAACTGGAAGGCGACGCCGACCACCCTGACCACGTGCCCGTCGTGCGGTGCTGCGGCTCAGCCGCACATCGCCTGCCCGTCGTGCGGCACCTACAAGGGTCGGCACTACGCGGTGGCCGAGCGCACCGAACACCAGGCCTGATCAGCGTCGTGAGCACCCCTGACCAGCAGGGTGTTCCAGGGGTGCTGAGCGCGCCACAGCGGCCCGTCGACGCTTTGGTCGACCACCTCGACGAGGTGGTCGGGCAGAGGGTCGACGAGCCGCTGCTGCTGCGTGCCCTGACCCACCGGTCGTTCGCGTACGAGAACGGCGGGTTGCCGAACAACGAGCGGCTCGAGTTTCTCGGCGACTCGGTGCTCGGGCTCGTCGTGACCGAGACGCTCTACCGGGTGCACCCCGACCTCGCCGAGGGCCACCTCGCCAAGCTGCGGGCGGCCGTCGTCAACATGCGGGCGCTCGCCGACGTGGCGCGCAGCTTCTCGCTCGGCGAGTACGTCATGCTCGGTAAGGGCGAAGAGGCCACCGGTGGTCGCGACAAGGCCTCGATCCTCGCCGACACGATGGAGGCGCTGATCGGCACCGTGTTCATCTCTTGCGGTATCGAGCGAGCCGGGCGGTTCGTGCACCACCACTTCGACCCCCTCATCGAGGCGGCCTCCAGCCTGGGTGCCGGCCTCGACTGGAAGACCAGCCTGCAGGAGATGGCGGCTCTCTCGTCGCTCGGCTCGCCCGACTACCGGGTGGCAGAGCAGGGACCCGACCACGAGAAGGAGTTCCACGCCAAGGTCGTCTTCGGCGACGAGGTTCTCGGCGAGGGGCACGGCCGCAGCAAGAAACAGGCTGAACAGAAGGCCGCCCAGCAGGCGTGGGCCAGCCTGACCGAGCGCCAGTCAGCGTTGGGCGCGCCGGTCGACCCTGCCCTGCCGAGCCTCGACTGAGGCGTCGGTGTGCCCGAGCTTCCTGAGGTGGAGGTCGTGCGACGCGGCCTCGCCGAGCACGTCGTCGGCCGGCACGTCGAACGCACGCGGATCAGCGGCATCCGGGTGGCCCGTAGGCACGTGGCCGGTGCGGCCGACCTCGCCGACCGGTTGCACGACGTCACGGTGACCGCGGCCGCGCGCCGAGGCAAGTACCTATGGCTCGCCCTCGACGGCGAGGACGCCCTCATCGTGCACCTCGGCATGAGCGGCCAGCTGCTCGTCGAGCCGGCCGACGCGCCACTCGAGAAGCACTGTCACGCCCGCTTCGACTTCACCGACGGAGGGCCGCAGCTGCGGTTCGTCGACCAGCGCACGTTCGGGGGCTTGGCGCTCTCGCCGCTGGGCGACGACGGCATCCCCGAGAGCGTGGCCCACATAGCGCTCGACCCGTTCGACCCCGAGTTCGACCAGCCGACCGTGGTGCGCCTCATGAAGCGGCGTGACAGTGCCGTCAAGCGGGCTCTGCTCGACCAGACCCTCGTGTCGGGTATCGGCAACATCTACGCCGACGAGGCCCTCTGGCGCGTCGGGGTGCACGGCGAACGACGGTGCTCGGCCCTGACCAAGCCCACGCTCTCCCGGCTGCTCGGCCACGCGCGCGAGGTGATGGAGGCGGCCCTGGGGCAGGGCGGCACGAGCTTCGACGCGCTCTACGTCAACGTCAACGGCGCGAGTGGCTACTTCGACCGATCGCTGCACGCGTACGGTCGCGAGGGAGCGCCCTGCGACCGGTGTGGTGCACCCATCCGGCGCGAGCACTTCATGAACCGTTCGTCGTTCTCGTGCCCGGTCTGCCAACCGCGACCGCGCCGGCCCCGCCTGTCCTGACGTTCACGTGGTGACCCGGTGCTCTCAGCGGCCCGGAGGGTGCACCGTCGGTCCGGGACGGGTCTCGTCCTCGACCGCTGGCTCGACGTGCGCCGGCACAATGGTCGGCTTGACCCGGGCCCAGGTGACGAAGAACGCGCTGACGACCAGGAGCGCGAGGCCGGTGTAGAGGTTGGCGTTCCAGCCGCCGGTCTTGTTCAGCTCCTGGTCGCCGAACAGGCCCATCAGGGTGAGGATGACGCCGTAGAGGCCGAGCAGGCCCCCGATGAAGTTGCGGATGTCGAAGGCGCCCGCTGTGTGGCGTCCACCGCTGGGTGCGTCTTTGGTGACGTCTGCGGAGTGCTGGTTGTCGGTCATGTCCGGCTCCCTGTCAGAACGCGAAGTTGAGGGCGATGACGAGCACCAGGGCGATGCTCGCGAGCGGGATCGTGCGCCGGAACCACGGCAGCTTCACCTCTTCGGGGTCGATGAGGTCCTCCTTCGGTGTCTCCGAGTACACGAGCCCGCGAAGCTCGGCCACGGGTTTTGGTTCGGTCTTGAGCGAGATGAGCACGCTGAGCACGATGTCGACGACGAACGCGGTGGAGGCGGCGAGGAAGGCCGCCCCCTGCCCTCCGATCGGGATCACGCCGAGGCTGGCCGAGCCGAAGGAGTCCTGGCTGAGGAAGGCGAAGATCACGGCCGAGATCGTGCCCGCGGACAGACCGACCCAACCGGCGGTCGGTGTCATCTTCTTCCAGAACATACCGAGGATGAACGTGGCGAACAGCGGGGCGTTGAAGAACCCGAACAGGGTCTGGAGGTAGTTCATGATGTTCGAGAACGAGCTGGCGATGATCGCGGTGAAGATCGCGACGAACGTCGCCCCCACCGTCGCGAGCCGCCCGATGCGCAGGTAGTAGTCGTCGCTGTGGTCCTTGCGGATGTAGCGCTGCCACAGGTCGTAGCTGAACACGGTGTTGAAGGCCGAGATGTTGGCCGCCATGCCGGCCATGAAGGCCGCCAGCAGGCCGGCGATAGCCAGCCCGAGCAGACCGTTCGGTAGAACGTCGCGCATGAGCAGGATCAGGGAGTCGTTGTACTGCACGGTGCCCGAGGCGCCTCCGGTCGGCGCGGCGCCACTCTTCAGCTCACGGATCTCGTTGACGAGCACCGCGGCGATCATGCCGGGGATGATGACGATGAAGGGGATGAACATCTTCGGGAAGGCGCCGATGATCGGGGTCTTGCGAGCTGCGGAGATCGAGTTGCTGGCCATGGCGCGCTGAACCTCGACGAAGTTCGTCGTCCAGTAGCCGAACGACAGCACGAACCCCAGGCCGAAGACGATCCCGATGACCGAGAGGGTGCCGGAGCCGAAACCGGTGAGCGCCTGCCCGGGCCACGACTGAAGCTGCTGGTCGGCTGACGGCACGTTCGCTGCGACGGCAGCCGGGGTCGAGGCGAACTCGGTGATCTTGTCTTTGAGCCCCTGGTAGCCACCCACCCGGTTGAGGCCGATGAGCGTCAGCGGCAGCAGGGCTGCGACGATGACGAAGAACTGGAGCACCTCGTTGTAGATCGCCGCCGACAGGCCACCCAGGGTGATGTACGAGAGCACGATGACGGCGGCCACGATGAGGGCCACCCAGAGCGGCCAGCCGAGCAGGGCCTGCACGATCGAGCCGAGCAGGTAGAGGTTCACCCCGGCGATGAGCAGCTGAGCGACGGCGAAGCTGATGGCGTTGACCAGGTGGGCCCCGGTGCCGAAGCGTCGGAACATGAACTCAGGCACCGAGCGAACCTTGGAGCCGTAGTAGAACGGCATCATCACGACACCGAGGAAGAGCATCGCCGGAATGGCGCCGACCCAGAAGTAGTGCACGGCCGAGATGCCGAACTGGGCGCCGTTGGCCGACATTCCCATGATCTCGACGGCGCCGAGGTTGGCCGAGATGAAGGCGAGCCCGGTCACCCACGCGGGGAGAGAACGCCCGGAGAGGAAGAAGTCGAGCGAGTCGGAGACGGCGCGACGGGCCATGAGGCCGATGCCCATCACGAACACGAAGTAGAGCGCGATGATGGTGTAGTCGACCAGGTTGGCGTCGATCAGGGTGTCTGCTGTGCGCAGACCCGCCAGTACAGACATGGGGCCGTCCCTTCGTTGGGCGAAACTTCACGCTAGCGCAGCAGCAGCCTTGGCAGACAGGAGGACACGGGGTATTTCGCCGGGCATGAAGGTTGCTCAGCTGGTTACGAGCAGGCGCTTCAGCGGCACGCCCGGGTCGGCAGCGGCATCCGGGTCGACCGTCAGGCCCTTCTCGAGCCCGCGCTTGACCGCCACGTAGTCGGCGGAGGCCCCGACGCACTCGGCGGCGATGAGCAGCCCGTCGCGGAAGCTGAGCACCGAGAACTTCTCGGATGCCGGGTCGCCGCGCAGCACACTGAGGTCGGCGCCCATCGACAGGCCGGCGATCTGCAACCGCAGCTCACCCTGGTCTGACCAGAACCACGGCACCGCGTCGTAGGCCGCCACGTGCCCGAGGAGGGTGGCGGCCGCCGTGCGGGACTGGTCGTCGGCGTGGGCCACACTCTCGAGCCGGGTGAGCCCGACCAGCCCGCGCGAGAAGGGGTTCGGGCCCACGGTGCAGTCGCCTGCGGCAACCGTGGCCCCGTCAGAGGTGAGCGCGTGGCGGTTGACCACGATGCCGCGGGGCTCGACGTCGAGCCCGAGCCCGCTGGCCAAGGCGGTGCGTGGGGTCGCCCCGATGCCGACGACGGCGACGTCAGCGGGTAGGCAGCTGCCGTTGTTCAGCAGGGCTGCGGTGACGGTGCCGTCGTGGCCGACGAGCCGGGAGACACCCGTGCCGAGAACCACGGTGGTGCCGCGGCGCTCGTGCGCCCGCCGGTAGAACTGCGACAGCTGGGGTGTGACTGCCCGGCCCAGCAGGTGCTCAGTGAGCTCGACCACGGTCACGCGGCAGCCGAGGGCGCGGGCGCTGGCCGCGACCTCGAGCCCGATGAAGCCGCCGCCGATCACGACGACGTCACCGGCCTTCCGGAGCCGTCGGGCGAGGTCGTCGGACTCGGTCAGCGTTCGCAGGAGCACGACGCCGTCGAGGTCAGCGCCCTCGACCACCAGCGGGCGAGGTGCTGCGCCGGTCGCGAGGGCGAGGCGCGCGAACGGGATCGAGCGACCGGATGCCGTCAGCGCGGTGCCACCGGAGGCGTCCCTGACCATCTCGACGACCCCGTCACCTGTGACAAGGTCGATCTGTCGGGCCTGGAACCACCCGGCCTCACGCAGGAAGATCGAGGACCGGTCGTGCTCGCCGCGGAGGTAGGTCTTCGACAGGAGCGGCCGCTCGTAGGGCGGTTCGGGCTCGTCGCCGACGATGGTGATGGCCTGGTCGTCGCCCAGGTCACGCAACCTCGTCGCGAGGGAGAGCCCGGCGGCCCCCGCGCCGACGACGAGTGTGCCGGATGCTGCACTGGCCATAGCGCGACTCTATGCCGAGGCACTCGACGGCCGGAGTGGCAGGCTAGGTTCGCAGCAGAGCACCGGCCGACCTGGAGGAATGATGACCTACCTGCCCGAGCACGCCGAGACCGTCTTCACCTACGGCTCGCCACAGCTGAAGTTCGGCCCGGGCGCCTCGGCCGAGATCGGCCACGACCTGCGACAGCTCGGGGCGCGCCGCGTGCTTGTGGTCACCGACCCCGGGGTGGCGGCCACGGGTTCTCCTGGGCGGGTGGCCGAGCAGCTGGCCGCTTTCGGGATCGCCGCCGTGGTGCACGACTCCGCTCGGGTCGAGCCGACCGACGCCAGCCTGCTCGTGGCGATCGACCGGGCCCGAGCCGACGGCCCCTTCGACGCGTTCGTCGCCGTCGGTGGCGGCTCGTCGATCGACACAGCCAAGGCCGTCAACCTCATGCTCACCAACCCCGGGGAGCTGCTCGACTATGTCAACGCGCCGGTCGGCGGCGGGCAGGCCCCGCCGAACGCCCTGGCGCCACTCGTGGCCGTGCCGACCACGACGGGTACCGGAGCCGAGAGCACCACGATCTGTGTTCTCGACGTGCTCGACCAGCACGTGAAAACCGGCATCAGCCACCCTCGCCTGCGCCCGGTGCTGGCCGTGGTCGACCCGCTTCTGACCCTGACCCAGCCCGCCGGGGTCACCGCCAGCGCCGGGATGGACATCCTCTGTCACGCCCTCGAGAGCTGGACCGCCCGCCCGTACACCTCCTACGAGCAGAAGACGGCCGACCAGCGGGTACCCTACTGCGGCGCCAACCCGATCTCTGACCTCTGGTCCGAGAAGGCGATGCGGCTGTTGTCGACGGCCTTTCGCCCCGCCGTGCACGAAGGCGACCCTGGCTCTCGCAGCGACATGTCCATGGCGGCCACGTTCGCCGGGCTCGGCTTCGGCAACGCGGGCGTCCACGTGCCGCACGCCAACGCGTACCCGATCGCCGGCCGGGTCACCGACTTCCACCCGGTCGACTACCCCGCGGGTGAGTCGATGGTGCCCCACGGCATGGCCGTCTCTTTGACCGCACCCGAGGCCTTCCGCTGGACGTTCGAGAGCAACCCCGAGCGGCACCTGTCGGCAGCCGGCTTCCTCGACCCGCGGGCCGAGGCCGGTGACGACCCCGCCGGACTGCTTCCGAGAGTGCTGTGCGACCTGATGCGCGACATCGGGCTGCCTAACGGCACGGATGCCGTCGGCTTCGGCCCCGGTGACACGGATGCCCTCGTGGAGGGCGCCCTCAAGCAGCAGCGTCTGCTCGCCACGAGCCCCCGGCCGGTCGAGGCCGACGACCTGGCCGGCATCTTCGAGCGCTCACTGCGCCTCTGGGACCACTGACCATCATGGGCGCGGCCGTCGCCCTTGTCGTGGCTGCGCGGCCGGCTACGCCAGGGTGAGAAAGAGCTTCTCCATGGTGGCCTGGTCCTCGTCGCTGATGCCGTCGGGGTTGCTGAGGCACTGGCGCAGACCGGTGGAGACGATGGCGAACCCGGCTCGGTCGAGGGCGCGGCTGACGGCGGCGAGCTGGGTGACGACGTCCTTGCAGTCGCGGCCTTCCTCGATCAGCCGGATGACTCCGCCGATCTGGCCCTGAGCGCGCTTGAGCCGGTTGACAACCGGCGTCATGTCGTCGGGGTTGAGGGTGACCATGGCGATGTCCTTCGGTGGGCCGGGGTGGGGGCGGTGCTGAACCGAGTCTGCCTCACGCGCGAGGCTGGTTGAGGTCGTGCAGGGCGTCGGTCAACCTGGTGCGGGCATCGGCCGCGACGTCGGCCAGCGCCGGGTTCTCGGTCAGGGTGACCATGATGTCGGGGTCCATGGCCTCCACGCGGGTGCGGCCGTCGTCGATGGCCCGCACCACCACGTTGCAGGGCAGCAGCAGCCCGATCGAGGGGTCGACCTGCAGGGCCTGGTGGGCCAACGGTGGGCGGCAGGCGCCGAGGATGACCTGGCGCTCGACGTCGACGTCGAGCTTGGCCTTGAGGGTCGAGGCCAGGTCGATCTCGGTGAGGATCCCGAAGCCGTGCCCGGCAAGGGCGGCCCGGGTCTGCTCGAGAACCTCGTCGAACGGCCGGTCAACCTCTGTGGTCAGTGCGTATCCCATGATGACTCCTCCGTAGCGGTCGTGGTCCTGGTCAAGCATACCCTGCAGGGTATATACGAGTCGCAGCAGGAGACTTCGTGCACGGCGGCAGCCACCTCGGGGAGATCGCTCTTTTTTGACAACGCTAAAATACCCCCTAGGGTAATTATGAGAGCGCAGCATCACCCTGTTCTCCACCACCGGAAGGGAACGTCGATGCCGACCATCCTCACGATCGAGACCGCCAGCCTGGGTGATCGCAGCTACCTCGCCCACGACGGGCGGGTTGCGTTCGTGATCGACCCGCAACGTGACATCGACCGCGTTCTCGAGCTCGCGGCATCCGAGCGGGTCCGCATCACGCACGTCTTCGAGACCCACCTGCACAACGACTACCTCACCGGTGGCCTGGCGCTGGCGAAGGCCACGGGTGCGGCCTACTACGTCAATGCCGATGACGAGGTGCGCTTCGAGCGCACCCCCATTCGCGACAACGACGTCGTCGAGGTCTCACCCAGCCTGCGGGTTCGGGCCATCGCCACGCCCGGCCACACCTACACGCACCTGTCGTACGCCCTGGAGGCAGACGGTGAGTCCGGGGGCGTCTTCACCGGCGGGTCGTTGCTCTTCGGCGCCACCGGCCGGCCTGACCTGCTCGGAGACGACCACACGCACGACCTCGTGCGTCACCAGTACGCCTCGGCCCGTCGACTGGCTCGTGAGCTGCCCGACGAGGCGCAGGTGCTGCCCACGCACGGGTTCGGCAGCTTCTGCTCGTCCGGGTCGAGCGGCGCGAGCGAGGCGTCGACGATCGGGCTAGAGAAGCGCGACAACCCGGCGCTGACCCAGAGCGAGGAGGACTGGGTGGCCGAGGTGCTGGCCGGTCTCGACGCCTATCCCGCCTACTACACGCACATGGGGCCGGGCAACGCAGCCGGCCCGACCGCGCCTGACCTGACACCTCCGTCGATGGCTGACCAGGAGACCATCCGCAGACGGCTGGAGGCGGGGGAGTGGCTGGTCGACCTGCGCAACCGCACGGCCTACGCCGCCGGTCACGTCGTCGGCAGCCTCAACTTCGGCGTGGACGGCCAGTTCGCCACCTACCTGGGCTGGCTCATTCCCTGGGGCACGCCGATCACGCTGCTCGGTGAGAGCCCCGCGCAGATCGCCGAGGCGCAACGTGAGCTGGTGCGCATCGGCATCGACCAGCTGCAGGGGGCGGCGCACGGCGAGCCTCACCAGTGGACCGACGAGCCGTTGGGCACGTTCCCTCGGGCTGCCTTCGCCGACCTCGCCCAGGTGCGACACCACCGCCCGGTGACCGTGGTCGACGTCCGTCGAGCCAGCGAGTTCGCCGAGAACCACGTCGAGGGCGCCGTCAACATCCCGATCCACGAGGTGATCGACCGGCTCGACGAGGTTCCACCGGGCGAGCTGTGGGTGCACTGCGCGAGCGGGTACCGTGCCTCGATCGTCGCCTCGGTGCTCGCCGCTCACGGCCACCGGGTCGTCGCCATTGACGACGACTTCGAGCAGAGCGCCGCCGCTAGCGGGCTCCCGCTGGTCACCGCCGCCTGACCCCGCTCCCACCCCGCTCCCACCCCGCTCCCACCCCGCTCCCACCCCGCTCCCACCCCGCTCCCCCTGAGCGCCGACCACCTCGGCGTCTCCACCCGCCTAGCGCCATTGACCCGAAGGACTACCCACCATGTGCCGTGCCGTGAACTGCAAGACCTGTGGCAAGACCACGTGGGCCGGATGCGGCCAACACGTCGACCAGGTGTTGCGGGGGGTTCCGTCGAGCCGGCGATGCCCCGGACACACGGCCGACCCGGCGGCATCCGGCGGATCACGGCTGAGCCGCCTCTTCCGCCAACGCTGACCGGTGCTGCTGCTGGCGCTGCCGCTCGGCGTCGTCATCGGGCTCAGCCTGGGGGCTCTCGGTGGGGGCGGGTCGGTGCTGACCGTTCCGGCCCTGGTCTACCTGCTGGGCCAGGAGCCCCGGGTGGCGATCACGAGCTCGCTGCTCATCGTGGGCGTCACCTCACTGGTCGGTCTGGTTCCGCACGCCCGCGCCGGTCGCGTCAGGTTCGGCCAGGGTCTCGCCTTCGGACTGCTCGGCACGGTCGGTTCGTTGGCCGGCAGCCGGTTGTCGGTGAAGGTCTCGCCTGCGGTGCTCCTGGCCATTTTCGCGATGCTCATTCTCGTCGTCGCGGTGCTCATGCTCCGCCCGACCCCTCGTGGCCCCGACCGGACGAGCGACGCCGACGCGACCATGGTGGCGGGCCGCGCCGGGGCAGCGCGACGGCCGACCCGCTCGTATGACCGTCGTCGTATGGTCATGCTCGTAGGGACTGCGACCGCCGTGGGGTTGCTCACCGGGTTCTTCGGTGTCGGAGGAGGGTTCGCGCTCGTTCC
>JBBSTU010000079.1:0-16422 GCA_038235595.1 Actinomycetales bacterium | reverse complement strand
TGTCGGGGCGGGCGGTGCTCGTGCGGCGTCTCGAGATGCTCAAGGTCGAGGCGGTCGCCCGGGCCTACCTGACCGGGGGAGGCCTCGAGGAGTACCGAGAGACGGGCACGGTGAGCGGCATCCCTCTGCCCGAAGGTCTGACCGACGGGTCGCGCCTGGCGGAGCCGATCTTCACGCCGTCGACGAAGGCCCCTCTCGGTGAGCACGACCAGCCGATGACGCCAGACCAGGTCGAGGCCGAGATCGGCGCCGACCTGGCCGCCGAGGTGTCCGAGGTCACCTGCGCCATCCTCGCGCGCGGCAACGAGCTCGCGGCCGAGCGCGGCATCCTCATCGCCGACACCAAGGTGGAGTTCGGCCTCGGCCCGGGCGATCGAGGCGCCCGCGGTGGGCTGGTGCTCGCCGACGAGGTGCTGACGCCCGACTCGTCACGTTTCTGGCCGGCTGCGGCTTGGCGGCCGGGGCGCGTGCAGCCCTCGTACGACAAGCAGTTCGTGCGTAACTGGTTGACCTCACCGGAGTCGGGCTGGTCGCGCTCGAGCGGCGAGGCGCCACCGCCGTTGCCGGAGAAGGTCGTTGCCGAGACCCGGGCGAAGTATGTCGAGGCCTTCGAGCTGCTCACCGGCGAGACCTTCTGATTCGTTCGTTCGCAGCGCCCGTCTGAACGTCCCCTGGTCGAGCTCACCGCCGACGGCCGCTGTCGTATCGGGTCAGCCGGCGACACGGGCCAGCAGGGCGCGCACCTGGCTGGCCACCCGGCCGACGTCGACCGGCCCGGAGGTGTCGACGGTCACGAGCTCACCCACGCCCATCGGCGTGTCGAACTCGGCGAGCATCTCGCCGGTGAGCGCGGTGACCACGTGCGTCCGTGAGTCACGGCTGCCGGTCTTCGCCCGCAGGGCGTACCGCTCGGCGGCCAGAGCGGGCGGGCATCGGCAGTAGACCTCGACGATGGGCCGGTCCAACGCGAGCAGCTGCTCACGCTCGATGTTGCTGCGCGGGCGGAAGTTGGCCTCGAGCATCACCGGCACGGGCTGGCCGGCCAGCGCCCACATGACCTCCATGGCGGCCCCTCCGACAGTTCGTGACCAGGTGAGCGGGTCCGGACCACCCGGCGAGGGTCGGGGGAGGGCAGCGGTCAGGCGCTCCTTGATGACGTCCTTGGCGATCAGCGGCAGGCCGAGCTGTCGGCTGAGCGGCCCTGCCAGGGTGGTCTTTCCGGACCCTGGTGCACCCGACACCAACACGACCGCGGGTCTCATCTCACCGTTCCGCCGAACCCGCGATGGTGGTCACACGTCGCCCCCTGCAGCACGGCCCGGGCACGACGTCGGTCAGGGTCGGCCGAAGGGGAGGTCGGGCCGGGCCACTGCGATCTCGATGAGCCGGTTGTACTTGGCGACCCGCTCGCCGCGCGCCGGGGCCCCGGTCTTGAGCTGCCCGCATCCGGTGGCGACCGCAAGGTCGGCAATGAAGGTGTCAGGAGTCTCGCCCGACCGGTGGGAGACCATCTGGGCATAGCCGGCGCGTTGGCAGACGGCCATCGCCTCCAGGGTTTCGCTGACGGTGCCGATCTGGTTGAGCTTGATCAGCGCGGCGTTGGCTATCCCGTCGGAGATGGCCTCGGCGATGATTGCCGGGTTGGTGCAGAAGTTGTCGTCTCCCACGAGCTGGATCTGGTCGCCGAGGCGAGCGGTCAGCTGCTGCCAGCCGGAGTGGTCGCTCTCGCCAAGACCGTCCTCGATGCTCCAGATCGGGTAGGCGGCCACCATGGCGGCGTACCGCTCGATGAGGTCGGTGCTGGACAAAGACTGGCCGGCCACCCGGTAGGTGCCGTCGTGCTGGCGGAACTCCGACGCGGCCGGGTCCAGGGCGATGGCCACGCCGGTGGTGCCGGGCGTGTACCCGGCGTCTTCGATGGCGGCCACGATCATGGCCAGCACGTCCTCGGGCTCGGTGAGGTCGGGGGCGAAGCCACCTTCGTCGCCCAGGCCCGTGGCGTGGCCGCCGGCGACGAGCCGTTTCCGCAGCGCGGCGTAGACCTCGGCGCCCGAGCGCACCGCCTCGGCCATCGAGGGTGCCCCGAGCGGGCAGACCATGAACTCCTGGAAGTCCAGCGGGTTCGGGGCGTGAACGCCGCCGTTGAGCACGTTGAAACAGGGCACCGGCAGCCGGGCGGGCTGCCCGAAGCCGGGCAGCCACGCGTGCAGCGGCTGCCCGTCGGCCGCGGCGAGGGCGCGGGCCAGGGCCATCGAGACGCCGACGATCGCGTTCGCCCCGAGGCGCGCCTTGTTCGGAGTGCCGTCGAGCGTCTGCATCGCCTCATCGGCCTCGGCGAGGGAGTCCAACGACCGACCGAGCAGGTGCTGGGCGATCTCACCGTTGACGTTGCCCACGGCTTTGGACACCCCGGCGCCACTGAACCGGGCCGGGTCGCCGTCTCGCAGCTCGACCGCCTCCCGGGTGCCGGTCGAGGCCCCAGACGGGACTCCCGCGCTCACCTTGGGGCCGCCCGCCAGCTCCACCGTGACCGACAGCGTCGGCCTCGACCTCGAGTCGAGGATCTCCAAGGCAGACAACGACGCGATCTCGAAGGACATCGGGCACCCCCGTGCATTGGTGTGGACTCCTGGGGCCACCCTACTCAGCGGCCGAGAATGCCCTACCAGCGTCCTGGTATCACAGTGATACCATCAATCATGGCACTGACTTTGCGCACCGACAGCGAGCTCGAGAAGGCCCTGGACGCCCTGGTAGCCGCCGAGGGAGTATCCCGACAGGAGGTCATCCGACGGGCCGTCCTCGAGTACCACGAACGGACGAGCCGTCTCGGCCAGATCGACTCCGTGCTCGCGGAACAGCTGCCCCGGTACCGCGAAGCCCTCGACCGGCTCGGGCAGTAGTCGCTGGTGACCCTGCTCACCACCGAGGAGCTTCTGCATATTGCCCGTCGCACGCTGGGTGAGGTCCTCGTGCGCGATGTCGGTCTGCTCGAAGCGGCTGCTCGGCGAGCGGATACCTCGGTGTTCGGTGCTGACGCGTATCCGACCATCTTCCTGAAGGTGGGCGCGATGATGCAGTCGATCGCGCGCAACCATGCCCTCGTCGACGGCAACAAGCGCTTGACACTGGCTGCGGCGATTGCCGCCTTCGGCATCAACGGGTGGCGGTTCACCCTCACCAACGACGAGGCCTATGACCTCGTCATCGCGGTTGCGACGGGTGACCTGTCGGACGTGCCCGAGATCGCCGCCCGCCTGGAACGGTCGGTCGAGCCGTTCTGAGCTCACCGGCATCCGGGCGAAGTGACCGTCTCACTGGGCGGTCCCGATAGACTGCCACGGTCTTGACCAGGGGGTGTCGGCCAGGGCACCTGACCGATATCGAGCACCACGCGGCAGCCAGGAGCACAGCACTGATGGGAAGCATCGTCGTCGACGTCATGCTCAAGCCAGAGATCCTCGACCCGCAGGGTCAGGCCGTCGGAGGGGCACTACCCCGACTCGGCCTCCACGGGTTCACCGACGTTCGCCAGGGCAAACGCTTCGTGCTCACGGTGGTGGGCGAGGTCACCGACGCGCACCTCGCGGCTGCCCGAGAGGCGGCCGAGACCCTGCTGAGCAACCCGGTCATCGAGGACGTCGTCTCGGTGCACACCCTGGGTCCCGCACACGACACCGAAGGCACCGAGCGCGTGGTCGCCGAGGGCGACGCGCAGTGAAGGTCGGGGTCGTCACCTTCCCCGGCTCGCTCGATGACCGAGACGCCTTGCGCGCGGTTCGTCAGTGCGGCGGCGAGGCGGTCTCGCTGTGGCACGGTGACGCCGACCTGCACGGCGTGGATGCCGTCATCCTCCCCGGGGGCTTCTCGTACGGCGACTACCTGCGGGCCGGAGCGATCGCCCGTTTTGCGCCGGTCATGGAGGTGCTGGTCCCGGCGGCCCGCGGTGGGCTGCCCGTGCTCGGCATCTGCAACGGCTTCCAGGTGCTCGCCGAGAGCCAGCTGCTGCCGGGGGCCCTGGTGCGCAACGACCACCGCAAGTTCAACTGTGTCGACCAGCGTCTCGTCGTCGAGAACGTCGCCACGGCCTGGACCTCCGACTACGCCCCAGGCCAGCAGATCACGATCGTGCTCAAGAACGGCGAGGGTGCCTTCGTGGCCGACGAGAACACCCTCGACCGCCTCGAGGGTGAGGGTCGAGTGGCCTTCCGCTACGTCACCGACGCCGATGGACGCGGGCCCAACGGGTCGTACCGCAACATCGCCGGTATCACCAACGAGCGAGGCAACGTGGTCGGCCTGATGCCCCACCCCGAGCATGCGGTCGAGACGGGTTACGGCCCGAGCCTCGACGGGCGCGGCTTCTTCACCTCGATCCTCACGACGACCCTCGAGAGCGCAGCGAACGCATGAGTGACACCGAGACGCCGACCCTGAACGACGCCGAGACGGTGGCCCGTGAGCGAGAGGTGGGGGGCACGGCTGGGCTCGACACCGTCGAGAACGCGACCGCCACCCCTGATCTCGCCCAGCCGTGGGCCGAGCTCGGCCTGAAGAGCGACGAGTACGCGACCATCCGCGAGATCATCGGGCGCCGGCCGACCATCGCCGAGCTCGCCATGTACTCCGTGATGTGGAGCGAGCACTGCTCCTACAAGTCGAGCAAGGTGCACTTCGCGCTGTGGGCCGAGAACACCACCGACGAGATGCGCGAGAAGCTGCTGGTCGGCATCGGCGAGAACGCCGGCGTCGTCGACATCGGTGACGGCTGGGCCGTCACCTTCAAGGTCGAGTCGCACAACCACCCGAGCTACGTCGAGCCCTACCAGGGCGCCGCCACCGGTGTGGGCGGCATCGTGCGCGACATCATGTCGATGGGGGCCCGACCGATCGCGGTCATGGACTCCCTCCGGTTCGGCAACCTCTTCCACCCTGACACCCAACGCGTGCTGCCCGGTGTGGTCGCCGGCGTCGGCGGCTACGGCAACTGCCTCGGCCTGCCCAACATCGGCGGTGAAGTCGTGTTCGACGACTGCTACCAAGGCAATCCGCTCGTCAACGCCCTGTGCGTCGGTGCGATGCGCATCGAGGACATCCACCTCGCCAAGGCGTCCGGGGCCGGCAACAAGGTGATCCTCTTCGGCGCGAAGACGGGTGGCGACGGTATCGGCGGCGTCTCCGTGCTCGCGTCCGAGACGTTCAGCGCGGGCGGGCCGACCAAACGGCCAGCGGTGCAGGTCGGCGACCCGTTCGCCGAGAAGGTGCTCATCGAGTGCTGCCTCGACCTGTATGCCGCTCACGTCGTCGACGGCATCCAAGACCTCGGCGGCGCCGGGCTCTCCTGTGCCACCAGCGAGCTCGCCTCCAACGGCGACGGCGGCATGAACGTCGAGCTCGACCTCGTGCCGCTGCGTGACGCAAGCCTGCAGCCGCACGAGATCCTGATGTCTGAGTCGCAGGAACGAATGATGGCGGTCGTCGAGCCGGCCAAGCTCGACGAGTTCATGGCGATCACCGACCGGTGGGACGTCGAGGCGACCGTCGTCGGCGAGGTCACCGAAGGCGACAACCTCGTCATCACCTGGCACGGAGACGTCATCGTCGACGTGCCCCCGCGCTCGGTGGCTCACGACGGTCCCACCTACCAACGCCCGCTCGAGCGCCCTGGCTATCTCGACGCGCTGGCGGCCAATGCCCCCGACACCCTGGCTCGGCCGGCCTCGGATGACGAGATCCGGGCGCAGCTGCTGACCATGCTGGGCTCACCGAACCTGTGCGACCGCTCGTGGGTCACCGACCAGTACGACCGCTACGTGATGGGCAACACCGCGCTGTCGCAGCCCGACGATGCGGGGGTGGTCCGGGTCGACGAGGAGACCGGGCTGGGCGTCGCCATCGCCACCGACTGCAACAGCCGCTTCGCCAAGCTCGACCCCTACGCCGGTGCGCAGCTGGCCCTCTCCGAGGCCTACCGCAACGTCGCGACGTCTGGCGCCGCCCCCCTCGCTGTCACCGACTGTCTCAACTTCGGGTCGCCTGAGGACCCGGGCGTGATGTGGCAGTTCCGCGAGGCGATCCGCGGTATCGCCGAGGGCTGCAAGGTGCTCGGCATCCCTGTGACCGGTGGCAACGTCAGCTTCTACAACCAGACCGGAGCCGTGGCGATCCACCCGACGCCGGTCATCGGAGTGCTCGGAGTGATGGCCGACGTGTCGCGTCGCACCGGCTCGGGCTTTCGTACGGAGGGTTCGCACGTCTTCCTGCTCGGGGCGACCCGCGACGAGCTGGGCGGCTCGGAGTGGGCGCACGTCATCCACAAGCACCTGGGCGGGCAACCGCCGAAGGTCGACCTCGCCGCCGAGCAGGCGCTCGGCTCAGTGCTGGTCGCGGCAGCGAACGCGGGCGTGCTCGAGTCTGCTCATGACCTCTCCGAAGGCGGCCTGGCCATTGCCCTGGCGGAGGCGGTGATGCGCCACGGCGTCGGAGTGACCGTCGACGGGCTCGATCAGGTTGGCGAGGGGCTGGACGCCTTTGCAGCGCTCTTCTCCGAGTCGGTGGCTCGCGTGCTGGTCGCGGTTCCGGCCGGCCAGGCGGGCGCGTTCCAGGCCCTGGTGGGCGAGGTGCCGTGCGTGCGCATCGGCGCGACGGGTGGTCGCGCCCTCACGATCGCCCGCCACTTCGCGGTGTCGGTCGCCGAGCTTCAGACGGCGCACCGCTTCACGTTGCCGGCCGTCTTCGACGCCTGACGTATAACCCACCCCAGTCGAGTGGCCACTTTCGTACGGGCGAGTGTGCACGGAGGTGGCCACTCGACTGGGTCGGTTGGTCGAGCGGCCGGCTGGGTGGTCCCCTCGACGGGGTCGTGAGGGCGACGTAGCGTGAAGGGGTGACCGACGCTCCGATGATGACCACGGTTGGAGCGCTTCGCGCGTCCGGCCACCAGCAGAAGACCCTCAAGCACGAGATGCGCGACAACCTTCTCGACGCCCTTCGCGCCGGGCGCGACCCGTGGCCGGGCCTGCACGGCTTTGCCGACGACGTCGTGCCGCAGCTCGAGCGGGCCGTCATCGCCGGGCACGACGTCGTGCTGCTCGGCGAGCGTGGGCAGGGCAAGACGCGGTTGCTGCGCACCCTCGTCGGGCTGCTCGACGAATGGACGCCCGTGATCGCGGGCAGTGAGCTCGGCGAGCACCCGTACGAGCCGATCACGGCGGCATCCCGCCGTCGCGCCGCGGAGCTGGGCGACACTCTTCCCGTTGAATGGCGCCACCGTGACGAGCGGTACGCCGAGAAGCTCGCCACCCCCGACACGAGCGTGGCCGACCTCATCGGTGACGTCGACCCGATGAAGGTGGCCGAGGGCCGTTCGCTCGGTGACCCCGAGACGATCCACTTCGGGCTCATCCCGCGGTCGCACCGGGGCATCGTGGCCATCAACGAGCTGCCCGACCTCGCCGAACGCATCCAGGTCGCAATGCTCAACGTGATGGAGGAGCGCGACATCCAGATCCGTGGTTACGTGGTGCGCCTGCCCCTCGACGTGCTCGTCGTCGCGAGCGCCAACCCGGAGGACTACACCAACCGCGGCCGCATCATCACCCCCCTCAAAGACCGGTTCGGCGCCGAGATCCGCACGCACTACCCCGTGGCTCTCGAAGACGAGGTTGCCGTGATCCGGCAGGAGGCGGCGTTGGTGGCGCAGGTGCCCGACACGCTCGTCGAGATCATTGCCCGGTTCACCCGGAACCTGCGCGGCGCCAGCGCCGTCGACCAACGCTCCGGTGTCAGCGCCCGCTTCTCGATCGCCGCTGCCGAGACCGTTGCGGCTGCTGCCCTCCACCGGGCGACGGTGCAGGGCGAGGAGCAGGCCGTGGCGCGGGTCGTCGACCTCGAGACCGTCATCGAGGTGCTCGGCGGCAAGGTCGAGTTCGAGACCGGCGAGGAAGGCCGCGAGAAGGAGGTGCTTACCCACCTCCTGCGCACGGCGACGGCCGAGACGGTGCGCGAGCACTTCCGCGGTATCGACTTCGCCCTGCTCGTCCAAGCGATCGAAGGCGGCGCCATGGTCTCGACCGGCGCCCAGGTGGGGGCTATCGACTTCCTCACCGGGTTGCCGGTGCTGGGGGAGTCCGAGCTCTACGACGACGTCTGCGAGCGGCTCGACGCCGGCAACGACGGCGAGCGCGCCAACGCGATCGAGCTGGCCTTGGAAGGTCTCTACCTTGCTCGAAAGGTGAGCAAGGAGAGTGGCGGCGGCGAGACGGTCTACGGATGACGGCCCGCCCGAACACCCGCTACGGCCGGTACGACGGCGGCCCTGACCCGCTGGCACCACCGGTCGACCTCGCCGAGGCCCTCGACGCCATCGGTGAGGACGTCATGGCGGGCAGCTCACCTGAGCGCGCCATGCGCGAGTTCCTTCGCCGGGGAGCCATGAACCAGCAGGGTCTCGACGACCTGGCTCGTCGTGTGGCCGAACGGCGGCGCGAGCTGCTGCAGAAGCACAACCTCGACGGCACGATGCAGCAGGTGCGTGAGCTGCTCGACCGCGCTGTGCTCGAGGAGCGAAAGCAGCTGGCCCGTGACCTCGATGACGACGCGCGCTTTGCCGAGATGCGCATCGAGAGCCTGCCGGCCTCGACGGCCGCGGCCGTGAGCGAGCTGGGCGACTACCCGTGGCGCTCGTCGCAGGCTCGCGCCGACTACGAGCAGATCAAAGACCTGCTCGGGCGCGAGATGCTCGACCAGCGGTTCGCCGGAATGAAGCAGGCCCTCGAGAACGCCACCGACGCCGACCGGGCCGCTGTGAACGAGATGCTGAAAGACCTCAACGCACTGCTTGAGGCGCACCGGCTCGGTGAGCCCACCGACGAGCAGTTCGCTGACTTCATGAACCGGCACGGCGACTTCTTTCCCGACCAGCCCCAGAACATCGACGAGCTGCTCGACTCGCTGGCGGCCCGAGCCGCTGCCGCCCAGCGGATGCGCAACTCGATGACCCAGGAGCAGCGCGACGAGCTCGACGCCCTGGCGCAGCAGGCCTTCGGCTCGCCCGACCTGATGCAGTCGCTGGGCCGGCTCGACGACAACCTGCAGGCGCTGCGCCCCGGTGAGGACTGGGGATCGGGCGAGTCGTTCGAGGGCGAACAGGGACTGGGGCTCGGCGACGGCACCGGAGTACTACAAGACCTCGCCGAGCTCGACCAGCTCGCCGACCAGCTCTCGCAGAGCTACGACGGTGCTCGGATGGATGACGTCGACCTCGACAAGCTGGCCCGCCAGCTCGGCGACGAGGCTGCTGTCGACGCCCGTACTCTGGCCGAGCTCGAGAAGGCCCTACGTCAGAGCGGACTCTTGAAGCGCAGCTCCGACGGGCAGCTCAAGCTCTCGCCCAAGGCGATGCGTCAGCTCGGTAAGGCGCTGCTCCGTGACGTGGCCGAGAAACTGTCGGGTCGGGCGGGCCAGCGTGACCAACGCCAGGCCGGTGCCGCCGGTGAGCTGAGGGGCGCCACCCGGGAATGGTCGTTCGGCGACACCGAGTCCTGGGACGTCACCCGAACTGTGACGAACGCCGTGCTGCGCACCGTGGGCGAAGGTGGCAGCCCCTCCCGCGGCGTGCGGCTGAAGCTTCGCGACGTCGAGGTCACCGAGACCGAGGCGCGCACCCAGGCCGCTGTTGCGCTGCTCGCCGACACCTCGTTCTCGATGGCGATGGACGGCCGGTGGGTGCCGATGAAGCGCACCGCCCTGGCCCTGCACCACCTGATCCGGTCGCGGTTCCGGGGCGACCATCTGCAGCTGATCGGCTTCGGCCGCAACGCCCAGGTCATGGACATCGAGGAGCTGACCGCCCTCGACGCCCAGTACGAGAAGGGCACCAACCTCCACCACGCCCTGCTGCTCGCGAACCGGCACTTCCGCAAGCACCCCAACGCCCAGCCCGTGCTGCTCATCGTCACAGACGGCGAGCCGACCTCCCACCTCGAGCCCGACGGCGAGACCTGGTTCGACTACCCGCCCCACCCGCTGACCATCGCCCACACGATCCGTGAGCTCGACGCGTCGCACCGTCTCGGGGCCAAGGTCTCGTTCTTCCGCCTCGGCGACGACCCCGGTCTGGCCCGTTTCATCGACCAGCTCGCACATCGGGTCGAAGGGCGCGTCGTGGCCCCTGAGCTCGACGATCTTGGCGCGGCCGTCGTCGGCAGCTACCTCGGCTCGCGCGGCCCCTCGTCGGCCAGTGGCTTCGGCTCTCGGGACTGGTTCGGCGGCCGCAGCTCCTGGGTTTGAGTCCGGTCTGAACGAGACGAAGGCTGGGCCGGCCCTCAGCGCACCCGCCAGCGGCCGGCATCGGGCGGCACGGGGCTCGGGGCGGCGTCGTCGGCGAACGGCTTGGCGCCGGCGACGAGCCGCTCGAGTGCGGCGCCCTCTCGGAGCCCGGTCGGGAGGTGAGCCCGGGCGACGTCGCGACGCAGCCGCTCCAGCGGGAGGGGCTGCCCGGCGGCCACCACGACGGAGTTGCCGAACCGCTTGCCCTTGAGCACCTCGTGGGTCGCGATCAGGGCGACATGGGGCAGACGGAGCCGAACGGTCGCGAGCACCCTTGCCACGTAGCGCATCCCGGGTTCGTCGGCCAGGTTCCACAGGGCAAGCCCGCTCGGCCGGAGCACCCGCGCAACGTCGAGCACGTAGGCCGCTGAGCTCAGTTCCGCCGGAACCCGCCCAGCGGCGTACGCGTCGGTGACGACGACGTCGGCGGACGCATCGGCCAGCGCCGCCACGCCGGACCGGCCGTCGACCTCTCGAACCCGGATGCGGTGGCGGCGAGGGAGCGGGATCTCCTGGCGCACCAGTGCGGTGAGCTCGGCATCGGGTTCGAGCACGATCTGGGTCGAGCCTGGCCGCGTCGCCTCGACGTAGCGCGGCAGGGTGAGCCCTGCCCCACCGACGTGGGTGACGCCGAGCGGCCCGGCGGGTAGGGCGTCGAGGGCGAGGGCGAGGTGCTGCACGTACTCGAAGACGAGCAGCGTCGGGTCGTCGGGCTGCACGTGCGACTGCGGTGAGCCGTCCATGACAACGGTGATGCCGCCCCGGTCGTCGCGGTCGAACCGGATGCGGTCGGTCACGCCGGCCCCTGCCTGGCGACGTCGGTGCGGAGCGCCCGTTCCTCGCCGTAGCGCCTGAATCCCAGCCGGCGCAGAATCGGTGACGACGTGTCGACGAGCCCGTGGGTGAGCCCCAGGGTGGCCCCGGCGGCGGCGGCCGTGGTGACACGCGCCTCGAGCACCGCGCGGTAGGCGCCTCGACCTCGCCATGACGTGTGAGTGCACCCGCCCCAGAGGCGGCACACCCCGCCAACGACTCCCCACCCTCCCGCTCCGGCGGGCGCGCCGTCGACGTAGGCGACGAACCGGCCGACCGAGTCGTCGTCGCGGCCGACCTCCAGCTCGCGCAAGCCGTCGCCGATCTGTTCCGTGGTCGGCTCGGCGCTGCCGAAGGCGTCGCGTTCGACGACGTAGACGTCGCGCAAAGCCTGCTCATCGAGCACTCGGCGCACCGATACGTCGGCAGGCACCCGGAAGTCGGTGCAGCCGTGCTCGAGGGGGAGGGCCAGAACGTCCGTGCGTTCGGTCAGCACCGCCCCCCGAGCGACCAGCTCGGCCTCGAGGCCCCACGGCCGGGTCTGGTCCGACACGCGCCACCACAGCTGCTCCCGACCCAGGCGGAGCGTCGCCTGGCCGATCTCGTCGACGAGGTCAGCGGCATCCCGCTCGGAGCCGAACACTCGGGCCGCGGCCGTTTGCAGGAACCACTCGGGGTAGGCCACGACGAGGTACTCGTCGGTGCGAACGAGCGGCGCGGCCTCGGGCACCCACACCCATTCGTTCGAGGCGGCGAGCACGGCCGCGGCGTCCCAGTCTCGTGTCACAGGAACAGGCTACGGTCGTTGCCATGCGATTCGGAGTGACGATCCTGCCCGAGTACACGTGGTCGGTGGCTGGGCCGATCTGGCGTGCGGCCGAGGCCATGGGGTTCGACCACGGCTGGACCTTCGACCACATCACGTGGGGTGGGCTCCCTGAATCGCCCTGGTTCGCGGCCGTCCCCACCCTGGTGGCGGCGGCTGCGGTCACCGATCGGATGCGGCTCGGAACCTTCGTGTCGTCACCGAACAACCACCACCCGGTGCAGCTCATGCGTGAGGTGCTCGCCCTCGACGACATCTCGGGTGGGCGGTTGCTGCTGGGCATCGGCACGGGAGGCGACCTCGACGCGCGGGTCATGGGCGATGACCTCTCGCTCAAAGACCGCGTCGCCCGGTTCCACGAGTTCACTGACCTGCTCGACCGGCTGCTCTCGAGCGACCACGTCGACCACGACGGACGCTTCTACGCCGCCCGAGACGTGCGTACCCTTCCCGGCCCGGTTCGCGGCACTACGGGCGCCCCACGAGTGCCGCTCATCATCGCCGCCAACGGCCCGAAGTCGATCCGGCTCGCCGCTGAGCGGGGCGACGCCTGGCTGACCGTCGGCGGCCGCGCCGACACCGACGCCGACTGGTGGCAGCTCATCGGCGGCCTCGGCGACGCGATGACCGATGCGCTTCAAGCAGCCGGCCCCGAGCGGCAGCCAGACCACGTCTTCGCCCGCTACCTCAACCTCGACTCGGCCCCCACCTACGCGCTCAGCAGTGTCGGGGCTTTCGAGGATGCCGTCGGGCGGGCCGCCGGGCTCGGCTTCACCGACGTGATCGTCCCCTGGCCGCGAGCCGACGGCCCGTTCGCGGGCAGTCGAGCGGTGCTCGACACCGTGGTCAGCGATGTGCTGCCGCGGTGGCGCAGCCGCTGACCGAACCGTGCGGGCCGACGAGTGCGCGCTGCCCGCCACCTGCCCGGCTAACCTGACGGAATGCCGCCCCGCAGACGCACACCGGTCGCCGACGGACTCGCCGCCCTCGAGGCCTGCCGAGACGCGGCGTGGTCGGTCGACCGCTCCACCATGGGCATGGCGGTCCGCTTCACCCTCGAGGAGCTCGCCACGATGGCTCCGGGGCGAACGGTCGAGGTGCGGGTGCCGCCGTACGGGGCCGTGCAGTGCATTGCGGGGCCGGTACACACCCGAGGCACGCCGCCCAACGTCATCGAGACGGATGCCGTGACGTGGCTCGAGCTGGTCACGGGCGAGCTCGGGTGGGAGCAGGCGGTGGCCGACGCCCGGGTGCGGGCCAGCGGGCAGCGCGCACACCTCGACGGACTCATCCCGCTCACATCGCTTACGATGGGAACGTGAGTCCTGACCTGCCCCGCGTCCCCAACTTCAAGCGCCTGCTCATCGGCGGCGCGATCATCGGCGCCATCATCGGGGTGATCGTCAGTGTCCTCGGAGACGAGGCTCAGGGCTACTCCGAGACGAGCGCGGCCCTCTACCTCGGAGCCCTCGGGGCGATGTTCGGCCTGGCCCTCGCCGCGCTGCTCGGCATCACGCTCGACTGGTCGGGCCGCCGGAGCCAGTCACGTCAGTGACGGTCAGCAAGGCCGCTCGGGAGCCGCTCGCTCATGTGACCACTCACAGTGGTTGGGCGTCGTTACGCTGAGCGGATGACGTCACCAGCTAGCCAGGCCAGTCGGCAGGGCCCGCTGCGTGGGGTGCGGGTCGTCGAGCTCGCGGGTCTCGGGCCCGGTCCCTTCGCGGCGATGCTGCTCGCCGACCTGGGCGCCGACGTGGTGCGCGTCGACCGACCGGGCACCACGGCGCTTCCCGTGCCGATGCCACCCGAGGCCGACCTCCTGCGTCGCGGTCGTCCGTCGGTGGCCCTCGACCTCAAGCACCCCGCCGGAATCGCCACGGCTGCGGCCCTGATCGCCCGAGCCGACGTGCTCATCGAAGGCTTCCGGCCGGGGGTGGCTGAGCGGCTGGGGCTCGGGCCCGACGAGTGTCTGGCCGCGAACCCGCGTCTCGTGTACGGACGGATGACCGGGTGGGGCCAGCACGGGCCGCTGTCGCAGTCGGCCGGTCACGACATCAGCTACCTCGCGATCACCGGTGCCCTGAGCGCCATCGGGCGGTCGGGCGGTCCGCCGCAGGTTCCCCTCAACCTCGTGGGCGACTTCGGGGGCGGGGCGCTCTACCTCGTCGCCGGGGTGCTCGCCGCGCTGCTCGAGGCTCGCACGAGCGGCGAGGGGCAGGTCGTCGACGCCGCGATCGTCGACGGCACGGCGCACCTTTCGACGCTTCTGCTCGGCCTGGTCTCGGCCGGGCTCTGGTCCGATACCCGTGGCGCGAACCTGCTCGACACCGGAGCCCCGTTCTACGACGTCTACGAGACAGCCGACGGTGGCTGGATGGCCGTCGGCCCCCTCGAGAAGGCCTTCTACGCCGGAATGGTCGACCGTCTCGGGATCGCCGAACTCGCCCCGGTCGACCACCTCGACCCGCGCCAGTGGCCGCTGCTGCGACGGCTGCTGGCCGAGGCCTTCCTTGGTCGCACCCGTGACGAATGGGCTGCGCGGTTCGAGGGCACCGACGCGTGCGTGGCACCGGTGCTGTCGTACGCCGAAGCCCCCGAGCACCCGCACCTCGCGGCTCGGGGCACCTACGTCGCGCACCACGGGATCGTGCAGCCCGCCCCCGCGCCGCGGTTCTCGCGCACACCGGCGCACCTGAGCACCCCGCCGCCGCTGGTCTCCGGGGCCGACACGCGGGCCGCCCTCGAGGCGTGGGGCATCACCGACATCGACGCGCTGCTCGCGTCGGGGGGAGCGGTGCAGGCCTGATGCGTCTCTTCGTGGCTGTCGTGCCGCCCGACGAGGTGCTCGAGCACCTCGCCGAGCACCTGGCACCCCGAGAGGAAGCGGGCCAGGACCTGCGGTGGACCAGCCGCGACCAGTGGCACGTCACCCTCGCCTTTCTCGGCGCCGTGGCCGAACGGCGGCTCGACGAGCTCACCGAGGCCGTCTCGGTGTCTGCCGCCCGTCGAGAGCCGATGCTGCTGCGCGTGGGTGGCGCTGGGACGTTTCCCAACCCGTACGCCGCCCGCGTGCTCTGGGCGGGGGTGGAGACGCTCGAGGGCGACCTCGGGGCGGTGGCGAGCGGCATCCGCACAGCGTGCAGCTCGGTGGGGGCCACCCCCGACGGCGCTCGGCTGCGCCCGCACGTGACCCTGGCCCGGTTCGGCCACCCGACCGAGGCCACCCGCTGGATCCGGGCCCTCGATTCCTACCGGGGGCCGCAGTGGCTGGCCGAGCACGTCAGCATCGTCGAGTCGCACCTGGGTGAGGGACGCGGGCGGCGACCACGCTACGAAGTGCTGGCTGAGCTGCCGCTCGGGTGAGCCGCTAGCGTCCGGATGCCGCGGCCGGCGAGCCCGAACGCGTCGAACCCTCACGGGTTCGTGTGGGACACTCGCCTCGTGCTACCTGGCGACGGCCGACTGAACCATGACCTCCTTCCCGGCGAGAAGGGCCCCCAGGACGCCTGCGGTGTCTTCGGTGTCTGGGCTCCCGGCGAGGAGGTCGCGAAGCTGACCTACTTCGGGCTGTACGCGCTGCAGCACCGCGGCCAGGAGTCGGCGGGCATCGCCACCGGCGACGGCGAGAAGATTCTCGTCTACAAGGACATGGGCCTGGTGTCGCAGGTCTTCAACGAGCGGGCGCTCAGCTCGCTGCGGGGGCATCTGGCGATCGGGCACACGCGCTACTCCACCACCGGCGGCTCGACGTGGGAGAACGCGCAGCCCACCCTCGGCGGCAGCGAGCACGGCACCCTGGCCCTGGCCCACAACGGCAACCTGACCAACGCGGCCGAGCTCAAGGCCATGGTCGACGAGCACTTCGGTGGCACCCGGGTCACCGGTGAGCTGGCCCGCGGCAACACCTCCGACACGGCGCTGGTCACGACGCTGCTCTCGGCCGACCCCGACAAGACCCCCGAGCAGGCGGCGCTCGAGCTGTTCCCGAAGCTGCGGGGCGCCTTCTCGTTCGTCTTCATGGACGAGAACACCCTCTACGCCGCCCGAGACCCCTGGGGGGTGCGACCCCTGGCGCTCGGGCGTCTCGAACGGGGCTGGGTGGTTGCCTCCGAGACGGCCGCGCTCCAGACGATCGGGGCGGCCGTCATCCGTGAGGTCGAGCCGGGCGAGCTCATCGTGATCGACGAGAACGGCTTGCGCAGCCACACCTTCGCCGAGCCTCAGCCGAAGGGCTGCGTCTTCGAGTACGTCTACCTGGCCCGCCCGGATGCCGTCATCGGCGGCCGTGTCGTGCACGAGGCGCGCGTCGAGATGGGGGCGGTGCTGGCCCGCGAGCACCCGGTCGACGCCGACCTCGTCATCGGGGTTCCCGAGTCGGGCGTGCCGGCGGCGGTCGGCTACTCGCAGGCGTCCGGCATCCCCTTCGGGCAGGGTTTCGTCAAGAACGCCTACGT
>JBBSTU010000078.1:0-16658 GCA_038235595.1 Actinomycetales bacterium | reverse complement strand
CACACCCCTCACCGTTGGAAGGTCCATCATGAACGAGCTCGTCATCGCATCCGACGAAGCGGACGCCCGCGCTGCCGCGGCCGTGGAGCAACACCACGCCCAGCTCTCGGGAGCATTGGCCCTCAAGGTCGGCGGGGTGATTGCGGCCGCCGTTCGTGAGACCGACGACGCGCCGTCGGGCGGCTGGGTCGATACGGCCGCGACCGACCTCGTGCAGTGGTGCCGCACCGAGCTGGTCCCCCACGCCGTGGCCGAGGAGTCGACGCTCTACGCCGCAGCCCGGGAACGCGTCGAGGGCCGTCTGCTCGTGGAGTCGATGCTGCGCGAGCACGCCGTGCTCATCGGGTTGGTCGACGAGATCGAGGGAGCCACGAGCTCGGTGGCCAAGGCCGCCGGGGCCCGGGCCCTACAGGTGCTCTTCGACACTCACCTCGACAAGGAGAACACCCTTGTGCTCCCGTTGCTGGTCGGCGCCCCCGACGTGTCGGTGGCCAGGCTGCTCGAGGGGATGCACGAGCTGATCGGCGGTGGCGACGCGCACGCACGAGCAGCCTCAGCCGAGGCTTCGGCGCCTTCGGCCCATGACTGCACCTGTGGAGAAGAGGCCGCAGCAGGCTATCCCGAGCTCGACGCACGCGCCGTTCCGCACGCCATCCGGCACGCCACCGTCTTCGGCGCCCTCGACGGAGTGCGGGCGAACGGCGGTCTGGTGCTCGTGGCACCACACGACCCCAAGCCCCTGCTGGCGCAGCTCGAACGGCGCAACCCCGGTGAGTTCACCGTCGAGTACCTCGAGCGCGGCCCAGAGGCGTGGCGCCTGGCCATCGTGCGCCAGTCGGCCTGACCAGCAGCTCGAGGTCGAACGCATGCCCCGGTCGTGGCGGCCCTACCTCCCGGCGTTCGTCGTCGGGAGCCTCTGCGTCATCGCCGGGGGGCTGGTGGCCGCGGTTTCCGGGCCTCTGGCCCTCACCCACGGCTCGTGGGCAGCGGCCTATCTCGTGCTCGTGGCGGGGGTCGCCCAGATCGCTCTGGCCGGCGGACAGGCGCTGCTGGCACGGCATCCGGTCGGGCGTCGACTGCTGTTGGTGGAGTTCGCCGGCTGGAACCTCGGCAACGCTGCCGTCATCGTCGGAACCCTCTGGGGCGCCGCCGTGCTCGTCAATCTTGGCGGCGCGTCACTCGTGGCGTCCCTCGCCGCTCTGCTCGTCGCGACCCGTAGCGCGTCGGGGCGGGTCGACGTGGTTGCCAACGGGCGCCCCGTGGCCCTGCTGGCCGTTCGCACCCTCGTCGCCGTGCTGCTCGTCAGCATCCCCGTCGGGTTGTGGCTGGCGCACGTTCGGGCACGCTGACCCACCCGGCTCGTCAAGGGCACCGACGCAGCCTCAGGGGGGCTTGCCCTGGTCATTGGTGTCGCTTTGATCGCGGCCAGAGAGCAGATCGGCGAGCACGACCGCCTGGCTGATCTGCCACTGCTTCGTGGCCGTGAGCAGCGTGAGCGGGCCGGCGTCGGCCAGCTCACGCAGGTGCTGCAACGCTGCTCGCGGCTCGCCCTGCGCCAGCTCCGTGGCGTAGCGGCTGACGAACTCGTCGTAGCGTTCGGGCACGTGACCGAACCACTTCCGCAGCTCGGTGGTCGGGGCGACGACCTTGAGCCACTCGTCGAGGTGCGCGTCGTCTTTACGCAGACCGCGGGGCCAGACCCGGTCGACGAGCACCCGAGTGCCATCGTCGGGGCTGGGTTCGTCGTAGACCCGCTTCACCTGTGGGCGGGGTGACGTCGTGTCGGGCCTTCGGCTCATGAGCCGAAGACCCGGCCGGTGATCGTCTCGATGGTGATGGCGATGAGCAGGGAGCGCTGGCCCGGCGCCCACGGCTGCGCGAGGTCAGACTTCCACACGAGGGCCGCCTCGTTCGGTGCGACGATCGAGCCGCTGAAGCCGTTGACGATCACGCTCCAACCCCGGCGACCGCTCTCGTCGAGGTCGTCTACCTCGAACACGACGGGGGCGCGCCGCGTCAGGTGTGACAGCGTTCGGCCCTCCACGGTGCGGATGACGATGAAGTCGTCGAAGCACGTGTAGCTGACCGGCAGGATCCGGGGCCGGTGGGCGATCACCCAGCCGACTCGGCCGACCTCTTTGGACGCGAGGCGCTCTCGGCACTGCTGGGACGACAGGAGGGTGGGCTGCTGGCTCGTACTCGGCATCGGCGCTCCCTTCGAGCGGGGTGGTCACGCCTCCGCGGGAGTCGGACCGTCACCCGAGTTCGAAGCTGGTACGAGCGACAGTTCGAGGCGCCGCGGTTGCGGCCCGAACGTTTCACCCAGCCTGTCAGCCGATCCCGCTGGGCGGAAGGGCCTTTGGGCCCGTGTGACCCGATAGACAGAAGATCAGCACTTCAACGGATACGTCGCTGGCGTCACCGCGGTGAGGCGGGCGGTTGGGTTCTCGCGAACCAGGTGAGGATGCCGAAGAGCCAGACCAGGCCGAGCACCAGCGTCAGCAGCAAGATCTGCAGCCAGGGCGGGGGCGCCAGCCAGCCCAGCACTAGGGCGACCACAGCCGCGACCGCCAACGCCACGGCCACCGGGCGGTAGACCCCGGGCAGCTCTCGCCAGTCGGCGAGCGAGGTGGCGACCAGCACGAGGGCCAGCACCCCCACGGCCACCGACGCCGAGAGAACCATAGGCGCCGGCCCGGGGGCGTGACCATCGGCCGCATGCTCGATCATCAGCACCATGACCCCGCCGGTGGCGGCGATGGTCATCGTGACCGGGAGGTGGCCGACAAGCCACAGTGACAGGGCACCTCGGCGCGGGGCGACCCGCCGGGCCCCGACGAAGTCGAAGTAGCTCCACCAGTAGGCGAACCCGATGCCTAGGCCGAGGATGCCGGTGACGACGGCCAAGGGGCCGCGGCCGGCATCCGCGATGCCGCCGACCACCCCGGCGACCACCTCGCCCAGCACGATGATGGTGAAGAGGTCGAAGCGTTCGACCAGCGACTCGCTTGCGTTGGCGCTGGTGTCACGCGAGAGGCCACGGCGCCGGTCGAGCACGATAAGGCCGACGAGCCAGACGACGACCACCGCGACCCACACCCCCAGCCGCAGACCGTTGGGCAGCATCGCACTGACGCCGACGAGGACCGCCGACCCGAGAACACCGGCGATGTAGGGCGTGGTCGCTGGCCGGTAGTCGGGTGCGTCCTGCCTGCGCACGGAGTACCAGAGCCAGCCGAGCAACAACAGGTACACCCCGTAGACGACAGCGAAGGCGGGCCCGTCGCTGCCGGTGGCGCCCCCGGTGAAGACGGCCAGCAGGGCGAGCACCCCCATCTGGAGGAAGACGTAGGCCCGCGTGCGGCCTTCAGCGCGGCCGTGGAGATCGTGGTAGACCGCCCCGTTCACCCAGGCGATCCAGATGAGGGAGAAGACGACCGCGAACCGGCCCACCCCAGGCCAGGTGACGTCGCCCGCGAGGTGGTGGGCCGCCTGCGCCACGACGACGACGTAGACCAGGTCGTAGAAGAGCTCGAGAAAACTGACCTCGCGCCCCGCGATGGCGTCGCCGTGGGCGCGGGGCGGCTGCCAGAAGTGGTGTCGGAACGCTCGGACGTTGGCCCGCGGCGTCGGGGCGGTCCGCTCGGCCTCCGGTGGTGGCATCGGTCGACGTGGCCTGTCAGCTCGGGGCATTCGAGGCTGGGCTCGGGCTCGGGCTCGGGCTCGGGCTCGGGCTCGGGCTCGGGCTCGGGGCCCGGCTCGGCCGCCGGTCGCCGACATGGATCGTGATCGCGGTGGTGGGGCCGAAGACCGACAGGCTACGGGCGACATCGGGGAGGTCGACCTGCTCGACGAACGTGTTCGGGCGGCCACCACGAGAGGCGGGTTCGGGGGTGAGCGTGAGCGGGTTGGGCATCTGCGGGGCGAGGTCGAGCGCGCCGAGGATCTCGCTGTTCCAGCCGGTGTGGGCCCCGAGGCCGCCCATGGCGGTAGGGCCGACGTCGACAACGAGCGAGTCGGTCCGGTCGGGCAGCCCTGCGAGGTGGTCGGTGAAGTCGAAGGCGTCGTTGGCCTGCACCACCTTGGCGACACGCAGGGTCACGACGTAGCGACATAGCTGCCCTTCGGCGTTCGGCAGGCCGGCCGCCGGGTCGTCACCCGTTCGCCCCAGCAGGAAGGTCGACACCAGCGGCACGGGCGCGAGCGGGCGGTCGGCGTCGACCGTCTCGGTGCTGCCTGGGGTGGCCGACGGCCGGCCGCCCAGCTGGTCCAGCATGATCGGGCACCAGTGCTCGGCGAGCTGCTGGCTGATGACGACCGGCAGTGCGCAGATCGTCAACCGCATGTCGGCCTGCCACGACACCCCGGTCTGGTCGGCGGGAGAGTTGGTGCCGGCGAGGCCGGTGAGCACGGCTGAGACCGCCCACCGGCCGAACAGGAAGCGCTGGAGGTTCTGGTAGGCCTCTTCGGAGCTGACCTCGCCGTAGGCGCCGGAGTGCGACTGTAGTTGAAGGCCCGGCGCGCACCCTTCACGTAGGCGTTCTCGATGCGCACCAGGCCGTCGCTCTTGGGGCCCACGATCAGCCGCGAGGGGCTGTAGTCGGCAGGGTCGGTGCCGACGATGCCGAAGACGTCGTCGACGTCGAAGACGTCGGCCGGGATGACGCGGGGGTCCCACCGGCGGTCGTCGTTCTGCGGCGGCAGGTCACCGAACTGGGTTCCGGTAGTGAGCAGCCCGTACATCTTGTCGGGGGCGAAGATTTCGCTGCCAGCCGGCCCGAGGTCAGCCATCACGGCATTCGCGGCGCGACACAGGGTGACGATACCGCCGTGAGGGGTGACGAAGGTGAAGAGCCTGTCGACGATGTCGGCGGCACGACGGCGGTGTTGCCCGTCGGCGTCGTCGCTCTCACAGACCTTCTGCATCATGCAGCGGGCCACCAGGCCGCCCATCGAGTGCGCCACCAGAATGACCTTGGGTGCCCCGGTGCGCCGCAGCACGAGCAGCACGAGGGTGTAGAGATCGGCGGCGGCGGCCTCGAGGTTGAACCCCGGTGAGGCGACGCGGTGGGTCACTGCCTCGGCGAGACCGTGCAGCAGACCCTCCGTTCGCGGCGCCGGGAACGTCGTGGCGGCGCTGTCGTAGAAACGGTGGATCCAGATCGAGGCCGGGGCGAGTGGGGTATCGCCCTGTTGCAGGAGTGCCCGTTGTGAACCGTGCACGAGCAGCTGGTAGCCATGGTCGACCATCAGCCGCAGCAGCGGCCCCTCGAACTGGTAGAAGCTCGGGTTGCCGTCGCCGTTCGTGCGGATGTGGGTGGCGCCGGTGTTGAAGCCGTAGAACGGGTCGTCGACCTGCTCGTTGATCGAGGAGGTGGCTCCGGCGAAACCGCGTAGACAGACGATGGGAAGCTGGTCCATGGCGCCTTCCGACAACGAGGGTTGTCTCGACGGACATACCGTGAGGCTGCTTTCTTGATACTCCGCCCCGAGCAGGCACGTCAACGGTTGGTGCGGCCTCCAGTGGACACGTCCATCCGATGCCAGGCCCGTCCGCGCATGGGCCAGGCGGTTAAGTATCAGGCTTGGCATCACAATATTTGGATACCCATAACGTTATGTGACTTCTGCCAGCAGGCTGAGCCCCTACCGCCCGCAGCGCCCGACTCCTCCGGCGTCCATCGAAAGAGACCACACCATGGCCACACCGAGACTCGGCGAGATCGCCCCCGACTTCCAGGCTGACACGACCGAGGGCCCGATCGCCTTCCACGACTGGAAGCACGACAGCTGGGCCGTGCTGTTCAGCCACCCCGCCGACTTCACACCGGTGTGCACGACCGAGCTCGGCCGGGTCGCGGCCCTCAAGGACGACTGGGCGGCCCGCGGCGTCAAGGTTCTGGCGGTGTCGGTCGACCCGTTGCAGACGCACGACGCCTGGAAGCTCGACATCGAGCAGGTCGGGGGCGCCCCCGTGACCTACCCGCTCATCGCCGACGACTCCCGCCAGATCTCCGAGCTCTACGACATGATCCATCCCGGCGAGGGCGACACCTCGGGCGTGCGGTCGGTCTTCGTGATCGACCCCGAGCACAAGGTGCGTCTCAACCTGACCTACCCCAAGAGCGTGGGGCGCAACTTCGACGAGATCCTGCGGGCGGTCGATGCCCTCCAGCTGACCGACCGTGGCCCGTTCTCGACCCCCGCCGACTGGAAGGACGGCGAGCGCGTCATCATCGCACCCTCCCTCTCGACGGGCGAGGCACGCGCCAGGTTCGGCGACCACGCAGTCGAGGAGGTCACCCCCTACCTGCGGTACACCACCCAGGGGGTCAAGGCCGAGGTGACCAGCGGCTGAGTCGGCGACCCCCGCGAGCCCGCAACGGGACTCGCGTTTCTGGGTGCGAGCGCCTTGTCACTCCAGCAGCCCGTGCACCGTTGCACCCCGGCGGGGAGGAGGGGCGACCCTGCGGCCGCGACGATAACTCTCGCGGCGGCGATCGAGGGGGGCGGGCAAGAGGTCACGGTGGCCAGGAAGCCGAGCATTGTTGGTATCAGGGACCACTCGTTCGCGCTGCCACCTCGTCGCGTCGAGTTTGCCGATAACCCCTCGCACGGTCGGCCATTGGGTGTGGACCGGGTCGCGTTCGGCCCTGGGAGGGGCCACTAGAGGAAGGTAAAACTCGTGAGAACAGCTATGCAGCTCAGGGTCTTGGGTACCTTTGCGGCTGTGGGAGCGCTCGCGCTCTCGGGTGGACCGGCGTCGGCTGCCGGGACCAGCACGCTTGCACCGGCGGCGTACACGTGCACCGGCGGTGACATCCCGTCGGGGAGCTATCTGCGCATCACGGTCAAGGGCGCCTGCAGTGTGCCGGCCGATGCCAAGGTACGCGTGGCCGGCAACGTGTTCGTCGCCGCCGGTGCCACGTTCGACGCGCAGAGCGCGCCGTCGAAGATCACCGTCGGAGGCAACGTCATCGGGGCGGCGGGGTCGTTGGTCGGACTGGGCTGCCAGCCCGAGGTCTACACCGGCAACTCGGCGCACCCGTGCACCGTCGAGCCCGACGGACACTCCACCATCACCGTCAAGGGGAACGTCTGGGCCACCGATGCAGCCGCCGTGCTGTTGAACGGCACCACGATCCGCGGGAGCGTCGCACTCTGGAGTGGCGGCTCTGAGATCCCCTGGTCGATCAAGAACAACACGATCGGCGGCAGCCTCACGATCAGCGGTCAGCGGACCGAGTGGGTGGGCGTGCTCTTCAACACGATCGGCCGGAACGTGAGCCTGAGCAACATCACCCTGAGCGACCCCGACCCGGGTGCCCCCGGCGTCTACATCGTTCAGAACAAGATCGGCTGGAACCTGAGCTGTCGGGCTCTGCGCCCCGGCGTGTCCGGGGGCTTTGTCCCCGGGGCGGTCAACGTCGTCGGCCGCAAGGCGACCGGACAGTGAGCAGCCCTGGTCTGACCCTGTTCACCCGCCGCGTCCGTTCGTCACCCCTGGGTTCCTGCGGGTGGCGAACGGACGCTGTAGTCAGTGCACATAGCGGTCACCTCAGCGGTCTACCGGCGTCTCGCGCGATGCTCATTGAGGCCCAAGATCACAAGGTCGGCGGCGTTCAGCGAGCCCACCAGCAACATCAACCCGGCAACCACGCAGACGGCGCCCGCGATCGAGCTGACGACGGAGAGCACGATCATCGGCAGGTCCCTGGTGACCGAGACCAGCCCGAGCATCGCGCCGACCACCAGCCCCACGACGACGGCCACCCAGCTCCAGTCGATCCCCAGAGCGAGAACGAGACCAGATCCGATCGTGAAGCCGAACGCCGCCATGGCCAGGTACGGCCCCGGGCCTCGCTCGGGACACCACACAGCCGACCACACGGCCGAGCCCTGGGCAAGCGCCCGCTGGTGTGAGCAGCAATGGCGCCACGAGACCCTGCGCGGGACCCTCTCGCTGAGGGACCGGCCGAGGCGAACGCCGCGAAGGAGAGCTCCCGGCTCAGCGAGGGCCCGTCCCACGATCGCGCATCCGCCGCCTCAACCGACCTGGTCCTCGACCAGCGCCGAACCGGCCCAGGTCGAGAGGCAGAACGGATGGCCGGCCGGGTCGGCGTACACGAAGCAGTGATCGGAGTTCGGCTGCACCTCGAGCAGCGTGGCCCCCGCGGCGACGGCCCGCGCCCCGGCGGTCTCGAGGTCGTCGACGAGGAAGTCGAGATGCAGCTGCATCGGTGCGGAACCGTGTGGCCACGTGTGCGGTTGAAAGTCGTCGGCCTGCTGGAAGGCGATGAACCCGTTGGGCCCGGTGACGGCCGCCCAGTAGAAGGTGCCCTTCGCGACGCCGTCGGTGATCTCGGCGTAGAACTGCGCCAGCGCGAGCGCATCGGGGGCGTTCACGGTCGTCCCGTCCAACCTGATCCGGTGCGACATCAGCCGACCCCGGCGTCGTGGTACTCGGGGATGAGCTCGGTCCAGCGCGCGTGCCAGGCAGGCGCGGCCGTCTCCGCCGACCAGCCGCCGACGTGCGCGGGCCCATCGCTCGCCACCGAACGTCCCAGGTCTTCCAGGTGCACCTGCCAACCGGCTCCGTAGAAATGGAGCTGGCCGACGGGCAGGCCGCGCTCCTCGACCACCAGCCTGGTGCTCGATCCCTCGGTCGTGAGCCAGGCTTCGAGCTGGGTCTCGTCATCGGCGCCCGGTTCCATCGTCAGCAGCAGATGCCGCGGAGCGTCGCAGACCTCGATCCGCACCCGCCCTGCCCACGTGCTGGTGAAGACGGCCTGCACCGTCTCACCGACGCTCGGGTCGCCAGACACCGTAGCGATCCAGCGCGCCAGTCGCTCGGGTGTCGTACACGCCCTCCACAGGTCATCGATGTCGGTGTCGTACACGTCCTCCACCCGCACCGCTCCCCGCTCGTTGTCGAGCGCCCACATCGTTCCGGTCATCCGTGCACCTTCTTCCCTCGTGCGATCTCCGTGTGCAGGGCATCGAGCCGGTTCTGCCACAGGTTGCGGTACTCGCCCAACCACTCGTCCACCTCGACCAGCGCCTCCGGGCGCAGGCTGTAGATCCGGCGCTGCGCGTCGTGGCGCACGTCGACCAGGCCTGCCTCCCGCAGCACGCGCAAGTGCCGAGACACCCCCGGCCTGGCGATCGGCAGCGCATCGGCCAGCTCGCCCGAGCTCGCCGGGTGGTCCCGCAGAATCTCGAGCACCGTGCGACGGCTCGGGTCGGCCAGAGCCTGCAACACTGCATCCATGCAGTTGAATCTACCTTATCGGTTACATACCCGCAAGGGTAATCATGATAGACGCTTCTGCCGAGGTCAGCTGAGGTTGCGGTACTTGCGGGTACAGAGCACGCCGAACAGCAGCCCGATGCCGACGGTCCAGGCCAGCGACTGGAGCACGAGGGATGCCGTGTCGGCGCCGCCGAACAGCTGGGCCCGCTGGGCCTCGGTGGCGGAGTCGCCGAGGATGAGCGACCGGGCGGCGTTGATGACCACACTGACCGGCTGGTGCGTCGCGAAGCCCTGCAACCAGTCGGGCATGGTCATGACCGGTACGAACGCCGAAGAGGCGAAGGTGAGCGGGAAGATGATCGGGAAGGTGGCGGCGTTGACCGCTTCGGCGCTACGCACCGTCATACCGATCAGGGCGTAGCCGAGGCTGACAGCGAGCGCAAACAGCAGCAACAGCAACCCGGCGAGCACCAGGCCGGGCAGGTTCGAGGGTCGAAAGCCCACCGCGAACCCGGTGGCGATGAGCACGAGCAGGCCCAGCGTGTTGTTGACGGTGTCGGCCGCCACCCGCCCCCCGAAGACGGCGCTGCGGGCCATCGGCAGGGAGCGCAGGCGGTAGATGAAGCCCTTCTGCAGGTCATCGGCCAGAGCGAAGCCGGTGACGCCCGCGCTGAACAACACGGTCTGCACGGCGATACCGGGGATCAGGTAGTTGACATAGCTCACCTGTGCCAAGCCGCCGATCGCGCCGCCGAAGACGTAGCGAAACAGCAGCACGAACATGATCGGCGAGACGAGGTTGAACATGATCTGCTCGGGCTGGCGCAGCAGTCGGCGCAGGTTGCGCCCGGCCATGGCGAGGGTGTCGCTCACCGCCCACTTCAGTGCGGAGCCGTGGTCGCCCGACTGCGCCTCGCGAGCCTGCGCCCGGGTCATCGTGGTCATCGTCGCCCTCCGCCGCTCTGGTTCACGAGCGTGTCGTTCTCGCCCGGCGAGGTCGGCTCGTCACCGGGGTCACCTGGGTCACCGCCCGGCGCAGCGGCATCCGCCTCGGCGCCATGACCGGTGAGGGCCAGGAACACGTCGTCGAGGCTCGGCTCGCGCAGCTGCAGCCCGCGGGCGGTCAGGTGGGCGGAATCGAGCCGGCGCACCACCTCGCTGAGCACGGCCGTGCCGTCGGTGGCCGGCACCTGCACGACCTCACCCTGGAGGCTGGGCTCACCGTCGCCGACCCCGGCCAGCGCCCGGTGCGCGGAGCGACCCCCCTCGGCATCGGCCATGCGCACCTCGATCACCGCTCCGCCCATGCGGGCCTTCAGCTCGGGCGAAGTGCCCTCGGCGATGACCCGCCCGTGGTCGACGACCGTGATGCGATCGGCGAGCCGGTCGGCCTCCTCGAGGTACTGGGTGGTCAGCAGCAGCGTGGTGCCTTCGCGCACGAGGTCTTCGATGACCTCCCACAGCTCGATGCGACTACGTGGGTCGAGCCCGGTGGTGGGCTCGTCGAGAAAGAGCACGGGCGGGCGGGCCACGAGCGCGGCCGCGAGGTCGAGCCGGCGGCGCATACCCCCCGAGTAGGTCTTGGCGGCGCGGCCACCGGCTTCGGACAGGCCGAAGCGGCCCAGCAGCTCGGTGGCGCGCGAGCGCGCCTGCGTCTTCGGCAGATGGTTGAGCCGGCCGACGAGGACCAGGTTCTCGGCCCCGGTGAGCTGGTCGTCGATGGCGGCGAACTGCCCGGCCAGCCCGATCGAACGACGCACGGCGGCGGGGTCGTGCAGCACGTCGATGCCAGCCACGACGGCCCGGCCGGAGTCGGGCTGTAGGAGCGTGGTCAGAATGTTGACGACGGTGGTCTTGCCGGCGCCGTTTGGGCCGAGCAGCCCGAGCACCGTTCCGGGTTCGACGCGCAGCGACACCCCCTCGAGGGCGCGCACCTTCCCCCCGAACGTCTTGACGAGGTCTTCGGCGAGAATCGCAGCATCACCCACACCAAAACTCTAGGCGAAACCCCCGACAGCGGTCGGCCACGCTGACCAGCAGCGGCCGACGCTGAGGTCAGGCCACCGCGAGCAGCCGCTGCAGCTCGGCCACAAAGGCGTCGACGTCGGATGCCGTCGTGTCCCACGAGCACATCCAGCGCACCTCTCCCGTGGCCGGGTTCCAGTCGTAGAACCGGAAGCGCTCACGCAACGCGTTCGCCACGTCGCGGTCGAGCACAGCGAACACGGCGTTGGCCTGCACGGCCTGGGTGATCGTCACGCCATCGAGCGGGCCGACTCCGGTCGCGAGGCGCTGAGCCATCTCGTTGGCGTGGCCGGCCGACCGCAGCCAGAGGTCGCCGTCGTAGAGCGCGAGCAGCTGAGCCGAGATGAACCGCATCTTCGAGGCCAGCTGCATGTTGAGCTTGCGCAGGTAGACCAGCCCGTGCTGCTCGGCGGTCAGGCTGCGGTCGAGCACGACAACGGCTTCAGCGGCCAGCGCGCCGTTCTTGGTGGCGCCGAGGCTGACGATGTCGACGCCCACGTCAGAGGTGAACGAGGCCAGCGAACCACCCAGCGAGGCAGCGGCATTCGCGATGCGAGCGCCGTCGAGGTGCACCCGCATGCCGAGGGCGTGGGCGTGGGCGGTGATCGCGCGGATCTCGTCCGGTGTGTAACAGGTGCCGAGCTCGGAGGTCTGGGTGATCGAGACGGCCAGCGGCTGGGCGCGGTGTTCGTCGCCGAAGCCCCAGGCCTGCGCGTCGATCAGCTCGGGAGTGAGCTTGCCGTCGGGCGTGGGCACGGTGAGCAGCTTGAGGCCGCCGACGCGCTCAGGGGCGGCGTTCTCGTCGGTCTGGATGTGTGCCGTGTCGGCACAGACGACCGCGCCCCACCGCGGCAGCATGGCCTGCAGGGCCAGCACGTTGGCCCCTGTCCCGTTGAAGACCGGCCAGGCGGTGGCGCCCTCACCGAAGAGCCCACCCACGACCTCCTGGAGGCGCGCGGTGTAGAGGTCCTCGCCGTAGGAGATCTCGTGCCCACCGTTGGCCGCGGTGAGGGCCTCGAGCACCTCGGGGTGCAGGCCGGCGTAGTTGTCGGACGCGAAGCCACGGCGCTCGCGGTCGTGCAGGCTCATGGGCAGGCTCTGGGTCGTGCTCGTCACGTCTCTCCTCCGAAAGGGCTCGGGTCGTCTCGGTCAGACCCCTCGGTCAGACCGCTCGGTCAGACCCCTTGGTCACCCGGCGGTTGCCGGGCGAGGGCCGCCGACCGTCAGCGCGCGGCGTCGGGGCGCAGGTCGACCCGTGAGCCGTTGAGGGCGGCGGCGTCACCGCCGATGATCTCGCAGATGCTCTGGGCCAGCCGCGCCGGGGTGGTGGCGGTGCGGCCGGTGCCGATGTAGTTGACGACCGCCGTCACCGCCGCAGCCTTCTGCGCGGTCGGTGACTCCGCGTGACCCGACTGCAGCGACCGGAAGGAGTCGGCCAGGGCGAGGATCCACGCCTCCCCAGCCGCCTTCGCCGCGGCATAGTTGGCGTTGCCTGCTGTCGGCTTCTCGACCGAGGCCGCCGTGATGACCACCACTCGACCGGCATCGGAAGCGGCGAGGTCGTCGTGAACCGCCAGGGTCGTGTTCCGCAGGGTGTCGACCAGCAACGAGCGCAGCAGCAACCAGTCCTCGTCGACGTTCTCGGTGAACGTCGACCCACCACGCCATCCGCCGACTAGGTGCACGAGGCCGTCGATGCCGCCGCGGGCCTCGCGGATCTCGCTCACGACGCCATGGGTGGCCACCGCGTCGGTGAGGTCGCAGGTGTGTGTGGTGAGCGCTTCAGTGCCCGAGGTCGACTCGACCTCAACGAGGATCGCGGCCAACCCGGTCGCGTCGCGGTCGACGGCAGCCACCTGGTGACCGGCGGCCACCAGGGCGGCGCAGGTCGCACGGCCGGTCGCGCCGGTGGCTCCGGTGACGATGACAACGCTCATGGGCAGGCTCCTGCAGGATCGGCGGAGGGGACGGTGCGTCCGGCCCCACCAGTGTGCCCTGTCACGCCGCCGGGGTGTCGCCGGTCGCGCCGGTGATGCCGGCGGTCGACTCGATGACCGGCTTCATCTTCTTGGACAGTGCCTCGAAGAACATCGACAGCGGGAACTCGTCGGGCAGCACGGCATCCGTCAGACCCTTGGGCGGGCCGTCGAGCGGTAGGGCGGTGCGGTCTCCGGCGGCGTTGCGCGACCACGCCGAGCTCGGGTGCGGAGTGACGACGGAGGCGACCAGGTCGTAGGCGGCCAGCCAGTGGGCGGCCTTCGGCCGGTCGATCGAGCGCCAGTAGAGGTCCTCGATGGCGCGGCCGAGCTCGAGCACCGGCTCGGTCACAGCGTCCCACTCGATGGTGAGGCGGTTGTCGGTCCAGTGGAGCACGCCCTTCTGGTGCAGCCACGCGAAGAGCAGCTGGCCCCCGAGGCCGTCGTAGTTGCGCACCCGCGAACCGGTGATGGCGAAGCGGAAGATGCGGTCGAAGAGCACCGCGTACTGCACCATGCGCGCGTACGGGTGCCCCTGCTTCTCGAGCGCCACCGACTCGCGGAAGGCGGTGAGGTCGCAGCGCAGCTCTTCGAGCGCGTAGAGGAAGAACGGCATCCGCTGCTTGACCATGAAGGGGTCGAAGGGCAGGTCGCCGTGCATGTGGGTGCGGTCGTGGATGAGGTCCCACATGACGAAGGTGCGCTCGGCCAGCTGCTGGTCGGCCACGAGGCGAGCGGCGTCCGGGGGCAGGGGCAGCCGAGTGACGGATGCCGCTTCGCTGACGACGCGGCGGAACCGGGCGGCCTCGCGGTCGGCGAAGATGCCACCCCAGGTGAAGGCGGGCACCTCGCGCATGGCGACGGTCTCGGGGAACAGCACGGCCGAGTTCGTGTCGTAACCGGGCGTGAAGTCGAGGAAGCGGATCGGCAGGAAGAGCTTGTTCGAGTAGTCGCCCGCCTCGAGCTCAGCAATGAAGTCGGGCCAGATCACCTGCAGCAGAACGGCTTCGACGTTACGGTCGGGGTTGCCGTTCTGGGTGTACATCGGGAAGACGACGAGGTGCGGCAGGCCGTCGACCCGCTTGCTCGCCGGTGCGAACGCCGTGAGGGCGTCGAGGAAGTCGGGCACCTCAAAGCCGCCGTCGGCCCAGCGGGTGAAGTCCTTGACGAGGGCCTCGAGATAGTCGGCGTCGTGGGGCAGCAGGGGCGCCAAGCCGTGGATGCCGTTCGTGATCTCACCGACGAGCCGGGTGGCGTGCTCGCGGCTGTCGAGGTCGGGCACCGAGCCGTTGGCGGCCTGCAGCGGCCGCAGCTCGGTCACCGCGGCCTTGAGGCTCTGCCACGCGGGCTCGGCCACGAGCGGGTGCGGCGCGTCGGAGAAGTGGGTGTCTGCGGGCGGGGCCACGAACGACACGGCGTTGGCCAGCAGCTCGGCGAACGAGTCGTCGGCGTCGTTCGCCGTACCAGGCTCAACGGCCAGCACGGCAACGTGACGGTCCTCGAGGCGGCCGGTTGCGGCCACTGCGACACCTCCGGCGTTCAGCAGGGCAACAGCCGGGGCCTCGACGCTCAGGGCGGAGGTGGCGGCGAGCGTGGCCGGGTCGACCCGCGCCAGGAGGTCGAGGGCGCCGGCTCCCAGGGAACGGGTGGCGACCTCGACGACCCCCTGCGGGGCCCCGCTGACGACCGCCAGATGCAGGCCGTCCGGGGCGCCCTGCGCACTGAGAGCGATGACGCCGGCGCGCGGCGACAGGTCGGTGAGCACGCGGTCGAGGTCGCCCAGCCGGGCCAGCACCACCACGTCGGCCAGTTTCGGCGACGCGACCACGGGGAGGCCGCGGTCGGTCAACATGGTGACGACACTCGCGTCGTCGTCAAGCACGTGGACGGAAGGAAAAATAGTCATGGCTGGCCCCCTCGGAAGCAGATTCTGTTGCGCGGTCATACCAATCCTACAGAATCTGCTTCAAGGAGCCGAACGGACAGCATATATTCCGGCATGCGAGAAGGGCGGCCGCTCCGTCCCCTGAGGAAGCGACCGCCCTTCGTTCGTGTGGACCCCTGACCGGGTCGGTTGGCAGCCCCCCTCAGGCCGCCACAGACTTCACTTGCTCGAGGTCTGCTTCTGCGACTCCGCGTTGGTCTTGCACTTCTTGCCCATCGCGTCGAGCTTGTCACCGGCGGCCGACACGACCTGCCGGTGGCCGTGCCAGTCGCTCTGGAACTGCTCGGAGTCGGTGCCACCCCAGTTGCTCTTGATCGAGTTGACGGCGCCGTTGACGGCCTCGACGATGCCGTCGAGCTCGCCCTTGTAGCCGATCAGCTTGTCGCCGGACGACGACACGGCGTCGGCGTTCATGCCCTTCTTGTAAACAGCCATGGTTCAGATCCCTTCGGAAACGTGCGTTGTCGGTGGCGGGTGCCCTCAGTACTGGATCAGTACTGGATCAGTACTGGATCAGTACTGGATCAGTGCTTGATCGATCGCTGTCGCAATCAGTACTGCGACGACGTCGAGCGCTGCTGCGAGACCTCACGGTCGATCGTCGACTTCATGTCGGTGAGCAGCTTCTGCGCCTTCTGCAGCTCGGGACGGTGCGTTCCGGTCCACTCCTGCTCGAACTGCTTCGAGTCGTCACCCTGCCAGTTCGCCTTCAGTGACTCGACCTCACTGTCGACCTTGCTGATGAGCTTCTGGATCGCCTCGGCCTGGTGCTGCAGCACGTTGCCCTGGGCGTTGACCTCATCGTCGTTCATTCCGAGCCAAGCCATGTCGTTCTCCCTCTCGTGCGTCCCCCGACTGTTCGGGATGATCTCCGGACCAGCCGAAGTTGGCCGTCCCTTGCAACACTGACGAACTTAGGCGAGCCCGCATGAGGTGTCGATGGGGAGCACTCCCCATCGACCTCCGTTTGGCACCTCCTCGAAGGGCGAGCGCCGGTGGCTGCACGAATCCTGTTGCGCGCCAATGCATTTGTCGGCGAGCACGCCTGCCACACCCGGCCAGGTTGACTCGACGGGCTACGATGGAGCGTCAACCCGATCGGGAGGACACCCATGGATCTCTTGACCCGCGCCGAGCTCGATTCGCTCGCGCAGCCAGGACCAGACGGCCCGCACGTCTCGCTTTTCATGCCCACCCATCGCTTCGGCAGCGGCATCGAGACCGACAAGCTGAGGTGGAAGAACCTTGTCACCGGCGTCGAAGACCTGCTCATGCAACAGATGCGACGCTCGGATGTCGAGGCACTGCTCGCCCCGGCCCGCGACCCGCAGGACAACGCCATGGCCTGGCAGTACATGAGCGACGGCCTGGCCATGTTCCTGCGCCCCGATGGCCAGCGCACCTTCCGGGTACCCGCTCCGATGCCCGAGCTGGCCACCGTAGGCAACCGCACGGTGAT